>JADGPJ010000025.1 GCA_017882505.1 Solirubrobacterales bacterium | reverse complement strand
GTCGCCGCCGCCAACGCGATCAAACGTCACGGAGTCGGCGTCAAGTGCGCGACGATCACCCCGGACGAGGCGCGGGTCGAGGAGTTCGGCCTGAAGGAGATGTACCGCTCGCCGAACGGGACGATCCGCAACATCCTCGGCGGCGTCATCTTCCGCGAGCCGATCGTGATCTCCAACGTTCCGCGGCTGGTGCCCGGCTGGACCAAGCCGATCGTGATCGGCCGCCACGCCTTCGGCGATCAGTACCGCGCCACCGACATGGTCGTTCCCGGCGAGGGGAAGGTGACGCTTACCTACACCCCCAAGGACGGCTCCGAGCCGGTCGAGCTCGACGTCTACGATTTCCCCAGCGCCGGCGTCGCGATGGCTATGTACAACCTCGACGACTCGATTCGCGACTTCGCCCGCGCCTCGCTGCGCTACGGCCTCAACCGCGGCTACCCGGTCTACCTCTCGACCAAGAACACGATCCTGAAGCGCTACGACGGTCGCTTCAAGGAGATCTTCGCCGAGGTCTTCGAGACCGAGTTCAAGTCCGACTTCGAGGCCGCCGAGATCACCTACGAACACCGTCTGATCGACGACATGGTCGCCGCGGCGATGAAGTGGGAGGGCGGCTACGTCTGGGCCTGCAAGAACTACGACGGCGACGTCCAGTCCGACACGATTGCCCAGGGCTATGGCTCGCTCGGCTTGATGACCAGTGTGTTGATGAGCGCCGATGGCAAGACGGTCGAGGCCGAGGCCGCGCACGGCACCGTCACCCGCCATTTCCGCCAGCACCAGGAGGGCAAACCCACTTCGACCAATCCGATCGCTTCGATCTTCGCCTGGACCCGCGGCCTCTCGGCGCGCGGGCGGATGGACGAGACCCCCGAGGTCTCAAACTTCGCCGAGACGCTCGAGCGGGTCTGCATCGAGACGGTTGAGAGCGGCAAGATGACCAAAGACCTCGCGCTGCTCGTCGGCGAGGGCCAGGAGTACCAGACCACCGAGGAGTTCCTGGCCTCGATCGACGAGAACCTTCAGGCAGCGATGGCCTAGCGGTCCCAAAACCACAACTCCGAGGAGAACAAACCGTGAGCACCCCCGTCAAGGTCACCGTTACCGGCGCGGCCGGTCAGATCGGCTACGCGCTGCTGTTCCGCATCGCCAGCGGCCAGATGCTCGGCCCGGACACCCCAGTCGAGCTGAGCCTGCTGGAGATCCCCGACGCCATCACGGCGGCCGAGGGAACCGCGATGGAGCTCGACGACTGCGCCTTCCCGCTGCTGAGCCGGGTCGAAATCAGCGACGATCCCAAGCAGGCCTTTGACGGCGCCAACGTCGCGCTTCTGGTCGGCGCCCGTCCCCGGGGTCCGGGCATGGAGCGCTCCGACCTGCTCGAGGCCAACGGCGGCATCTTCAAGCCGCAGGGAGAAGCGATCAACACCGGCGCCGCCGACGACGTCAAGGTCCTTGTCGTCGGCAACCCGGCCAACACCAACTGCCTGATCGCGATGTCGAACGCGCCCGACGTGCCGCGGGAGCGGTTCACGGCGATGATGCGCCTCGACCACAACCGGGGGATCTCCCAGCTTGCCAACAAGCTCCGCAAGCCGGTTTCGTCGGTCACCAACATGACCGCCTGGGGCAACCACTCGGTCACCCAGTATCCCGACCTGGTCAACGCCAGGGTCGATGGTGGCAGCGCCTGGGACGCGGTCGACGACGAGGCCTGGATCGCCGACGAGTTCATCCCGCGGGTCGCCAAACGCGGCGCCGAGGTCATCTCCGCCCGCGGCTCCTCGAGCGCCGCCTCCGCGGCAAACGCGGCGATCGACCACGTCCACGACTGGGTGCTCGGGACTCCCGATGGAGACTGGGTCTCGATGGCGGTGCCGGCCGACGGTTCCTACGGCATCGGCGAGGGGATCGTCTGCGGCGTTCCCTGCTCCTGTAGCGGCGGCGAGTGGAGCGTCGTCGAGGGGCTCGAGGTGCCTGAGTTCTCGCGTCAGCGGATCGACGCCAGCGTGATGGAGCTGCAGGAGGAGCGCGACGCGGTCAGCCAGTTGGGTCTGATCTAAGCGTCCCCCGACGGGAGAGGCCGGCCCATGTGGCCGGCCTCGCGTGAACTGAAGCTGGTCGGGCTCAGCCGGCCGGGTAGTACTGACGGCCGTCCTTTTTCACCCGGCCCTCTTTCTCGAGGTCGCCGAGGACCCGGTACAGGTAGTTCGGCTTGATTTTCATCTGCTTGGCGACGTCCGAAGCGCTGATGCCAGGCTCCTTGGTAATCAGGTTCACGGCCTGGTCGGCGCGGGTGCCGCCACGTCGTTTGCGGCGGCGGGGAGCGGTGCTGGTACCGGCCGGTTTGGCGTTGGAGCTGCCGCGTGGGCGACCGGGGGCGCGTTTGACGAATTTGCCACCGAGCTCCGCGAGGGCGCGCTCGAGGCGTTTGCGCTCCTCGTCAAGGTCGGCAAGGCGCGTTTGAACCAGGTGCCTGGCCTCGTCGAGTACGTTCCTAGTGCTGGGCATCGAATTCCTTTCCATCCAAAAGTAGTTTCTGCCTTAGTGGCAGTGTGGCAGAGCCTAACCTCACTGTGACTATCTATTTAGTCAAGGATCGCTCTTCCCATCGACAGTCTGTATAAACGGCCAACTGGTGAGGGTGAGAGGGCGCCCGCTGCTACTGGGCCCGCTCGGCCTGGCGCTCAGGTGAGATACGGATCACGTTCCGGGCCAGGCCCACCTTCTCCAGCACGGAGATGATGAATGCGGAGGGGTCCGGCTCCCACCGTTTGAGGCCGTGGACGGCGGAGCGCGGGAAGGCGTGGTGATTGTGGTGCCACGACTCCCCCAGCGATGGCAGGGCCAGCCAGAACACGTTGGTGGAGTGATCGTCGGTGTCGAAGCGGCGGCTGCCGAGGAAGTGACAGACGGAGTTGACGCTCCAGGTCACGTGGTGGACGAAGAAGATGCGGACCAGCCCACCCCAGAGGAGGCCGGTGAGAGCGCCGAGGAGGGTGCCGGTGACGAGGAACCCGGCGAGGGCGGGGATCGCCAGGCTGGCGTAAACGAGGGCGACGAAGTGGCGGCTGATGAACCTCATTCCACGGTCCTCGTAGAGGTCTGGCGCGTAGCGCTTCCAGTCGGCGCGGCCCTGGGTCGACATCAGCCAACCGGTGTGGGCGTGCCAGAGTCCGGAGAAGACGCCGCTGGCACCGCCGTCCACCCCGACGTGGGGGCTGTGGGGGTCGCCCTCTTCATCGGTGTGTGCGTGGTGCTTGCGATGATCGGAGACCCACGAGATCGCGGGTCCCTGTACCGCCATCGAGCCCAGGATCGCGAACACGTACTCGGTCGGCTTCGCGGTCTGGAAGGAGCGGTGGGTCAGCAGCCGGTGGAAGCCGACGGTGATGCCGACCGCCGTCAACAGGTACATCACGGCCGCGATGGCGAGGTCGGCCGGGCTGACCAGGCTGTTCCAGAGTAGGACGATCGCGGTGATGGTGGCGATGAAGGGCAGGATCACTGCGCCCAGGTTCGCCCCTTTCTCGACTCTCGTCATCTCGCCCATATCAAGAAGATACGCGAAGATTCGCGCTATGTATTAGCGTCTATGCCACGTTCTTTGCAAGAAAACTATGAGATAGATGATAAAGAAGCTTGATTCCGAGCCCTGGCGGGACCTGCCGCGCCACGTCGCCGGCCTGATCGAGCCCGAGCTCCCCGCGATCACCGAGGAGATCCTCGGGACGATCGCTCGCGAGGTGCCCGAGTACGCGCGCCCGCTCGAGGGCAACTTCGGCCGCGGGATCCGCACCGGCGTCGAACAGGCGCTGCTCCAGTTCGTCGCCCTGATCCGCGACCCCGACGCCGGTCGCGAGCCGGGGCGGGAGGTGTACCTGCAGCTCGGCCGCGGCGAGCAGCGGCAGGGACGGACCCTCGACTCGCTGCAGGCCGCCTACCGGATCGGCGCCCGGGTCGCCTGGCGCCGGATCGCCGCCGCCGGGCGCCGCGCCGAGCTCGAGGCCGAGCCGCTCACCCTCCTGGCGGAGGCGATCTTCGCCTACATCGACGAGCTCTCGGCCGACTCGGTCGACGGCTACGCCGAGGCGCAGGCCGAGGTCGAGGACGTCCGCCGCCGCCGCCGCCATGAACTGGCTTCGTTGCTGGTCCGCGAGCAGCCCGCCGAGCAGGCCGACCTCGCCGCCGCCGCCCAGGCGGCGGGGTGGCCGATCCCGGGCCGGATCGCGGCGGCTGCCTGCGCCGAGCGGGATCTGGCTGCGGTGGGGCGGCGGTTGCCACCGGACTCGCTGGCGACCGTGCTCGAAGGGACCGGTTGCTTACTGCTGCCCGACCCGGAGGGACCGGGTCGCTCGGATGCACTGGCGCGGGCGGCGGCGCGGTCGCGGCTGGCGCTGGGCCCGGCCGCCGAGCCGGCCGGCGTGGCCGACTCGTGGTCGCTGGCGCTGACGATGCTGCGCGCCTCCGACGCGGGCGCGCTGCCGCCGGCGGGCCTGCTGGTAGCGGAGGAGCACCTCGCCGACCTACTGCTGTTCGAGGGGCGGCCGCTGGCCTCGCGGATCGCCGCCCTCCGGCTCGAGCCGTTGCGGACGCTGACCGAGAAGGCACAGGGGAGGATGCGGGAGACGGCGCTGGCCCACGTCCGCCACCACGGCAACGCGGTCGCGATGGCGGCGGAGATGCATGTCCACCCGCAGACGGCTCGCTACCGGGTCGCGCGGCTGCGCGAGTTGCTGGGCGACCAGTTGGACGATCCCGATGCCCGTTTCGAAATAGAGCTTGCCCTGCGCTCAGGTGCTGCCGGATAGGAGGTGTGTGCTCCCACGAATCGCCTCCGTCCATCAGAAGCTCAAAGCAAGCGACGGCTTCGCGAGAAGCTCCCGCTCCCAGGTCGCCGGAGGTGGCCTCGTGGTGCCTGCTTTCGCTGTCTGACTGCGTGTTGGGTGGGGCTCCCCTCTCGCAGGATGCTGGCTAGCCCGCGCTACTTGCGCTTGCGCGGCAGCGTGCGGAAGGCCGCGTCCCAGAGGGGCGAGGAGACGCCGTATCCGAAGCGGTGATCCTGGAAGTGGTGGCGCATGTGGTGCTCGCGCAGGCGTTTGCCGAACCTGGTCTTCGGCACGAAGTGGTGCACGTAGTAGTGGGTGTAGTCGTAGAACAGGTAGCCGGCGATGAAGCCGGCGAAGATCGGGAAGCCGGCTGAGCCGAGGATCAGCCAGAAGGCGAGCAGGAAGAGCGCCGCCAGCGGGATCGATACGGACGGGGGCATCACCAGCCGCATCTTGTCGTTGGGGTGGTCGTGGTGGATGCCGTGGATGATGAAGTGCATGCGGCGGCCGAAGGCGTTGTCGGGCTCCCAGTGGAAGACCAGGCGGTGCAGCCAGTACTCGGTCAGGGTCCAGACGCCGATCCCGGCCAGGGTCAGCAGGATCAGCTGCCAGACGCCGAAGCCGTGGTCGGTCCCCAGCCACTCCATCGCGACGACTACCGGAACGAAGATCACCGCCGGCACCGCCGGATGCACGCGGGAGAAGAAATTGAGAAATTCGCTCTTGAAGAGCGGGGGGGATGCCGAGAGCTTCTCGGTGCGCCTGTGGGCCTCCATCCGGACCAATGTTAGCGGCGGCTCCCGGCCCGCTCGCAAGACGCGGGGAACTTGTGACGATCTCGTTTCAAAGAGGTTGCGATTTGCGAAGTAGCGACCAGCGCAGGGGCGTCCGGGATGCTTGGATGACCAAGCCGATGCCGCGCAAGCCAAAACCGCCCACCTGCGAGGACTGCTACTTCCACAAGAACCTCCTCTGCGCGCTCGAGCTGAACGAGCCCTGCGCGACCTTCCGGCCCAACCGCCCCGAGGGTCTCGTCCCGCCGCGCCAGCCGGTCCTGCTGATGCGCGCGCCCCGCTGGGCTTCGCGGCCGGCGTAGTCGATTCCCTCATCACCCGAGCGCTGGGGGAGCGACGGGGTGCCCCTTCCGCTTGCTGGGATTTTCGCCGCTAACCCGCCGTCTCTCGCGCACGGGCACTGCGAAAATCAGGACGCCGCGCGCTCCAGGGGCACCCCGTTCCTCCTCTCAGACTCGAGGACGCTTCGCCATGGCGAGCTCGCGAGAGGCGCGGGCTTCGTGAAGTTCTTTGAAGCTTGCGCCACTCGGTGCGGCTCGTGGGGCCGGAGGTGGGTGTCCCTCCAGCGCAGCGGCGTCCTGATTTTCGCAGCGGCGCTCTTGGCGAGAGACGCGACGTTAGCGGCGAAAATCCCAGCAAGCAGGAGGGGCACCCACCTCCGGCCTCGTCTCGTCGCTCCCCAAGCCTCGGCTGGTTATGTTGTGCGGGTGCCTCAGCGCGACCTTTTTTCGGATTTTGCCCGCATGCGGCGGGAGATGGATCAGATGCTGGGAGATGCCTGGGGGCGGACGCGATACGTGCACAGGCGCACGATTGGCTTTTCGCCGAACGTCGACGTCTACTACTGCGGTGACCCGCAGCGGGCGATCGTCAAGGTCGATCTCTCGGGCGTTGCGTTGAGCGAGATCGGGATCGAGGTCAGCGGCCGCCACCTGGCGATTGCCGGCGAACGACCGGTGCAGGAGACCGAGGGACGTGTCTACCAGCAGGTCGAGATCCCCTCTGGCCCGTTCCGCCGCGTCGTCGAGCTCCAGGTCGAGGTCGACGCCGAGCAGGCCAGCGCGACCTACGAAGACGGCGTCCTGCGGATCGAGCTGCCGCTGCGCGACCCGGACGAGACCACCCGCCGGGTTCCGATCGGCCGCAAGTGATGGAGGGGGCCCCGGTCCTCGAGGTCGTCGACTCGCCGCTCGAGGCGGAGGACGCGATTCGCGCCAACCAGCCGCTGCCTGAGGCGCTGCCGGTGCTGCCGCTGCGCGACTCGGTCAGCTTCCCGGAGACGCTGAACCCACTAGCGGTCGGGCAGGAGCGTTCGATTCAGCTGGTCAACGACGTCCTCGGCACCAACCGGATGCTGGTGATGGTCGCCTCGCGCGACCCCGAGAAGGAGGAGCCCGGTCCCGACGACCTCTACGACGTCGGCGTGGTCGGCGTCGTCGCCCGCATGGCCAAGGTCCCGGACGGCTCGCTGCGGATCCTCGTCCAGGGGATGCAGCGGGTCCAGCTCGGCCCCTACGTGACCGAGCAGCCCTACCTGGTCGCGCGGATCTCCGAGCTTTCCGACGTCAGCGAGCCGAGCGCCGAGATGGAGGCGCTTACCCGCAACGTCCAGCAGACCTTCTCGGAGATCGTCGAGCAGATCCCCTACCTGCCCGAGGAGCTGAGCCTGGCGGTCGCCAACATCGACGACCCGGCGGCGCTGGGGCACCTGATCGCCAGCTCGCTGCGGATCGGCACCGAGGAGAAGCAGAAGCTGCTCGAAGAGGTCGACGTCGCCAAGCGCCTGCGCCATCTTTCGCGGGTCCTCGCCCGCGAGCTCGAAGTCGTCCAGCTGGGGACCCAGATCCAGACCCAGGTCCAGTCTGAAGTCGACAAAGGCCAGCGCGAGTTCTTCCTCCGCCAGCAGCTGAAAGCGATCCAGGAGGAGCTGGGGGAGGAGGACGAGCAGCAGGCCGAAGTAAACGAACTCCGTGAGCGGATCGACGGCGCCGACCTGCCCGAGCACGCCCTCAGGGCGGCTGATCGCGAGCTTTCGCGGCTCGAGAAACTGCCGCCCGCCGCGGCCGAGCACGGCGTCATCCGCACCTACCTCGAGTGGCTGGTCGAGCTGCCGTGGTCGCAGGCGACCGAGGACAACCTCGACATCGTCCACGCCCGCAAGGTGCTCGACGCCGACCACTACGATCTCGAGAAGGTCAAGGACCGGATCCTCGAGTACCTGGCGGTGCGCAAGCTGAACCCCGACTCGCCGGGCCCGATCCTCTGCTTCGTCGGTCCGCCCGGGGTCGGCAAGACCAGCCTCGGGCGTTCGATCGCGAAGGCGTTGGGGCGCGAGTTCGAGCGGATCTCGGTCGGCGGTGTCCGCGACGAGGCGGAGATCCGCGGCCACCGTCGCACCTACATCGGCGCCCTGCCGGGGACGATCGTCCGCGCCCTTCGCGACGCCGGCTCCCGCAACCCCGTCTTCATGATCGACGAGATCGACAAGATGGGAGCCGACTTCCGCGGTGACCCCGCCTCGGCGATGCTGGAGGTGCTCGACCCGGCGCAGAACGACTCCTTCCGCGACCACTACCTCGACCTCGAGTTCAACCTCTCTGACGTCGTCTTCATCGCCACCGCCAACGTCCTCGACACGGTCCCCAGCCCGCTGCTCGACCGGATGGAGACGATCGAACTCGCCGGCTACACGCTCGACGAGAAGAAGCACATCGCCCGCCAGTATCTGGTCGGTCGCCAGATCGCGGCGAACGGTCTCAAGCCTTCCCAGATCGAGTTCTCCGACGCCGCCCTGACGGCGATCGTCGAGGAGTACACCCGCGAGGCCGGGGTTCGCAACCTCGAGCGCCAGATCGGCACGATCTGCCGCAAAGTCGCCCGCAAGGTCGCCGAAGGCAAGGCCAAGGGCAAGGTCAGGGTCTCGGGCAAGAAAGCGCGCGAGCTGCTCGGACGCCGCCGCGTCTTCGCCGAGCAGCGCCGCCGCACCAAGGTTCCCGGCGTCGCCACCGGCCTCGCCTGGACGCCGACCGGAGGCGACGTGCTCTTCATCGAGGCGACGGCGATGCCCGGCTCCGGCAAGCTGACGATCACCGGCCAGCTCGGCGACGTGATGAAGGAGTCGGCGCAGGCGGCGCTCTCCTATGTCCGCGGGCACTGGGCGGAGATCGATCCCAAGCTCGGCGAGGACTGGTTCGCCGAGCACGACATCCACATTCACGTGCCGGCGGGGGCCGTGCCCAAGGACGGACCGTCGGCGGGGGTGGCGATGACCGTCGCCCTCTCCTCGCTGATCAGCGGCCGACCGGTTCGCAACGATGTGGCGATGACCGGCGAGGTGACGCTTACGGGGCAGGTGCTGCCGATCGGCGGCCTGAAGGAGAAGTCGCTGGCGGCGCAGAGGGCCGGAATCAAGCGAGTGATCGTTCCAGAGCGCAACGAGGGAGACGTCGCGGAAATTCCCGAGCACGAGCTCGGTGGCCTGGAGTTCGTCTTCGTCGACGAAGTCTCCGAGGCGCTCGACGTAGCCCTGTCTTAGGGATGGAGGCCTCAACCCTTCGCAGGGGGGGCCCTGCGTCATATGTGCAGACGGTTCGGGAGGCGGCCCGAGACCGCTCCCGTGCCTTCTGGATCGTCGCCGGACTGACGACGCTGGCGGCGCTGCTGCGCTTCGCCACCCTCGGCGTCCAGAGCTACCACCACGACGAGGTCGTCACCGCCAGTCGCATCCTCCGCGGCAGCTTCGGGCACGCGATGGACGCGGTCGGCTTCAGCGAGTCGGCGCCGCCGCTCTACTACGCACTGGCCTGGGTCTGGACGCAGGTGACGGGGACGGGGGAGTTTGGCCTGCGCTCGATCTCCGCTCTGGCGGGGGTCGCCACCGTCCCGTTCGTCTACCTGATCGGGATCGAGCTGCGCGGGCGCAGCGCCGGCCTGATGGCGGCGGCCCTGGTCGCCGTCAACCCGATGCTGCTCTGGTACTCGCAGGAGGCGCGCGCCTACTCGCTGCTGGCCCTGCTCTGCGCCATGTCGCTGCTCTACTGCGTTCGTTTCCTGCGCCATGGCCGGCGCCGCGACCTGACGATCTGGGGGGTGGTCTCCGGGCTGGCTCTCGCGACCCACTACTTTGCTGTCTTCCCGATCCTCGCCGAGGTCGTGCTGCTGGCCCGCCGCCGCGGTCGCGACAGCCTGGCTGGGATCTGGATCGCCGCCGCCGCCGCCCTGCTGCTGGCGCCGCTGGCGATCCACCAGATGTCGATCGGCCACGCCGAGTGGATCGGCAACCTCTCGCTCGGCCACCGGATCTGGGAAACCGCCGCGACCTTCGTCACCGGGGAGACCGGGGACATCATCGGCCAGCCCGAGCGCCCGGCGCTTGCCTTCGTGCCGCTCGCCCTCTGCCTCGCCGCCTTCGCGCTTCTGGCCGCCCGCGCCGACCGCGACGAGCGCCGCGCCGCCGCCCGGCCGCTGATCGTCGGCGTCGTCGCGGTCGGCGTCCCGGTGGCGCTGGCGCTGCTCTCCTCGAGCATGGACTACGTCCTCGCCCGCAACGTGCTGCCGGCGCTGATCCCGTTGCTGATCGTGGTCGCGATCGCCGTCACCCTGCCCTCGGCGCGGCGACTCGGCGCGGTCCTCGCCGCCGCGCTGCTCGCCTACTCGCTCGCCTTCTGCGTCTGGGTCAGCTTCTCACCGGAATTCCAGCGGCCCAACTGGGACGCGGTCGCCAACCGGCTCGGCGAACCGCAGGCGCCGCGGGCGACTGTGACCTGGACCCTGGGCGAGGCGCCGCTGCGCCACTACCTCTCGACCGGGGCGATCCAGGTCACGGCCGCTGAGCGATATCCCTGGCTCGTCCACGAAGTCGACTTCGTCTCCCAGGGCAGCGTCCCGCGCCCGGCCCGGCGCCTGCTCGGACCGGGCTTCCGCGAAAGCGCCCACGAAGACGCCGGCTCCCTCTTCATCCGCCGCTACCGGCTGCCGGGACCGAGCCTGGCGCCGCTGCGATTGCGGCTTCTGCGCCAAGCCCGTCTCAACTTCCGCAATACCGGCGTCTTGCTTGACGGCGTCGGCCCTGGCTGAGCGTTCACCCGGACTAGCCGGCTGAGGCTCCGGGTATATCCTCAGAGACCAACTGCAGACGAGCGAGGGAGTGAGAGGGAATGTCGAAGACCAAGAAGGCGAGTCAGACGGCGGACCGCGCCGGGGATCTTTACTCGGCCGCGAGGGAAAACCCGTACGTGCAGCGGCTGATCGAGGACGACGAGCTGCGCGACAACCTGCGTGACGCCTTCGAGTCGGCCAAGGGCGCCTACGGCCGCGCGACGGGCAACGGCAAGGGCACGGTCAAGGCCGTGACCACCGACAAGAAGGTTCAGAAGGACCTGCGCAAGGCCGCCGAGAACCTGCAGGAGGCCTCCGAGCGCCTGCGGGCGCCGAAGAAGCGCAAGAGCCGCCTCGGCCGCCTGATTCTGCTCGCGCTCGTCGCTGCGGCGATCGCCCTCGTCGTCAGCGAGGACGCCCGCAAGACCGTGCTCGACGCTCTCTTCGGGGCCGAAGAGGAGTTCGAGTACACCAGCACTTCGAGCATCAACGGGTCCTAGCGAGGAGGCGGGGGTGGCCTGGCCGTCCGCCGCTCTCCTAGACTGACTGCGATGGAGGCCGCAACCAAAGAGCGCGAGCTGAGCGGCGACAAGGCGCAGCGGATCGTCAACGCGATGTGTGACAGCGTCGCCCAGCGCGGCGCCGCCGCCTCGACTTTCGAGCACGTCGCCCGTGAGGCCGGCGTCAGCCGCGGCCTTCTGCACTACTACTTCGGGACCAAGGAGCGGCTCCTGGTCGAGGTCGTCCGCCGCGACGCCGAGCTGCGGATCGCCTGGCTCGACAAGCAGCTCGACCGAGCAAAGACCGTCGATGACGTCCTCGACGTCCTCGTCTCCAGCCTCACCGACACGATCGAGAACGACCCCGGCTTCTTCCTGCTCCTCTACGAGCTGTTCAGCGCCGGCCGCCGCAACCCCGACATCCAGCGCGAGGTCGGGCAGCTGTTCGAGCGCACCCGCTCTCATGTCGGCGACGTGCTGAGGGCGAAGGAGGACGAGGGGGTGCTCAGCCTCCGCTTCGATGCCGAGGCGGTCGTCTCCTACCTGTTCGCGGTCGGCGACGGCTTCGCTCTGCAGGCGCTCTCGGATCCGGCGCGCGACAACAGCGCCGCGCTCGAGGCCGGCGCCGCCTCCGCCAGGTACCTGCTCGTCTCCGAGTAAGAGCCTCCGGCGCCGGGTGACGCGGCTCACGGAGTGACGGCACTCACACACTGAGCGCGGCTCGGTCGGCGAAGCTGGCCAACCAGCAATGCGCGACTCGATGAACCGACTTGCTGGAGTTATCGGCCGCCGCCGACGCTGGGTCGTCGGCCTCTGGGTCGTGATCGTCGTCTGCGCACTGCCCTTTGCCTCGCGGCAGACCGAACACCTCAGCGGCGGCGGCTTCGACGTCCCCGGCAGCCAGTCGATGCAGGTCAGCGAAGCGCTGCAGAACGAGTTCGGCTCCCAGGCCGACGGGATCTCGGTTTTGCTCAAAGCGGCGCCCGGCGCCGGACCGGCAGACCGCGCCGCCGCCGTCGACCGCGTCCGTCGCGAGGTGGCGACGATCGCCGACGTGACCCTGCCGCCGCCGGCGGCGCTACGGGCCCGGCGCCAGCTCCAGCGCACCGGCGTCGCCGTCCTGGCGCTGCGCAGTGACCAGTCCTCCGACCAGCTGATCGACTCGGCGGCGACCCTGCGCGAAGACCTCGATCCCGGCACCGCCGTCGCCGGGGTCACTCCCTACCTGGTCGGTCAGCCGACGATCTGGGCGGGGATGCAGGAGATCTCCAAGCGCGACCTCTCGCAGGCCGAGGCGAGCGGCTTCCCGATCGTGGCGCTGATCCTGCTGGTCGTCTTCGGCTCGCTGGCGGCCGCGGCGCTGCCGCTGGCGCTCGGCTTCGTCAGCGTCCTCGTCACCGGCGCCCTGATCTATTTCATCTCGCTGCAGATGACGACCTCGGTCTTCGTCACCAACATGGCCTCGATGATCGGGATCGGGGTCGCGATCGACTACTCGCTGTTCATCCTCGCCCGCTACCGCGAGGAGCGCGAAGCCGGTCTCGGCAAGCGCGAAGCGCGCGCCAAGTCGCTTTCGACCTCCGGCCTCGCGGTCAGCTTCTCCGGCCTCGCGGTGATCATCTCCCTGGCCGGCCTCTGGATGGTCGACAACCAGGCGCTGCGCTCGATGGCGCTGGGGGCGATGACCGTGGTCGCGGTCTCGATCCTGACCGCGACGACGCTGCTGCCGGCGCTGATCGCGATGCTCGGCGACCGCGTCCTGCCCGGCGGGATCGTCGGCCGTGTCGCGCGGGCGCTGCGGCAGCGGTTCTTCCGTCGCCGCAAGATCGGGGCCGCCGCCCCTGGCTCGAGCCCGTTCTGGGAGGCCTGGGCCGCGCGGGTGATGGCGCACCCGTGGACGGCGGTGATCGGGGTCTCGACGGTCCTTCTCGTGCTCGCCAGCCCGCTGCTCTCGCTGCAGACGGGCACCGAAGCGCTGGCCCAGTTCCCCGAGGGCGGCGACGTGCGGGTCGGCAACGAACTCGCCTCCAAGCAGCTGGGCGGCGGTTCGGACCCGGTCCAGATCGTCGCCACCTTCCCCGGCTCGCCCTCCGCGGCGGACCGTGTAGCGGTCGCCGCCTTCGTTCACGATCTCGGCACCGCCGCCGGCATCAGCTCGGTCGCGCCACCGGCCTACGCCGCCGCCGGCGTTCTGATCCAGGCGACCCCGAGCGCGCCGAGCGAGTCCGACGCGGCGACCGCGCTGGTCGAGCGGCTGCGCGACAGCGTCGTCCCCGGCACGGCGCTGAGCCGGGTCGCGACCGTCGACGTCGGCGGCGAGACCGCCCGCAGCCACGACGTCCGCGAACAGATCAGCGGCTCGATGTGGAAGATCGTCCTCTTCGTCCTGGCGCTCAGCTTCGTCGTCCTGATGGTGATGCTGCGCTCGCTGGTCCTGCCGCTGAAGGCGGTGCTGATGAACCTGCTCTCGATCGGCGCCGCCTTCGGCGTCCTCGTCGCGATCTTCCAGTGGGGCTGGTTCGACGGCTTCCTCGGCTTCGAAGGCCAGGGCGCGCTGGACACGATCAACGTGCCGCTGGTCTTCGCCATCGTCTTCGGTCTCTCGATGGACTACGAGGTCTTCCTGATGTCGCGGATCCGCGAGCGCTACAGGCGCCACGGCGACAACGAGCGGGCGGTTGCGGAGGGTCTCTCCTCGAGCGCCCGGACGATCTCCTCGGCGGCGCTGATCATGACCGCCGTCTTCGGCGTCTTCGTCCTCACCGGGGTGCCGTCGATCAAAGAGATCGGCCTCGGCTGCGCGGTGGCGATCGCCCTCGACGCGACCCTGGTGCGGCTGATCCTCGTCCCCGCGGCGATGAAGCTGATGGGGAAGTGGAACTGGTGGATGCCCTCGTGGCTGGACCGGGCGCTGCCCGATTTCAGCTTCGAGAGCGGCGCCGATCCGGGCCCTGCGGAGGCCTAGCTCGGGACCAGGCGTTGCGTCGGAGGGATCCGGTCATCCTCCGCGCGACTGAATTCCCGCGGAGGGGTACCGACAGCCCTCCCCGGAAACCCCCCGGCCGACATATCCTCCCCGCCCATGCCGGCACGCCCGACCCTGCACCAGCGCGTTCGCTACGCCTTCGACAACACGATGGCGCGGGGCACGCCGGCCCTGGTCGGCTGGCTGGCGCTGGCGACGCTGGCGCTGATCGCGCTCTTCACCGCGATCGTCCTGATCGGAAACTTCGCCCCGAACAGCGCCGGCGCTCACCACGGCGTCGTCGGCCAGGCGTTCGAAAGCCTGTTGCACGCTCTCGACCCCGGCACGATCGCCGAAGACGAAGGCCACTGGCCCTTTCTCGCGGTGATGTTGCTGGTCACCCTCGGCGGCCTCTTCGTCGTCAGCGCCCTGATCGGTGTCCTCGCCACCGGACTCAACTCGCGGATCGAAGAGATGCGCAAGGGGCGCTCGATGGTGCTCGAGGAAGACCACACGCTGATCCTCGGCTGGTCGGACACGATCTTCACCGTGCTCTCCGAGCTCGAGATCGCCAACGAGAGCCAGCGCAAGCCCTCGGCGGTCGTTCTCGCGGACCGCGACAAGGTCGAGATGGACGATCTGATCCGCGAGAAGGTGCGGCCGAAGCGGACCCGGATCGTGACCCGCAGCGGCTCGCCGATCGACCTCGGTCACCTGGCCCTGGTGCGGGCCGAGCGGGCGCGCTCGATCGTCGTCCTCTCGCCAGAAGCCGACGAGGAACCCGACGCCCAGGTGATCAAGACGATCCTCGCCCTGACCAAGGGGGAGGATCACAGCAAACACCCGTACCACGTCGTCGCCGAGATCCAGGAGCCGCGCAACCTCGGCGCCGCCCGCCTCGTCGGCGGCAAGGAGGTGGTGCTGATCGACAAGCGCGAGACGATCGCCAAGCTCGTCGTCCACAGCGCCCGCCAGTCGGGAGCCTCGGTCGCCTTCATCGAGCTGCTCGATTTCAAAGGCGACGAGATCTACTTCCGCCAGGACGAGAGCCTCACCGGGCGGCCCTTCGCTGACGCCCTGCTCGCCTACGAGGACTGCTCGCCGATCGGGCTGGTCGACGGCGAGGGAACGGTGCGCCTGAACCCCTCCGCCGAGAGCCCGATCGAAGCCGGCGAGCGGATCGTCGCGATCGCTGCCGACGACGCCCACCTGGTGGCGGCGGAGCAGAGCATGGGGGAGGTCGACGCCACGGCGATCTCCACCGCCCCGACGTCCGCCCGGCAGCCGGAGAGCATCCTGATCCTCGGCTGGAATCAGGGCGCCGCCGGCGTCATCCGCGAGTTCGACCAGTTCCTGCTCGCCGGCTCTGACCTGCTTGTGGTCAGCGACGAGCAGGAGGCAAAACGGTGCATCGAACTGCGGCGCGCGAGCCCCCACAACGCGACCGCAGAGCTGCGCGAGGACAGCCCGACGGATCGGGAGGTCCTGGAGGCGATCGGGCTCGAGCACGTCGACCACGTGATCGTGCTCTCGGCCGACGGTCTCGACGCGCAGCGGGCCGATGCGCGGACCCTCGTCACCCTGCTGCAGCTGCGCGACATCGCCGAACGGCGCCGGGCCGAGTTCACGATCGTCAGCGAGATGATCGACGATCGCAATCGCCAGCTGGCGGAGGTGACCAGGGTCGACGACGTGATCGTCAGCGACAAGATCATCAGCCTGATGCTGACCCAGATCTCCGAGAACCGCGAGCTCTCGCAAGTCTTCGGCGAGCTCTTCTCGGCCGGCGGCAGCGAGCTCTACCTGCGGCCGGCGAGCGACTACGTGCACCCGGGCCGCGAGGTCTCTTACGCGACCGTGGTCGAGGCCGCGCGCCGACGCGGCGAGTGCGCGATCGGTTTTCGGTCCAGCGCGAGGTCAGAGGATCCCGGCAGCCGCTTCGGCGTCCGCATCAACCCGGCGAAGTCCGAGCGGGTGACCCTCGCGGAGGACGATCGGGTGATCGTCCTCGCCGAAGGGCTGGGTGGAGTGGTGGCAAGAGGGCTCGACGACACATAGGATCGTCGGTGTGGCCGAGGGAGCGCCAATCGGAGCTGACGAGATCGCCTTCGCCGGCGCGGCTCGCCAGGCCGAGATGGTGCGGGCCGGCGAGGTCTCACCGACCGAGTTGGTCGGACTTCACCTGGAGCGGATCGAGCGCCTGGACCCGCAGCTGAACTCCTTCCGCGTGGTCCTCGCCGAGCGGGCGATGCTCGAAGCCGAACAGGCCGAGGCCCGCATCAAGGGCGGCGACGACCGGCCGCTGCTCGGGGTGCCGATCGCGCTCAAGGACGAAGTCGACCTCGCCGGCGAGCTGACCACCCGCGGCACCGACGCCTTCCCCGACCCGGCCACAGCCGACTCGGAGATGGTGCGCCGGCTGCGCGAGGCCGGCGCGATCGTGGTCGGCAAGACGCTGCTGCCCGAGCTCGCGATCTGCGGCTTCACCGAGTCCGCGACCTACGGCGTCAGCCGCAACCCGTGGAACCCCCAGCGTACGCCGGGGGGCTCGAGCGGAGGATCCGCCGCCGCGGTCGCCGCCGGGCTGGTGCCGATCGCCTCCGCCTCCGACGGCGCCGGCTCGATCCGGATCCCCGCCGCCTGCTGCGGCCTGTTCGGGCTGAAGCCCCAGCGCGGCCGGGTCTCGATGGCGCCCCATCTCGAGCACTGGAACGGGCTCTCCGCCAACGGTTGCGTCAGCCGCAGCGTGCTCGACACGGCCCTGTGGCTCGACGTCGTCTCCGGCGGCTCGCGGGAGCCGGGCGCGCCGCCGCCGCCGGAGCGCCCGTTCGTCGAGGCGGCGAGGACGGCGCCGGGCGGGCTGCGCGTCGCCTTCTCGACCGCGGCGCCGCGGGCGGTGGCGCCGCCGACGGTCTCCGACGAGGCCAAAGGCGCGGTCTCCGAGATGGCGGAGGTCCTGCGCTCGCTCGGCCACGAGACCGCGCAAAAGGACCCCGACTGGGGAATGATCGGCAACAACATGGTGCCCCGCTACCTGCGCGGCGCCGCCGAAGACGTCGCCAAGGTGCCGCTGCCCGAGCGGCTGGAACGCCGGACCCGGGGCATGGGGCGGCTCGGCAGCCTGATCCCGACCGCGGTCTTCGAGAAGGCCCGCGCCGGCGAGGCGGCCGACGCCGCCCGCGTCAACGCGATCTTCGACACCCACGACGTCCTGATGACCCCGGTGATGGGGGGGACGGCGCTGCCGGTGCGCCGCTGGGAGGGCCGCGGCGCGCTCTGGACCCTGCTCGGGATGAGCCGCTTCTATCCGTACTGCATCCCCTGGAACCACCTCGGCAACCCGTCGATGGCGGTGCCGGCCGGTTTCGCCGCCGACGGCATGCCGCTCTCGGTCCAGATCGTCGGCCGCCCCGGATCCGAGGCGACTCTGCTCTCGCTCGCCGCCCAGATCGAGTCTGAGCGTCCTTGGGCCGACAAGCGCCCACCGATCTCCTAGCAAGGGGGTGTGCGAGAGCGGAGCCGCTCCCCCAAGCCCTGGCGAGAGACGCCCCGTCCCGTCCCGCTTATCTAGAAGCTGGTGGGGTGCGTTTGCTGGAGGACCCCTCCCTCACAGGCCCCGCTCAGCGGAAGACCTTGCGCATCCGCGCCAGCTCGCGCAGGTTGCCGCGCGGGCGGATGCGGCGCTGCAGGACCATCTTCAGCTGGTTGGCATCCGGTTTGCCGGAGGCGACCCAGTCGGACCAGCTCGACTCGATGACGAGGTTGGGGCTGGTCGCCTCGCCCGGTTCGGCCCGGGTCGAGCCGTTGTCGATCGTCAGGTGCCAGGGATCGGCGTCGCTGAACCGCCACTGGTAGACCAGCGGCGAGCCGTTTGCGGCCTTCGGGTCGGCGGCGCGGCTGATCAGGTCGAAGTAGAGGCGCTGCGTCTCCGGCGAGGAGTCGGGCTTGGGCCCGTCGGGGGGGCCGAGGATCCCGGCCATCATCAACTTGACCTGGCGCTCGGCGACCTCGTCCTCGGACATCTCCGGGTCGAAGGGGAAGACCCCGGGGGGCATCTCCTCGGTCGGGAAGCCGATCGTCCGCCAGCGCTGGCGGATCAGTTTGAGGCCGAAGGCGAAGATGTCCTCGAGGCTGAAGCCGTAGCACTCGGTGTAGGAGCGATCGAGGTTGGGCGGCGAGAAGACCGCGGGGCCGTAGGGGAGGGTTTCGCGCAACAGCTCGACCACCGCTGCCCGGTTCTCCTCCCAGCCGGGGTTCCCCTCGCCGAGCAGCTCGGAGAGGACCTTGACGCCGAAGCCGATGTGGCGCTGCTCGTCACGGGAGACGTTGGTCATCCCGGAGCTGAAGCCCGGCATCGTCTCCTCGGAGGCGAAGAAGTCCTCGATGAAGTGCTGGCCGGGCTGGGCGAGGCTGCCCTCGACGATCAGGTGGTAGAGCGTGATCGCCTGCGCGTACTTGGGCAGCGAGCGGTCCTTGCGCAGTTCCTCGGCCATCAGGTCGAGGCGGTCGAAGATGCCGCGGTAGCCCCAGTTGAGCTGGGGGAGGGTGGAGGCCAGGGTCTGCTGCAGCGTCTCGCCGCCGACCCCGATCACCTCCTTGAAGAAGCGGTGGAAGAAGATCGAGTGGCGGACCTCGTCGACCTGCTGGGTGGCGAGGAAGTAGGCCTGCTCCTCGGTCGGCGCGGCGGTGATGTAGGGGGCGAGGGTGTCGGCGACCCGGTCCTCGCCGTAGAAGAACATCGAGTAGATCCACATCGCCGAGCGCCGCTGGATGTCGCTCAACGCCTCCCAGCCGGCGCGGTCCTGGCTGAAGTCGATGTCGTAGGCGCTCCAGTTCCCGCCCTCCCAGCGGCGGTAGAGATCCTCGTAGGTGACGTTGTCCATCAAGCTCTGGGAGGCGACGCTCATCTCTGCTCCTTTTGGTGTTGCATAGCCGGCACGGGGAGACTAGCGTGATCCTGGCTGCCTGGCCAGTTTTCCCCAGGTGAGGTCGATCACGAAGGCCGGTCGGGCTATCAGGCGCCGATCCGCTGTAGCCCGAGGACCGCGATCAGCGCCAGGGAGTCGGCGTCGCCGGCGGCGGCTTCGTACCGGTCGCCGAGGTAACGGTCGACTCGGTCGACCGACCTCGACGAACATCGCGGCACCAAGCCGGTCGAGCAGGGGGCCGAGGTGATCGTCCGGCGGCGCAGTTCGGCGCCGGCGATCCGAGCGGCGCCTTCCTCGACGAGGACGGGCCCGTCCCCTGGTGGGGACGGGCGGTCAGGCCGCTGCCGGAGTCTCGATCTCGCGCTTGAGGATCTTGCCGGTCGGGCCTTTGGGGAGCTCGTCGAGGAACCAGACCAGGCGCGGGTACTTGTAGGCGGCGATGCGGTCCTTGACGTAGGCGCTGATCTCCTCCGCGCTCAGCTCCTCGCCCTCGTGGAGGACGACGGCGGCGCCGATCTCCTCGCCCCACTCGTCGTGGGGGACGCCGAGCACCGCCGCTTCGCGGATCTTCGGGTGCTCGTAGAGGATCTCCTCGACTTCGCGCGGGTAGACGTTGTAGCCGCCGCGGATGATCAGGTCCTTCTTGCGGTCGACGATGAAGAAGCAGCCGTCCTCGTCGACGCGGGCCATGTCGCCGCTGTGGAACCAACCGCCGCGCATCGCCTCCGCGGTGGCGTCGGGGCGCTGCCAGTACCCCTTCATGACGTTGTGGCCGCGGATCACGATCTCGCCGACCTCACCCCGGGCGACCTCGCTGTCGTCCCCGTCGACGACCCGCATCTCGACTTCTTCGATCGGGGTGCCGATCGAACCCGGCTTGCGCTCGCGGCCGGGGTGGGTGGAGCTGGCGACGGGGGAGGTCTCCGAGAGGCCGTAGCCCTCGAGCACGATGCAGCCGAAGGCTTGTTCGAAGCCGCGCAGCACCTCGACCGGCATCGAGGCGCCGCCGGTGATGCAGGTTCGCAGCGCCGAGGTGTCGAAGTCCTCGCGGCCGGGGTGGTGCAGCAGCGCCCCGTACATAGTCGGCACCCCGTAGAAGTGGGTGACGCCGTCGCGCTGCATCGTCGCCAGCGCTTCGCCCGGGTCGAAGCGGGGCAGCAGCGTCAGCGTCGCACCGACCCGCAGCGAGGCGTTCATGCTGACCGTCTGCCCGAAGGAGTGGAAGAGCGGCAGGGCGCCGAGGATGACGTCCCCCTCGTTCACCTCGCAGGTAGTTCGCGAGGCGATGTCCGCGTTGCGGGAGAGGTTGAGGTGGGTCAGCTCGGCTCCCTTCGGTTTGCCGGTCGTGCCCGAGGTGTAGAGGATCACCGCGGTGTCCTGCTCGTCGCTTTCGGCGACGCCGGCGGCGGGCTCGTGCGCGGCGAGCGCCTCGGCGAAGGCGGCCGGCTCGACCTCGATCAGCTCGGCGCCGGCGTCCTCGGCGCCATCGCGCGCCTCGGCGGCGAAGCCGTGCCAGGCAAGCAGCGTCCGCGCTCCCGAGTCGCCGAGGTGGAAGGCGATCTCGCGCCGCTTCAGCAGCACGTTCATCGGCACCACGATCCCGCCGGCGCGCAGCACCCCGTAGTAGGCGATCGGGAACTCGGGGACGTTGGGCAGCATCACCCCGACCCGGTCGCCGGGCCCCAGCCCGCGCTCCACGAGCAACGTCGCCAGGCGGGCGCTGCACTCGTCGAGCTCCGCGTACGTCAGCTCGGCGTCGTTCAGCCGCACCGCGGTGGCGTCGGGAACCCGACCGGCGCTCTCGGTGACGATCGATGCGAGGTTCAGATCCATCTCCCGACCGCAGTCTAAGCGGGTTTCGCGTCCGCTAGGCTCGGCGGATGGAGAACCTGGGGGAGCCGAGCTCCTACCTGACCGTGACCAAAGGCGTGCCGGTGTTCTCGAGCGACGGCGAGAATCTCGGTCGGGTGGTGAAGGTGCTCTCGGCGCCGAATCTCGACATGTTCGATGGTGTCGTCTTCGACACCACCGCCGGGCCCGGGGGCCACCGTTTCGTCGATGCCCCGGAGGTGGGGGAGATCTTCGAAAACGGCCTGGTCCTGAAGATCAGCGCCGCCGAAGCCGCGGCGCTGCCGAAGCCGAACGCCAACCCGGGCTCGCTCGCGCTCAATCCGGCTGACCTCGGCGGCGGCAAATCGAGTGGCCTGCGCCGCTTCTGGGATCGCCTCTCCGGCAAGGGATGAAGGTCGGCGGCCGCCGCGAGCTGATCATTCCGCCCGGGCTCGCCTACGGCTCCGAACAGGTCGGCCCGATCGCCCCGAACTCCACCCTGGTGTTCGTGATCGACCCGCTCGCCGTAAAATAGGCCCGCCGCTCAGGTCCCGATCGCGGGGTTCACATCCGCTTCGCCTCACGGCAGCGGCCGTGTGCCACGATGCTTTCTGGGCAGGCTAATTCGCTTCGTCGACAAAGGAGGAAGCAAATGGAGGCCATCACCGATCGCACGCCGCAGGAAGTCTTCCAGCACCACGGCGAGGTCCTCATGGCGGAGGATCTCGACGGGATCGTCAGCGACTACACCGAGGACGCTCTATTCATCACCCCCGACGGTGTCCTCAAGGGCAAGGACGGAGTGCGCCAGGGGTTCGTCAAACTGCTCGGCGACGTTCCCGGAGCGAGCTGGGAGTTGCCGACCCAGATCTACGAGGACGACGTCCTCCTGCTCGAGTGGAAGGCGGAGTCGGAGAAGGTCAAGGTGGAGGACGGGATCGACACCTTCGTCTTCCGCGACGGTCTGATCCGCGTGCAGACCGTCCGCTACACGCTGATCCCGAAGGACTGAGCGGCGATGAAGGCCGTTCGCCTGCATGGCTACGGGCAGCGCCCGGTCGTCGAAGAGGTGAGCGAGCCCCAGTTGACGGGCCCGCTCGACGTGATCGTGCGGATCGGTGGGGCGGGGCTCTGCCGCACCGATCTGCACATCATCGAAGGCCAGTGGCGGGAGAAGAGCAACGTCGAGCTTCCCTACACCCTCGGCCACGAGAACGCCGGCTGGGTGCAGGAGGTCGGCGGCGCGGTCACCAACGTCGAGCCCGGCGACGCGGTGATCGTCCACCCGCTGGTCACCTGCGGCCTCTGTCGCGCTTGCCGGGCCGGCGACGACATGCACTGCGAGAACAGCCTCTTCCCAGGAATCAGCACCGACGGCGGCTTCGCCGAGCTGCTGAAGACGAACGCCCGGGCGGTCGTGAGGCTGCCCGACGGAGTCGAGCCCAAGGACATCGCCGCCCACGCCGACGCGGGTCTCACCGCTTATCACGCGGTGAAGAAGGCTGCTCGGATCCTCTACCCGGGGACGACCGCGGTCGTGATCGGCGCGGGGGGGCTTGGTCACATCGGCATCCAATCGCTGAAGGTGCTGTCGGCGGCGCGGGTGATCGTGCTCGATCGCTCCGAGGGGTCCCTCGAGCTGGCTCGCGAGTGCGGGGCCGACGAAACGATCCTCGTCGACGGGAGTGAGATCGAGGCGGTGCGTGAGCGCACCGGCGGCCGCGGTGCCGAGGTGGTGCTCGACTTCGTCGGCGAGGGGGGCGCCCTCGGGGACAGCATCGCGATGCTGCGCGAGGCCGGGACCCACTACGTGATCGGCTACGGCGGCGTGCTCAGCGTTCCCGCGATCGACATCATCTCCTCCGAGATCAACGTCGTCGGCAACCTGGTCGGCACCTACAACGACCTCGCCGAGCTGATGACGCTGGCCGCCGAGGGACGGGTCACGCTCCACACCTCGACCTATCCCCTCGACGCCGTCAACGAGGCCATGGACGATCTCGAGGCCGGGCGCCTGCACGGAAGGGGCATCCTGATACCGGCCTGAGCCGCCCTGCGGTCGGGCGCCCACGCCCGCCGCAATGCGCTGAGGAGCGCGCGATGATCGGAAGGTGAGTGGCAACTCAGCGACCCTCGCCGAGCGCCTGACGGCGCAGGGCCTCTCCGGCGAGCCGGCTCGGGATCCGGTTGCCGTCGCCGAGCGCCTGCTCGCGGTGCAGGGGCAGGACCCGCGCGGCGCCCGCCTGGCGATCCGCGCCCGCACCTCGGGCCTGACCGCGGCGGACATCGACCGGGCGCTGAGCCAGGACCGCTCGCTGCTGATCACCTGGCTCAACCGCGGCACCCTGCACCTGATCTGCAGCGAGGACTATCCGCTGCTGCAGGCCCTGCCCACGCCGCGCTGTCGCGACCTGGAGGTTCGCCCGCGGCAAGGTATCGATCGAGCACCTCGGCAAGGTGACGAAGAAGGCGGCGAAGGCGCTCGAGGCCGACGCGGAGGAGGTCGAGCGCCTCCTGGCGGGCCCGTAGGCCCGCCAGAGCGCTCGAGGCCGACTAAGAGGCGGCGGGGGGCTGGTCGTCCGGCAGGCGCGGCGGCAGCGGGTCGGCGGCCGGAGGAGCCTCATGGCCCGGCAGCGGGTCGGCCTCGGCTTCCCAGAGGTGGTTGAGCGAGACCTGCAGGTAGGCCCACATGCCCGGCGAGATGAAGAGGTAGAGCAGCAGCGCGATCCAACCGTTGACCGGCTCCTTGCCGCTGAGAGTCGAGGCGCCCATGACGCGCTTGGTGCCGCGCCAGTAGGTCATCAGCGCCGGAACGATGATGATGCCGCCGGGGAACAGCGCCAGGACCGAGTTGGTCGGGTTCTGGCCGAGGTCGTAGCCCTTCGCCTCGCCGTACTCCTTCAGCTCCTTGTTGATCTTGTACCACCAGACCAGGTGGTAGATGCCGAGGGTGATGATCGGCAGCAGGGCGACCGCCCACGGGTTGCGGACCTTCACCTCATGCTCGGTGCCGCGAATCTTCATCTCGTAGGCCATGTCTCTCCGTTCAAGTTCGATCCAGGGACGATTTCGAACCTACTCGGCCACGCAGACGCACTGCATTAACGAAGAACGACTGCGTACACGGCTGTCCGACGCTCGGCTCAGCCCAGCTTGGGGCTGCGCCAGGGCTGATTCAGCCGTCCGGCCAGCTCGTCGCCGAGGCCGTCGACCGGGACCCGGACCTGCTCCAGCGAGTCGCGGTCGCGGAGGGTGACGGTGTCGTCGTCCATCGTCTGGTGGTCGACGGTGACGCCCCAGGGGGTGCCGATCTCGTCCTGGCGGCGGTAGCGCTTGCCGATCGAGCCGCCCTCGTCGAACTCGGCCGGGAGCTTGCGGCGGACGTCCTGGAAGACCTCACGCGCCTTCTCCGGCATGCCCTCCTTGGAGACGAGCGGGAGCACGGCGACCTTGACCGGAGCCAGGCGCGGGTGCAGGCGGAGGACGGTGCGCTGGCGGCCCTCCACCTCCTCGACCTCGTAGGAGTCGACGAGGAAGGCGAGGGTGGCGCGGTCGGCGCCGGCGGCGGGCTCGATCACGTGGGGGACGTAGCGCTCCTTGGTCTGCTGGTCGAAGTACTCGAGCTTCTCGCCGCTGAACTCGGCGTGCTGTCTCAGGTCGAAGTCGCCGCGGTTGGCGATCCCCTCCAGCTCCGACCAGCCGATCGGGAAGAGGTACTCGACGTCGCTGGTGCCGGAGGAGTAGTGGGAGAGCTCGTCGGCGTCGTGGGGGCGGATCCGCAGGTGGTCGGGGCGGAGGCCGAGGTCGGTGTACCAACGCTCGCGGATCTCTATCCACTCCCGGTACCAGCGCTCCGCCTGGTCCGGCGGGACGAAGAACTCCATCTCCATCTGCTCGAACTCGCGGGTGCGGAAGATGAAGTTGCCGGGGGTGATCTCGTTGCGGAAGGACTTGCCGATCTGGGCGATCCCGAACGGTGGCTTCTTGCGGGCGAAGCCGAGCACGTTCTTGAAGTTGATGAAGATCCCCTGCGCCGTCTCCGGGCGCAGGTAGACCTCGGAGCCCTCGCCGGCGACCGGGCCGACGTGGGTTTCGAACATCAGGTTGAACTGGCGCGGCTCCGACAGCTCGCCGCCGCACTCGGGGCAGCGCAGCTCGGCGTCGGGGTCGCCGCCTTCGGCTGCGACCGCCTCGCGCAGGTGATCCTCGCGCCAGCGGCGCTTGCACTTGCCGAGGCACTGGACCAGCGGATCGGTGAAGCCCTCGAGGTGGCCCGACGCCTCCCAGACCCGCGGGTGCTGGAGGATCGCCGAGTCGATCGCGACGATGTCGTCGCGCTCCTGCAGCATCGCCCGCCACCACTCGGCTTTGACGTTTCCCTTGAGCAGGACGCCGTAGTGGCCGTAGTCGTAGGTCGAGCCGAGGCCGCCGTAGATCTCCGAGGAGGGGAAGACGAAGCCGCGCCGCTTGCAGAGGGCGACGATCTCCTCCATCGAGACCTCGGTCGGGCGCGTCCCCTGCTCTGCCGTAGCCATGGCAGAACCGTAGCGGCTGCGATAATCACGCACGCCGTGCCCATCTACGAGTACAAATGCGAGAACGGCCACGTCTTCGACGTGATGCAGAGGATGACCGACGAGGCGCTGACCGAGTGCCAGGAGTGCGGCGCCCCCGCGGTGCGCGTTCTGCACTCCCCGGCGGTCCACTTCAAGGGCTCCGGCTTCTACAACACCGACTACGGGAAAAAGAAGAAAGGTGGCGGTTCCTCGGTGGAGGGCAACGGCTCCTCAGGCGAGGGCTCGGGCGAGTCCAAAAGCTCGGACTCCGGCTCCTCGGACTCGAAGAAGAGCGAGTCGAAGTCGAGCGAGTCGAAGCCGGCCGCTTCGACCGCCGGCGACTGATCCTCAGCCGAGGAAGCGCTTGACGGCCGCGCGGCGGACCGACTCCGGCACTTCGACGCTGCCTTCGGGGCCGATCCCGCAGCCCGCCTTCGGCGATCCGCAGAGGACGTTGGTCGGGGCGCTGCCGCCGATTCCGGCGGCGAGGATCAGCTGCGGCATCGTGAAGAAGCCCATGTCGCTGATGAAGGCTTTCGGCGCGTCCCAGCCGATGATCGGGCCCTTGATGAAGTTGTACGGAAGGCGGGAGATGTCGGTGAGGCGGCCCTTGACCCCGTTGATCACCGCCTGCTGAGCTTTGGCTCGGTTGAAGTCGCTGTAGCCGAGGGTGTAGGCGCTCTTGCCGGGGCCCGGGCATTCGCTCGGCTCGCGGACTCGCGAGTAGGCGAGCGCCTTTTCGCCGTCGAGCGTGTTCTCCCCCTTGTGCAGGCGCAGGGTGACGCCGCCCTGGCCGTGTCCGGCGCCGCCGGAGATGTCGGCGCAGAGCTTGTTGGGCACATTGACTTCGACCCCGCCGACGGCGTCGATCAGCTTTTCGAAGCCGGTGAAGTCGACGATCGCGACGTGGTCGATCTGGATCCCGAGGAACTTTTCGATCGTCTTGATCTGCAGCGCGGCGCCGCCGAAGGCGAAGGCGGCGTTGATTTTCTGCGGCGCCTGGCCGGGGATTTCGGCGTAGCTGTCACGGGGGATCGAGAGTTTGTTGAAGGTGCCGCCGCCGGCCCGGATCAGCATCAGCGTGTCGGCGCGGAACTGCCCCTGCGAGCAGCCGTCGTGGGGGGCGTCGCCGGCGGCTTGCTGGTCGAAGCACTTCTGCGACGGGGCGGCGCCGGGTTCCTTGGTGTCTGGTGGACGCGCGTCGGTGCCGAGGACGAGGATCGTCTGCGCGCTGGGGAGCAGGAAGGGGTTGCCGTGCAGCGCGTTGCTGACTTCCCCGGAGAGCTTGAACGACTGCAGCTGGGCGGAGACGGCGAAGGCGAGAAAGCTCAGCAAGATCCATCCCAAGGCTGCGAACCCGACCCATTTGAGCGCCCGCTTCAGGCCCGTCCGCTGTCGCCGCGGTCGCTCGCGGCCGGGCTCCTTGTCGCCCTTGGGGCGGCGTGAAGGCAGCTTCGCACGGTCCCGCAGACCGGACAGATCGGCCGATTTTAGGCGCGAGAAGAAGCCTCTACGGGACCGGTAGACGCGGTAGTCGGGCGGCCCGTTGGGGCGCTGCTCATCATCGTCGGGCATAAAAGGGCTAGAACCGTAGCCCATCCTCTTGAGTGGACCGTGAAACGCGGGTGGCGGGGCTGGCGGTCCGCCAAGTCGTCCGCTCCGCCGCGGGCGGAGGCTCACGGATCGAGCAGGGGGTGGAGGACTCCGCGCTTCCCCGGTCTGTCGCGGCGATGGCCTATGCACCGATCGTGGGGTTGATCGGCCGAAGCATCGCTCGCGTCGCGGAGCGTGGATGAAAGGCAAATTGCCGTTCGGCGCGTTGGCTTCGGCGGACCGGCCCTCCAGCTCGAGACCCGGCTAGCCTAGCTCCGATGCATTCGGTCGACCGCCTTCCAGCCCCCAAGCGCTCGTGAGAACAAGCGAGACGATCGGGGTCGACCTGGGGGGGACGAAGATGCTCGTCGGGGTCCTCGACGGCACCGAAACCCTCTGGGAGAGTCGCGAGGCCTCGACCGGGCAGAGCGAGGACGAGCTGGTCGAGCTGCTGGTCCGCGAGGTCAGCGAGGCGCGCGAAGCGCGGCCCGACGCGACTGCGGTGGGCCTCGGCATTCCGGCGACGATGGATCACGATCGCGGCATCGCCGTCTCGGCGGTCAACCTGCCCCTCGAAGACCTGCCGATCCGCGACCTGATCAGCGAGCGCGTAGGCCTTCCCGTCTTCGTCGACAACGACGCCAACGTCGCGGCGCTGGCCGAGTACCTGTTCGGAGCCGCGACCGGGAAACCCAACGTCGTGATGCTGACGATCGGCACCGGGATCGGCGGCGGCCTGATCCTCGGCGGCGAGGTCTACCGCGGCGCCACCGGCGCCGGCGCCGAGCTCGGCCACACCGTGATCCAGGCCGACGGCCCTCCCTGTCAGGGCAACTGCCCCAACCACGGCTGCGTCGAGGCGCTCGCGTCGGGGACGGCGCTGGGGCGCGAGGGACTGGCCGCGGCGGAAAGCTCGCCGGACTCGGCGCTCGGGAAGCTGTTGGCGGCGGGGGAGAAGATCGACGGCAAGGCGGTCACCGTCGCCGCGATCGACGGCGACGAGACCGCGGTCGGCGTCTTCGGGTTGATCGGCAGCCGGCTCGGCGTCGCCTGCTCGAGCTTCGCCAACATCTTCCAGCCCGACGCGATCGTCGTCGGCGGCGGCGTGATCGCGGCCGGCGACCTGCTGCTCGACCCGGTTCGTCGCGAGGTCCGCGAGCGGGCGCTGAACCCGATGAACAAGACTCCGATCCTGGAAGCGACCCTCGGCAACGACGCCGGGATGATCGGCGCCGCCGCTATGGCGCGGACCGAACTCGAGAAGGTGGGCAGCTGATGGCGGGGAGGCTGGTCGTCTGCCCAACCCCGATCGGCAACCTCGACGACGTCACCCCCCGGGTCCGCGAGGCCCTGGTCAGCGCCGACTTCATCGCCTGCGAGGACACGCGGCGGACCGGCTCGCTGCTCGACAAGCTCGGCATCCGGCCGGCGCCGCGGCTCGTCTCCAACCACGAGGGCAACGAAACCGCGCGGGCGACCGAGCTGGCACAGCGGATCGAGCGCGGCGAAGTCGTCGCCCTCGTCTCGGACGCCGGCATGCCGACGATATCCGACCCCGGCTACAAGCTGATCCGCCGTTGCATCGACCGCGACCTCGAGGTGACGGTGCTGCCCGGGCCCTCGGTGGTGCCGGTGGCGCTGGTCGTCTCAGGGCTGCCGACGGACCGCTGGCGCTTCGAGGGCTTCCTGCCGCGGCGAGCCGGCGAGATGGAGCGGGTGCTGCGCTCGACCGAGACCGTCGTCGCCTTCGAGTCGCCGCGCCGCGTCGGCGAGTCGCTGGCGGCGCTCGCCTCGCTCGCGCCCGACCGCGAGGCGGCGGTCTGCCGCGAGCTGACGAAGATGCACGAGGAAGTCGCCCGGGGCTCGCTGGGCGAGCTGGCGCGGCGCTTCCGCGGCGACGTCAAGGGCGAGATCGTGCTCGTGATCGGCCCGGCCGCCTCGAACGAGCACGACAAAGACGTCGGTTTCGCGGTCGACGCGCTGCGCCACCTGGTCCAGTCCGGCGCCCGACCGCGGGCCGCCGCGAGCGTCGTCGCGGCGCTGACCGGGACCCGCGCCAACGACCTCTACAAAGCCCTGACCGGGCGCGAGGCGCGGCGCTAGCGCCACCTCCCTAACGTGGGGTACCAGCGATGAGCTACTACATCACCACCCCGATCTACTACGTCAACGCCGAGCCGCACCTCGGCCACGCCTACTCGACGATGGCGGCCGACGTCCTTGCCCGTCACATGCGCCAACGGGGCGAGGACGTCTTCTTCCTCACCGGCACCGACGAGCACGGCGAGCCGATCGAGACCGCGGCCGAGCGCGAGGGGATCTCGCCGCAGGAGCTGGCCGATCGCAACGCCGCCAAGTTCGAGGCGCTGATGCCGATCATCGACGTCACCAACGACTTCTTCATCCGCACCTCCGATCCCCGCCACGCGGAGCAGGTGGCGACGATCATGCAGCGGGTTTACGACAACGGCTGGGTCAACAAGGGCGTCTACGAAGGCTGGTACTGCCCGCGCTGCGCCGACTTCAAAACCGAGCGCGAGCTCGGCCCCGGGAACACCTGCCCGATCCATGAGATCCCGCTCGAGAAAGAACGTGAGGAGAACTGGTTCTTCCGCCTCTCGGCCTTCCAGGGGCAGCTCGAAGGCCTCTACGAGGAACGACCGGACTTCGTCGTCCCCGACTTCCGCCGCAATGAGGCGGTCTCGTTCATCAAGCAGGGGCTGGAGGACGTCTCGCTCTCGCGGCCGAAGCTGAAATGGGGGATGCGGCTGCCCTGGGACCAGGAGCAGCGGATGTACGTCTGGTTCGACGCCCTCCTCAACTACGTCACGGCGCTGACCTTCGCCCGCGAGGGGGAGGATCTGACCGAGCGCTTCTGGCCGGCCAGCCTGCACGTGATGGCGAAGGACATCCTCAAGTTCCACGCGGTGATCTGGCCCGCCCTCTGCATGGCCGCCGACCTCGAGCCGCCGCGGCGGATGGCGATCCACGGCTACCTGCTGATGGGCGAGAAAAAGATGTCGAAGTCGCTCGGCAACGTGCTCGACCCGTTCGATGTGATCGACCGCTTCGGCTCCGACGCGCTGCGCTACTACTGCTTCCGCGAGGTCAGCTTCGGCCAGGACGGCTCGATCTCGACCGCCGGCTTCGAGGCCCGCTACGAGACCGAGCTCGCCAACGACTACGGCAACCTCGCCAGCCGGGTGCTGGCGATGGTCGAGCGCTACCGCGACGGCACCGTTCCGATCGCCGCCGTCGACGCCACCCTCGCCGAAGACTTCGAAGGGGTCGTGCCGCGCTTCAGCGAGCTGCTCGACCGGGCCGAGCTGACCCAGGCGCTGGAGGAGGCCTGGAAGCTGGTCCGCCGCCTCAATCGCTTCGTCGAGGAGTCGCAGCCGTGGGTGCTGGCCAAGGACGAGGCCGATCCGGAGCGCCTCGACGAAGTCCTCTACAACCTCGTCGAGGGCATCCGAGTGACGACGCTGCTGCTCGTTCCCTACCTGCCGCGCAGCAGCGAGACGCTGCTCACCGCGCTCGGCGAAGAGGGCCGGGCGCTGGCCGAGCTCGGCTCCCGACCCGGCGGCCAGAGCGTCGAGCGGATCCCCGCGCTCTTCCCGAGGATCGACAGCTAGCGCCCGCGGTTCCTTAAGCACGAAAGACGTGCAAAAAGAACCGCGCGATCATTCGGCGGCGAGGCAGTCGGCGCCGAGCTGGTCGGGCTTGGTGAGGCCGCAGAGCGCCATCGTCAGGTCGAGCTCGGCGAGGACCATCTTCAGCACCGTTTCGACCCCGCCCTGACCCTCCAGCGCCAGGCCCCAGATGTAGGGGCGGCCGAGGCAGACCGCGTCGGCGCCGAGCGCGAGCGCCTTCAACACGTCGGCGCCGCCGCGGACGCCGCTGTCGAGCAGCACCGCGAGCTCGTCGCCGACCGCCGCGGCGATCTCCGGCAGCGCGTCGAGAGAGGCGAGGGCGCCGTCGACCTGGCGGCCGCCGTGATTGGAGACGACGACGCCGTCGATTCCCCTCCGGGCCGCCTCGCGGGCGTCCTCGACGTGCTGGATCCCCTTCAGCAGGATCGGCAACGAGGTCATCTCGCGCAGCTCCGCGAGGTCGCCCCAGTTCAGCGAGGGGTTGGCCTGGATGCTGAGGAAGTGGCCGGTGGCGGCGCCCTGGTTCTCCTCCGGCGTCTCCTCGAGCCCGGCGCGGAAGACCGGGTCCTCGAAGTAGTTGGCGACGCCCATTCCGTTGAGGAACGGCAGCCAGGCCTGCTGCAGATCGCGCGGCTTCCAGCCGGGAATGAAGGTGTCGACGGTGACGACGATCGCGCCGTAGTCAGCGCGCTCGGCGCGGCCGACGAAGCTCTCGACCAGGTCGCGGTCGTTGGCCCAGTAGAGCTGGAACCAGCGCGGAGCGTCGCCGCCGGCCGCGGCGATCTCCTCCAGCGTGAAGTGCGAGGCGGTGCTGGCGATCATCGGCGTGCCGAGCGCCGCCGCAGCGCGGGCGCTGGCCAACTCCCCGTCCTCGTGCAGAATCCTCTGGACGCCGATAGGCGCCAGCATCAGCGGTGCCGTCATCGCCGTCCCCAGCACGGTCGTCGCGAGGTCACGCTCGGAGACGTCGCGCAGCATCCGCGGCACGATCCGCCGCCGCCGGAAGGCCTCGGTGTTGGCGCGCATCGTCTCCTCGCTGCCGGCGCCGGCGCCGACGTAGTTGGCCGCCCGGGGCTCCATCGCCTCGACGGCGCGGCGCTCGAGCTCGGCGATCGAGACCGGGATCGACGGCGTCTCCCCGCCGAGCCCGCGCAGGTAGATCTCGCGGTAGTAGTCGGCGAAGTCCGCCATCGGGCAAGGATAGGCTGAGCGGCGCCGATGATCGACTCCCACACCCACCTCTTTCTCTGCGAGAAGCCGGAGGCCGAATTGATCGCGGCGGCGGCCGAGGCCGGGGTGCGGCGGATGCTGAACATCGGCCTCGACGGGGAGACGAACGCAGGGGCGATCGCCGGCGCCGAGCGCAACGCGTCGGTCTTCGCGACGGTCGGCCGCCACCCCAACGATGCGACCGGGTTCGACGACGCGGCCGCCGCCGAGCTCGTTCGCCTCGGCGGCCACGAGAAGGTGCGGGCGATCGGCGAGACCGGGCTCGACTACTACCGCGACACCGCCTCCCCGGACGACCAGCGGCGCGCTTTCGCCGCCCAGATCGAGGTCGCCCTGGAGCTCGACCTGCCGATCGTGATCCACGCCCGCGACTCCGAGGGCGAGAGCACCGCGATCGACGAGATCTTCGCCACGCTCGACGCCAGGGCGGCCGGCCAGACCGTGATCCTGCACTGCTTCTCGGCGCCGCGGCGGGTCGCCGACGCGGCCGAGCGGGGCTGGTACTGCTCGTTCGCCGGCAACGTCACCTACCCGAGCGCGAAGGACCTCCGCTTCGCCGCCGCCAAGGTCCCGGAGGACCGCATCCTGGTCGAGACCGACGCGCCGTACCTCTCGCCGCAGGCGATGCGCGGCAAGCGCAACGAGCCGGCCAACGTGGTCGAGACGGCCGCCGTCGTCGCCGCGGAGCGCGGCGTCACCTACGAGCAGCTGGAGCGCACGGTCGAGGCCAACGCCCGCGCGCTCTTCGGCTGGTAGGGGGCGGTCTTGGTCAGGCTCGGCCAGAACTTCCTCGCCGACCCCAACCTGCTCGACGCGATCGTCCGCGACGCCGAGCTCTCGCCCGCCGACGTCGTGCTCGAGGTCGGGGCGGGGGAGGGGGTCCTGAGCGAGCGGCTCGCCGCCGTCGCGGCGCACCTGCACACGGTCGAGATCGACCGCGGGCTGGAGCCGGCGCTGGCCGAGGTCGCGGCGCTCCCCAACGTCAGCCTGCACTGGGGCGACGCGATGAAGCTCGATCTCGACGCCTTCGAGCCGGCACCGACGGCGATGGTCGCCAACCTGCCCTACTCGGTGGCGACGCCGCTGATCCTGCGCACGATCGAGAAGCTGCCCTCGCTGGCGAGCTGGACGGTGATGGTCCAGCGCGAGATCGCCGACCGCTTGCGGGCGGCGCCCGGCAGCCGCACCTACGGTTCGCCGAGCGTCGTCGCCCAGCTCGCCTGCAAGGTCGAGCTGGTCCGCAAGGTCGACCCCGCGGTCTTCCGGCCGCGACCCCGGGTCGACTCGGCGATCCTGCGGCTGCGCCGCACCGGCCCCGGCGGGGACGAGGCGACGCGGGCGCTGATCCGCGCCGCCTTCGCCCACCGCCGCAAGTCCCTGGCGCGCTCGCTCGAGCACGGGCGCAAAGGCTCGCTGGCGCCGGTGCGGGCGGCGCTGTCCGAGCTCGGGCTGCCCGAAGACGCCCGGGCCGAGGCCCTTTCTCCCGCGGAGTTCGCCGCTCTTTCCGCCAAGCTCCGGGCCGACGCCTAAT
>JADGPJ010000024.1 GCA_017882505.1 Solirubrobacterales bacterium | reverse complement strand
CAGCCAGTCATATAGATTTCGCCCCATGCCACCAGCCGAGAAGGTCTGCATCATCGGAGCCGGCAGCTCAGGGATCGTCGCCGCCCAGGTTCTGAACGCTCGCCGGATCCCCTTCGACTGCTTCGAGAAGGGCTCGGCGGTGGGGGGGAACTGGCGCTACGAGAACGACAACGGGATGTCGTCGGCCTACCGCTCGCTGCACATCAACACCTCGCGGCGGGTGATGGCCTTCAAGACCTTTCCGATGCCCGACCACTACCCCGACTACCCGGACCACTTCCAGATGGCCGCCTACTTCGACGAATACGTCGATCACTTCGGCCTGCGGGAGAAGATCAGCTTCCGGACCGAGGTGCTCAGCGTCGAGCCGGTCGACGGCGAGTGGGAGGTAACGGTAGAGGCGCCCGAGGAAAAGCGCGAGACGAATCGCTACCGCGCCGTGCTGGTCGCCAACGGGCACCACTGGGATCCGCGCTGGCCCGAGCCGGCTTTCCCCGGAGCCGACGAGTTCAGCGGCGAGCAGATCCACGCTCACCACTACCGGGAGCCGGACGTGCTGACCGGCAAGCGGGTGCTCGTGCTCGGCCTCGGCAACTCGGCCACCGACATCGCGGTCGAGTCCTCGCGGATCGCCGACGCGACCTTCCTGGCGACCCGCCGCGGCGCCTACGTCCTGCCCAAGTACATGAACGGCAAGCCGATCGACGAGGTCTCGACCCCGATGATCTCGAGGCTGCCGATGTCGGTGCAGCGCTTCTTCAGCATGCGCATGCTCGGGGTCGCCGCCGGCGACATGACCTCCTACGGCCTGCCCAAGCCCGACCACAAGCTGTTCGAGGCCCACCCGACGGTCTCCTCGGAGCTGCTGCCGCGCCTCGGGCACGGCGACATCAAGGTGAAGCCGAACATCGACCGCTTCGTCGGCGGCCGCACCGTCCGCTTCGTCGATGGCAGCGAAGAGGAGATCGATCTCGTCGTCTACTGCACCGGCTACAAGATGACCTTCCCGTTCTTCGCCCCCGACGTCTTCTCGGCGCCCGACAACCGGCTGCCGCTCTACCGCCGGGTCGCCTCGGTCGAGCGACCGGGGCTGTACTTCATCGGCTTCATCCAGCCGCTGGGGCCGATCATGCCGCTCGCCGAGGCGCAGACGGAATGGGTCGCCGACCTGCTCAGCGGCCGCGCGGCGCTACCGCCGGTGGCGGAGATGCGAAGGGAGATCGCCAGCGAAGAAGGGAAGATGCGGAAGCGCTTCGTCGCCTCTAAGCGTCATACCGTCGAGGTCGACTTCCATCCCTACCTGCGCGAGATCCGGCGCGAGCGAAAGCAGGCTGCGCAGCGGGCTTGACGCCTCTGGTCCTTCCGCCCGGAGGGGAGGCGGGTGGCGGCACCGCGGCACCGCCACCGTGGGGGTCGCGCCGGGGGCCGCGCGGCAGCTTCGGCGGCATATGTCGCCGCTTGGGGCCGCCATCGGAGTCCTCCGCGGCGTCGGGCTCAGGTGTCTCCTGGCTCGCCCACCAGACGAGCCAGATCGATCCGAGCACCGGGATCTTGAGGACCACCAGAAGGAAGAAGATCGGCCAGAACCCCGTCACCGGCCTCAGTCTAGACAGTCGGTGCGAACCGCTTCGCCTAGGACTCCAGCCCCCGGGCCCAGGCGATCAGAGCGTCGGTTTCGGCCTCGTCGAGGCCGCGCTGCGCTTCGGTCGGAATCAGCAGGGTCGGCTCCGGGCGCTCGCGCGCCCATTCGTAACAGCTGTCGTCGAAGTTGTCGTCGATCCAGGCCATCGCCCGGCCCTTGCCGTAGGCGTCGAGCGGTCCCAGCTTCCAGTGGGCGGAGCCGAAGCGGGCGGCGCCGTCGAAGGTCAGGTGCGGCAGGTCGGGCAGGCCGAGCATGCCCGGCAGGTAGAAGTTCGCTTTGTCCTCCCAACCGGTCGCCCAGATCAGCTCGTAGTGCTCGGCGAGGCGCAGCAGACGTTTGCCGGCGAGCAGGGAGATGCAGTGCACGACGCCGTCGACCAGCTCGAACTGGGCCACCGACTTGTCCGGTGCCTCGTCGAAGCCGAACAGGGAGATGACCCCGTCGACATCGACCGCAAGGATCGGTCGGCTCACGGGGAAAGGCTAGCTACCAGCGGTAGTGGGCGAAAGCCTTATTAGCTTGCGCCATGCGGTAGATGTCGTCCTTCCGCTTCCAGGCGCTGCCCTGCTGCTGCGTGGCGTCGAGGATCTCGTTGGCGAGGCGCTCGGCCATCGAGTACTCGCGGCGGGCGCGGGCGAACTGGACCAGCCAGCGGACCGCCAGGGTGCGGGCGCGGCGGGCTGGGACCTCGACCGGGACCTGGTAGGTCGCGCCACCGACCCGGCGTGAGCGAACCTCGAGCACCGGGGTGAGTTGTTTGATCGCCGCCTCGAGCGTCTCGACCGGATCCTCGCCGTTGCGCTCGCCGACGATGGCGAGGCTGTCGTAGACGATCCGCTCGGCCAGGGACTTCTTACCATCGCTCATCACCTTGTTGATGAGCTGCTGGACGAGGCGGTTGCGGTGCCTGGCGTCCGGTTCGATCGGCCGGATCGTGGCTGCTGAGCGGCGCGGCATCAGGAAGCCTTGACGCCGTAGCGGGAGCGGGCCTGCTTGCGGTCGGAGACGCCGGCCGCGTCGAGCGTGCCGCGTACGACCTTGTAGCGGACGCCCGGCAGGTCCTTGACGCGACCACCGCGGATCAGCACCACGGAGTGCTCCTGAAGATTGTGTCCCTCGCCGGGGATGTAAGTGGTGACCTCCATGCCGTTGGTCAGCCGCACACGGGCGATCTTGCGCAGGGCCGAGTTCGGCTTCTTCGGCGTCACCGTCGCCACGCGGGTGCAGACGCCGCGCCGCTGGGGAGCGGCTACGCCCTTCTTGCGACCGTGGCCCGACTTGAGACCGGGCGTCGTGGTCTTCTTCTTCGGGCGCTTGCGGCCCTTCCTGACGAGTTGATTCGTATTAGGCACGGCCGCGCATAGTAGAGGAGTCCGGCAAGAACCAGCCCTCCCGCTGCCGCGAGCTCGGCGTAGAAGCCGTCTTCGAGCACCGCCGAGGCCCCCGCGAAGCGCGAGGTCTCGGCTCCGGCGTCGAGGCCATGGGGGAGGTCGACGAGGAGGATCACGGCGATCGAGACGAGGCCCAGCCCGATCACGCCGAGGCCGAGCCGGCGGCGATCGCGGCGCGCGCAGAGCACCCCGAGGACGGCGGCCACGAGGCCGAGCGGAAGCAGGAGATAGGAGTGCGCCTGGCCAGCGGTGCGGACGTCGACGGTGGGCGGCCTGGCGACCCCGGGCAGGTGCGCGTAGCCGGGTTGGCCGATCTCGACGCCGCGGTAGTCGATGAACTGCGAGGCGACGAGGCAGGCGCCGGCGGCGACGATGACGAAGCCGACTGCCCGCCGCGGAGTGACCACCGCGCTGGCGGCGGTCGCGGCCCGCACGGCTGCGGCGCAACCGCGCCGCAGAGATCTCTCTCCTATGGCGAGACCGCGGAAGAACAGCGCCGCCGGCGGTCGCAGCCGTGGTCCCACCCAGCCGACGACGCCCGCGGCGAGCACGGTCGTGCGGCGCTTTGCCCGCAGCAGCGCCGGGTGGGCGCGCTCGAGCCCGCGGTTGGCGACTCGATCGGCCCGGCGGGACCACCTCACGGCCGCCGCCGGGACCCTCGCGAAGGCCTTACCGATGCGGCGCCGAACCGCTGCTATCATCGGCGGTCGCTCAGGCAGTCTTGTCGCAGCACGCTTCGCCGGGCCCACTGGGGCCCTTTTTTTGCGCCGAACCTGCCTGGGATCTGGTCGCTTCCGATTCACCCTGAACTCAATCCGAGACAACCACCCAGCTTAGGAACCATGGCACGCAGCTTTCCACTAGAGAAGACCCGCAACATCGGGATCATGGCGCACATCGACGCCGGTAAGACGACGACGACCGAGCGCATCCTCTATTACACGGGCCGCACCCACAAGATGGGCGAGGTTCACGAGGGCGCGGCCGTGATGGACTGGATGGAGCAGGAGCAGGAGCGGGGGATCACGATCACCTCGGCCGCCACCGCCTGCGAGTGGAAGGGCCACCGGATCAACATCATCGACACGCCCGGCCACGTCGACTTCACGGTCGAGGTCGAGCGCAGCCTGCGCGTGCTCGACGGCGCGATCGCCGTCTTCGACGCCGTCGCCGGCGTCGAGCCGCAGTCCGAGACGGTCTGGCGCCAGGCCGACAAGTACAAGGTCCCGCGCTTCGCCTACATCAACAAGATGGACCGCACCGGCGCGGACTTCTTCAACTCGGTGCAGACGATGACCGACCGGCTCGGTGCCAACCCGCTGCCGATCCAGCTGCCGATCGGCGCCGAGGAAGACTTCAAAGGCGTCGTCGACCTGGTCGAGATGAAAGCGATGATCTGGACCGATGAGCTCGGCGCCGAGTACGAAACGATCGAGATCCCCGAGGACCTGCGCGAGCAGGCCGAGGAATACCGCACCCAGCTGATCGAGGCCTGCGCCGAATACGACGACGAGCTGATGGAGGCCTACCTGGCCGAGGAAGAGATCCCGCACAAGCGGATCGCCAAGTCCCTGCACCGGGCCTGCCTCGACACCAAAGTGACGCCGGTTCTCTGCGGCTCCTCGTTCAAGAACAAGGGCGTGCAGCCGCTGCTCGACGCGATCGTCGAGCTGCTGCCGTCGCCGCTCGAGGTACCGCCGGTCACCGGAGTCGTGCCGGCCGGCAAAGGCCAGGCCGAGCCGACCGAGGCCGAGCGTCCGGCCGACGACAACGGCCCCTTCGCCGCTCTCGCCTTCAAGATCATGACCGACCCCTACGTCGGCAAGCTCACCTACTTCCGCGTCTACTCGGGCAAGCTCGAGAAAGGCGGTCGCGTCCTCAACGTCTCCAGCGGCCGCACCGAGCGGATCGGGCGGCTGCTGATGATGCATGCCAACAGCCGTGAGGAGATCGACGAGTGCTACGCCGGCGACATCTGCGCCGGGGTCGGCCTCAAGGAAACGAGCACCGGCGACACCCTCGCCGCCCCCGACGCGCCGCTCGCGCTCGAGAGCATCGAATTCCCGGACACGGTGATCGCCGTCGCGATCGAGCCGAAAACGAAAGCCGACCAGGAGAAGATGGGCGCCGCCCTGCAGCGTCTCGGCGAGGAGGATCCGACCTTCAAGATCGAATCCGACGAGGAGACCGGCCAGACGCTGATCCACGGCATGGGTGAGCTCCACCTCGAGGTGATCGTCGACCGGATGCTGCGCGAGTTCAAAGTCGACGCCAACGTCGGCAAGCCGCAGGTCGCCTACCGCGAGACGATCCGCAAGCGAGTCGAGAAGGTCGTCGCCCGCTTCGTCCGTCAGACCGGTGGTCGCGGCCAGTTCGGCCACGTCGTCATCAACGTCGAGCCGGCGCCCGGCGAGGGCTTCGAGTTCGTCAACAAGATCAAGGGAGGCGTCATTCCCGGCGAGTTCATCGGCCCCGCCGAGCAGGGGATGAGGGAGGCGCTGGAGAACGGCGTCAAGGCCGGCTACCCGATGGTCGACGTCAAAGTCGAACTCGTCGACGGCTCCTACCACGACGTCGACTCCTCCGAGATGGCCTTCAAAATCGCCGGCTCGATGGCGATCCAGGAGGGTGCGCGCAGGGCCCACCCGGTCCTGCTCGAGCCCGTGATGTCGGTCGAGGTGGTCACCCCTGAGGACTTCCTCGGCGACGTGATCGGCGACCTCTCGCGGCGGCGCGGCAAAGTCCAGGGACAGGAGCAGCGCGGCAACGCGCTCGCCGTCCAGGCCTTCGTCCCGCTCGGCGAAATGTTCGGCTACGCCACCGACCTGCGTTCTTCGACCCAGGGCCGTGCCAGCTACACGATGCAGTTCGAGCGTTACGAGGAGGTCCCCGGGAACATCGCCGAGGAGATCGTCGAACACCGCTCTGGAGAGCCAGTGGGGGCAACCTCCTAGGCCCAACCGCGACAGCGGGCTGCATCTGGCTATATTTCCCAGGTTCGCCCGCAGGCAGAACAAAGCGTCCTGCCAAGCAGTGCCCCCAGAACTCAAGCAGTCAGATCAGACAGAACACGACTTCGAAAGGTAGAACGGAGAGAGATGTCAAAGGAGAAGTTCGAGCGCGATAAGCCGCATGTGAACGTTGGAACGATTGGTCATATCGACCACGGGAAGACGACGCTGACGGCCGCGATCACCCAGACGCTCTCGACCGTGGGCGGCGCCGAAGCTCAGAGCTTCGCGCAGATCGACAACGCTCCCGAGGAGAAGGAGCGCGGGATCACGATCGCGACCTCCCACGTCGAGTACGAGACCGAGAACCGGCACTACGCCCACGTCGATTGCCCGGGCCACGCCGACTACGTCAAGAACATGATCACCGGCGCGGCGCAGATGGACGGGGCGATCCTGGTCGTCTCCGCCGCCGATGGCGTCATGCCCCAGACCCGCGAGCACATCCTGCTCGCCCGTCAGGTCAACGTCCCGCACGTGGTCGTCTTCCTCAACAAGATCGACCAGGTCGACGACGAGGAGCTGATCGAGCTCGTCGAGGAGGAGGTCAAAGACCTGCTCAACGAGTACGACTTCCCGGGCGAAGAGACCCCGATCATCAAAGGATCGGCGCTGAAGGCGCTGGAAGGCGACGAGGAGGCCCAGAAAGCGGTCTTCGAGCTGGCCGCCGCCCTCGACTCCTACATCCCGGAGCCGGTCCGCGAGCTGGACAAGCCCTTCCTGATGCCGGTCGAGGACATCTTCTCGATCACCGGTCGCGGCACCGTCGCCACCGGCCGTGTCGAGCAGGGGATCGTCAACACCGGCGACGAGGTCGAGATCGTCGGTATCCACGACACCACCAAAACCGTCGTCACCGGCGTCGAGATGTTCCGCAAGATCCTCGACCAGGGTCAGGCCGGCGACAACATCGGCGCCCTCCTGCGCGGTACCAAGCGCGAGGAGATCGAGCGCGGCCAGGTTCTCTGCAAGCCCGGCTCGATCACGCCGCACACCAAGTTCAAAGCCGAGGTCTACTGCCTGAAGAAGGAGGAGGGTGGTCGCCACACTCCGTTCTTCTCCGGGTACCGGCCTCAGTTCTATTTCCGCACCACCGACGTGACCGGGATCGCCAACCTCCCCGAGGGGACCGAGATGGTGATGCCGGGCGACAACGTCGAGATGACGATCGAGCTGATCCAGCCGATCGCGATGGACCAGGGCCTGCGGTTCGCCATCCGCGAGGGTGGCCGTACCGTCGGCTCGGGGGTAGTCGCCGAGGTCGTCGAGTAGGCGAAGACCCCAAGCGGGTCGGGCGAGGTGCCCGGCCCTTCGTCGCCCGCCGGGCGACGGGACAACTGCAAAGACATACGACCGGGGCGGTGCCCGACCTCAAGGGGCCCCACCCCTATTGCGCCCTAAGAGCGCGCGAGCCAAGACAAGTAACGGCATCTAAAAGGACAGCAGATCAAAGTGGCAGCGATAGCAGCACAAAAAATTCGAATCCGACTCAAGGCGTACGACCATGACGCCATAGATCGGGCTGCCCGCGAGATCGTCGAGACCGCGGAGCGCACTGGCGCCACCGTCTCCGGCCCGGTGCCGCTGCCGACGGAGAAAAACGTCTACTGCGTGATCCGCTCGCCGTTCAAGGACAAGGACTCGCGCGAGCATTTCGAGATCCGCACCCACAAGCGCTTGATCGACATTCTCCAGCCGTCGCCGAAAACCGTTGACTCGTTGCAGCGCCTGGACTCGCTGCCGGCCGGCGTCGACATCGAGATTCGCCTCTAGCCATGGCTGCGATCCTCGGCAAGAAGTTGGGCATGACGCAGGTGTTCCGCGAGGACGGAACCGTCGTGCCCGTGACCGTGATCGAAGCCGGTCCCTGCAAGGTCACCGCGGTTCGCGATGGCGAGCGTGACGGCTACGCAGCCGTGCAGCTGGCCTTCGGTGAGGTCAAGCAGGGCAAGCTGACCAAGGCCGAGGAAGGCCACCTGAAGAAGGCCGGGGCGGCGCCGATGCGCCACCTGGTCGAGTTCCGCGACGAGGATCTCGGTGCCGAGGACGGACCGAAGATCGGTGACGACGTCACCGTTTCCGGTTTCGAGGCGGGCCAGAAGGTCAAGGTCGCCGGGATCTCGATCGGCAAGGGCTTCCAGGGCGGGATCAAGCGCCACAACTTCAGCCGCGGTCCGGTCAGCCACGGCTCCCACAACGTCCGCGCCCCCGGCTCGATCGGCGCCAGCGCCTTCCCCGCCCGCGTCTTCAAAGGGATGCGGATGCCGGGTCAGATGGGCAACAAGCGGATCACCCAGAAGGGTCTGGAGATCGCCGACATCGACGCCGACCGCAACCTGCTCTTGATCAAGGGCTCGGTTCCCGGCTCGCGCAACTCGATCGTCGAGGTGAGGACCGATGTCTAAAGCCACCGTCCTCGGCAAGTCGACCAAAGCCGACCTGCCCAAAGAGCTCTTCGCCGAGCCCTTCCACCAGTCGCTGGTTCACGAGGCCGCAGTCGCCGACCTCGCGTCGCGCCGCCGCGGTACCGCTTCGACGCTGACCCGCGGCGAGGTTTCCTTCACCACCGCCAAGGCCTGGCGCCAGAAGGGCACCGGCCGCGCTCGCGTCGGCGCCCTCGGCGTCTCCAGCCGCTTCGGCGGCGGCGTCACCTTCGGCCCGAAGCCGCGCCATTACACGGTCAAGGTCAACCGCAAAGCCCGCCGCCGGGCGATGCGCTCGGCGCTCTCGGTCCACGCCGAGCGGGATTCGGTCGCGGTGCTCGACGCCTCTGCCTTCGAGACCCCGTCGACCAAGCAGGCCGCCGCGGCGCTGGCCAAATGGGGCGCCAAGAGCCCGACCCTGGTCGTGCTCACGGCCGAGGAGACCGGCGCGATGAAGAGCTTCCGCAACATCCCCCGCACCCATGTGCTCGAGGTTGGGGCGACCGGTGTCGCCGACGTGATCGGTGCCGCCGCGATGATCGTCTCCGAAGCGGCCCTCGCCACCCTGCAGGAGAGGCTCGGCTGATGGACGCGCGCAACATTCTCATCCGTCCGGTGATCTCCGAGAAGAGCTACGCGCTGATCGCCGAAGGCAAGTACACGTTCCGGGTCAACGATCGCGCCCACAAGACCCAGATCGCCCAGGCGGTCCACGAGGTCTTCGGCGTCAAGGTCGCCCAGGTGCGGACCTCGAAGGTGCGTTCGAAGCCGAAGCGCCGCGGTCTCTCCCAGGGACGCACGAGAGCTTGGAAGAAGGCGATCGTCCAGCTCGCTCCCGGCGAGCGGATCGAGCTGTTCGAAGGCGCGGAGACCGCGTAGGAGCCACGAGATGCCGAACCGCAAAACCAAACCGACCAGCCCTGGACGCCGCTTCGCGACGTACCCCCTGCGCGAGCAGCTGACCGCCTCCGAGCCGGAAAAGAAGCTGACCGAGGGACTGCGCAAGTCCGGCGGCCGCAACTCCAACGGCCGCGTCACCGCCCGCCACCGCGGCGGCGGTGCCAAGCGGCGCTACCGGAAAATCGACTTCAAGCGCCTCAAGGACGGGGTGCCGGCGAAGGTCGCGACGATCGAGTACGACCCGAATCGCAGCTGCTACATCGCGCTTCTGCACTACGTCGACGGCCACAAGGACTACATCCTGGCGCCGGCGCAGCTGGCGGTGGGCAACGAGGTCAAGTCCGGCCCCGAGGCCGACATCAAACCCGGTCACGCGATGGCCCTGGGCGAAATGCCGACCGGCACGATCGTCCACAACGTCGAGCTGATCGCCGGCCAGGGCGGCAAGCTCGGCCGCGCCGCCGGCACCGCGATCCAGTTGGTCGCGAAGGAGGGCGAGATGGTGACCCTGCGGTTGCCGTCTTCGGAGATGCGCCTGGTTCGCGCCGAGTGCCGCGCGACCGTCGGCAACCTCTCCAACGCCGAGCACCAGAACCTCAAGGTCGGCAAGGCCGGTCGCAGCCGTCACAAGGGCAAGCGCCCTCAGAGCCGCGGCGTCGCGATGAACCCGGTCGACCATCCGCACGGCGGTGGTGAGGCTCACCACACGCCCGGCGGGCACCCGGTGACGCCCTGGGGCAAGCCGACGCTTGGCTACAGGACCCGCAAGAAGGGCAAGCAGTCCGACCGTTACATCGTGCGCGGCCGTCGCCGCGGCAAGAAGAAGGGTGGCCGCTGATGGGACGTTCGACGAAGAAGGGCCCGTGGGTCGAAGAGCGGCTGATGGGCCGGATCTCCGCGATGAACGAGGCCGGCAAAAAACAGATGGTCAAAACTTGGTCGCGGACCTCGACGATCTTCCCCGACATGGTCGGGCACACGATCGCCGTCCACGACGGCAAAAAACACGTGCCCGTCTTCATTTCGGAGTCGATGGTCGGCCACAAGCTCGGCGAGTTCGCTCCCACCCGCACCTTCCGCTCCCACACCGGAACCGGCAGGGGTGACTAGCGATGGCCGACGAGACCAGAGACAGGAAAGACAGCAAAGAAGTGGAGAAGAAAGCGGCGAAACCGTCGGCGAAAAAAGCCGTCAAAGCCGTCGCCAAAAAAGCGACGAAAAAACGGACTTCGAAGGAAGCCGGGGCCAAAGCGCCGGCGAAGCCGAAAGCGGCGGAGAAGAAAGTCGCTCCGGAGCTGGTCGCCGCACCGGTCGTCCGGGCCAGCGCCCGCTACGTGCGCATCGCGCCCCGAAAGGCGCGCTTGATCGCCGACCAGGTCCGTGGCCTGCACATCGAAAAGGCCCGGGCGCTGCTGCAGTTCTCTCCCCGCAGCGCCGCCCAGGACATCCAGAAGCTGATCGACTCGGCCGCCGCCAACGCGGAAAACAACCACGACCTGATCGGCGATGAGATGAGGGTTTCCTCGATCACGGTCGACGAGGGCCCGACGCTGAAGCGGTACCGGCCCCGAGCGCAGGGACGGGCGACCCCGATCCACAAGCGAACCAGCCACATCGCCGTGGCGCTAACCCCGGTAGAGGACTAGTCAAATGGGACAGAAGATCCACCCCGAGGGTTTCCGCGTCGGTTACATCCACGACTGGAAGTCGACTTGGTTCGAGGAGAAGAACTTCGCCGACGTGCTCCAGGAAGACCTGCAGATTCGCGACCACATCGTCAAGAAGCTTTCGCACGCCGGCCTCTCGAACATCACGATCGAGCGCCGCGGCGAGGTCGCCGTCGACATTCACACCGCCCGCCCCGGCATCGTCATCGGCAAGTCGGGCAGCGAAGTCGACGCGCTCCGCAAGGAGCTCCACAAGCTGACCGGCAGCCCGGTGAAAGTGAACATCCGCGAGGTCAAGCGTCCCGAGCTGGACGCCAAGCTCGTCGCGCAGTCGATCGCCGAGCAGCTGCAGAACCGGGTCGCCTTCCGCCGCGCGATGAAACGCGCCCTGACCTCGGCCATGCGCTCCGGCGCCAAAGGGGTCAAGGTCCAGGTCTCCGGCCGCCTCGGCGGTGCCGAGATGGCGCGGACCGAAAGCTATTCCGACGGCCGGGTGCCGCTGCACACGCTGCGCGCGGACATCGACTACGGCTTCTTCGAGGCGAAGACGACGACCGGCCGGATCGGCGTCAAATGCTGGATCAACAAGGGCGAAGTGATGCCCGAGGGCTTCCGCTCCGACCTCGCTTCGGCCGAGGGCGAGCCCCAGGGCAACCAGCGCGGCGGCCGCGGACCGGGCGGCGGCCGTGGACCGGGCGGCGATCGCGGACCAGGCGGCGGCCGTGGGCCCGGCGGCGGCCGTGGGCCCGGCGGCGGTCGCGGTGGCGATCGCGGCGGACAGCGTGGCGGAGGTGGTCGCTGATGCTGAGTCCGAAACGAGTCAAGCACCGCAAACAGATGCGCGGCCGGATGCGCGGCAACACCAAGGGCGGCAGCACCGTCGCCTTCGGCGAGTACGGGCTGAAGTCGCTCGACCGCGGTTGGATCACCAACCGCCAGATCGAGGCCGCCCGCGTCGCGATGACGCGTAAGATCAAACGAGGCGGCAAGGTTTGGATCAACGTCTTCCCGGACAAGCCGTATACGAAGAAGCCGGCCGAGACGCGGATGGGCTCCGGCAAGGGCAACCCCGAGGGCTGGGTCGCGGTGGTCAAGCCCGGGAAGGTGATGTTCGAGCTCGCCGGTGTGCCCGAGGACCTCGCCCGCGACGCGCTCCGCCTGGCCGGCCACAAGCTTCCGGTCAGAACCAAATTCGTCAAGCGCGAGGGGGTCGAGGACTGATGAAGGCGGCCGAGACCCATAACCTGAAAGACGACGAGCTGGTGGCGAAGCTGATCGACGCCAAGCAGGAGGCGTTCAACCTGCGCTTCCGGCACGCGACCGGAGAGCTCGAGAACACCGCCCGCCTCGGAGCGGCCAAGCGCGACATCGCGCGGCTGTTGACGGTGGCACGCGGCAGAGGCATCGACGTCGAGAAAGAGACGAAGCGGATATGAGCGACGAGACCAAGAACGAGAGCACCAAGCAGGACGAGCCCCAGGTCGAGGAGACCCCGGTCGAGGAGGCTCCTGCCGCCGAGGAGACCCCGGTCGAGGAGACCCCGGAGGCCGAGGAGCCCGCGGCCGCGCCGGTCCCTGCCGCGGAGCCGAACCCCGAGGACGATCTTCCCTGGAAGGAGCGGCGCCGTTTGCAGCGCTCGCGCCGACCGAACCAGCCCAAGCCGACCCTCACCCCCGAGGAGCGCGCCGCGCAGCGTCGCGAGACTCGGAAGTCCAAGGCTGCCGAACGGCGCAAGGAGCGGGCCGGCGCGAAGGCGAAGAAGGGCGCGGCCGGCACCGGTACCGGTACCCCGACGGCTGAGCACGAGGCGAACGCCGCCAAGGTTCGCCAGGGCATCGTCGTCTCCAACAAAGGCGACAAGTCGATCACCGTCCGTATCGATTTCGCTCGCCGCCATCCGACTTACGAGAAGATCGTCCGCCGTTCGCGCACATTGCATGCGCACGACGAGCGCAACGAGGCCGGCGAGGGCGACGTCGTGCGAGTGGTCGAGACCCGCCCCCTTTCCAAGACCAAGCGCTGGCGCCTGGTCGACGTGGTCGAGAAAGCGAGGTAGCGGGCGATGATCCAGCAAGAGTCGAGGTTGAAGGTCGCCGACAATTCGGGCGCTCGCGAGATCCTCTGCATCAGGGTCAAGGGTGGCTCGCACCGCCGCTATGCAAGCGTCGGCGACGTGATCACCGCCACGGTCAAATCCGCGAGCCCGCAGGGCGGCGTCCGCAAGGGCGAGGTCGTCCAGGCCGTCGTCGTCCGCACCCGCAAGCCGCTGGGGCGCCCCGACGGCACCTACATCTCCTTCGACGAGAACGCGGCGGTCCTGATCGACCCCGCGAACAACAACCCCCGCGGCACCCGCATCTTCGGCCCGGTGGCGCGCGAACTGCGCGATCGCAACTTCATGAAAATCATCTCGCTCGCGCCCGAGGTCCTCTGATGGCGAAGTCGATGCGAATCCGGACCGACGACCAGGTGGTCGTGATCAGCGGCAAGGACGCCGGCAAGACCGGCCGCGTTATGCGGACCGACCCCCAGCGCCGTCGCCTCTACGTTGAGGGCCTGAACATGATCAAGCGCCACGAACGGGCGCGCTCGGGTGGGGACATGAGCAAGAGCCAGGCCGGCGGCATCGTCGAAAAGGAGGGCCCGATTCACGCCTCCAACGTGATGCTGCTCGACCCCAAAAGCAACAAAGGCACCCGGGTCGGCGTGCGCCGCGACGATGGCGGCAAGCGAGTCCGCTACGCGAAGAGCAGTGGGGCGGCGATCGACTGATGGAGGCGACCGCGACCCCGACCTCACAGGCGGCCCCGCCGGCGCGCCTGCGCGGACGCTACGAGCAGGAGATCCTGCCCGAGCTGACCAAGAAATTCGGCTACTCGACGCCGATGGAGGCTCCGCGCCTGCGCAAGGTCACTCTCAACATGGGCCTCGGGACCGAGAAACAGGACAAAAAATCTTTCGAATCCGCCCAGAACCAGCTGGCGCTGATCGCCGGCCAGCACCCGAACGTTCGCCGCGCCCGCAAGTCGATCGCCTCCTTCAAGCTGCGCGAGGGCATGCCGGTCGGCGTCTCGGTGACGCTTCGCCGCGCCCGGATGTGGGAGTTCCTCGACCGGCTGACCTCGATCGCGGTGCCGCGGATCCGCGACTTCCGCGGCCTCAACCCACGCTCCTTCGACGGCCGCGGCAACTACTCGATGGGCATCAAGGAGCAGCTGATCTTCCCCGAAATCGACTACGACACGGTCGACGTGGTGCGTGGCCTCGACGTCACGATCACGACGTCCGCCAAGACCGACATCGAAGCGTTCGAGCTGTTGCTGGCGCTGGGAATGCCGTTCGCCCAGGAGGGGCGTCCGGGGCAGGCCGCCCGGGAAGAAGCCGAAGCTGAGGCTGAGGAGGAACAGCGCAAGGATGAGGCCCGGCTCAAGGCCGAGGTCGAGCAGGCCGCGCTGGAACAGCTGAAAGAGGAGAACCCCGAGGCCTACGCCAAGCCCGAGGTCGAGGAGGGCGAGGACGCCGCCGAGGGCGGAAATGACCAGGCCGACGGTTCGGCCGACGAGGAGAAGAGTTCAGAGGATGGCTAAGACTTCGCAGAAGGTCCGACAGGGCCGCAAACCAAAGTTCAAATCCCGCGGCTACAACCGCTGTCGCCGCTGCGGACGCCCGCGTGCCTACTACCGCAAGTTCGGCCTCTGCCGGATCTGCCTGCGCGAGGCCGCGCACGAGGGGTACATCCCCGGAATGACCAAGTCGAGCTGGTAGGACCATGCAGACCGATCCGATAGCCGATTACCTGACCCGCATCCGCAACGCGATCCGCGCCGGCCACGACGAGGTGGAGATTCCCCTCTCGGGCTTGAAGCTGGAGGTCTCGCGGATCCTCAAGGAGCAGGGCTACATCAGCGATTTCCACCGCAAGCCCGCCACGGTCGGCGAGGCGATCAACGTGCGTCTCAAGTACACCGAGGATCGCCGTCCTGTCATCCTCGGGATCGAAAGGGTCTCGCGACCCGGCCGGCGGCGCTACGTCGACCACAAACACGTGCCCCGCGTATTCGGTGGCACCGGTACCGCAATCGTCAGCACTTCCGCCGGCGTGATGACCGGCCACGAAGCCCGTGCCAAGGGCGTCGGTGGCGAGGTCGTCGCCTACGTCTGGTGATCCCATGAGTCGAATCGGCAGAAAACCCGTCCCCGTTCCCGAGGCCGTCACGGTCGAGATTGCCCCTGGCAACATCGCCGTCAAGGGGCCGAAGGGCGAGCTGACCCAGGTCCTTTCCCAGGAGATGTCGATCGAGCAGGGCGAGGGTGTGGTGACGGTCGCCCGTCCCACCGATCGTGGCGAGCATCGGGCGCTGCACGGCCTCACCCGCAGCCTGATCGCGAACATGGTCGAGGGCGTCACCGACGGCTTCGAGAAGCGACTCGAGATCCAGGGAGTCGGTTACCGCGCCGCGCTCAAAGGAAGGAACCTGGAGCTCGCGCTCGGCTACTCGCATCCGGTTTCGATCGAGGCGCCCGAGGGGATCGAGTTCGAGGTCCCGCAGCCGACCGAGATCATCGTCCGCGGCATCGACAAGCAGCTGGTCGGCCAGGTCGCGGCGGACATCCGCAAGCGCCGCAAGCCCGAGCCCTACAAGGGCAAGGGAATCCGCTACAAAGGCGAGCAGGTTCTTCGCAAGGTGGGTAAGCGCGCATGACGGTGACGACCAAGGGCCAGCAGCGCCTGCGCCGCCGCCGCCGGGTTCGTGCCCGGGTCAGCGGCACCGCCGAGCGCCCGCGCCTCTCCGTCTTCCGCTCCAACCGCGGGATCTTCGCCCAGCTCATCGACGACACCAAAGGCCACACGGTGGCCGCGGTCAACTGGATCGAGCCGGACCTGCGCAAGATCACGGCGAGCGATCAAGCCAAGAAGGCCGGCGAATTGCTGGCCGAGCGTGCCAAGGCCGCGGGGGTCGAGACCTGTGTCTTCGATCGCGGCGGTTACCAATACCACGGCCGTGTCAAGGCCCTGGCCGAAGGAGCGCGCGAGGGAGGGTTGGCCTTCTAGTTCCGCTACGGTGGGCCGCTTGAGATGAAGGGAATGGATACGAAAAACGTCGAGACGGTGAGCCCCCGTGGGCTCGACCTCCAAGAGCGCGTGATCGAGATCAACCGCGTCGCCAAGGTAGTCAAGGGCGGCCGCCGGTTCTCATTCACGGCGCTGGTCGCTGTCGGCGACGAGGAGAGCGTGGTCGGGATCGGCTACGGCAAGGCCCGCGAGGTCCCGCTGGCGATCCAGAAGGGCGTCGAGGACGCCCGCAAGAACATGATTCGCGTGCCCAAATACGGGCAGACGATCACCCACAGGATCATCGGTCGCTTTGGCGCCGGGCACGTCGTCCTGCGCCCGGCCAGCCCCGGTACCGGCGTCATCGCCGGAGGCGGCGTCCGCGCCGTGCTCGAGCTCGGTGGCGTCCGCGATGTCCTCACCAAGAGCATCGGCACTCAGAACCCGATCAATCTCGTCAAGGCCACGATGGACGGGCTGATCCGTCTGCGCAGGCCGGAGGAGGTTGCTGAGCTGCGGGGGCTGACGGTGAGGCAGGTGCTGGGACTGGACCTGAACGGAACTCCGAGTAACGGGGAGCATCTGGCCGCGGGTCCCGCCGCGGAGGATGCTGCTCCGGCAGACGCCGCTCCGGCCGCTGAGGCAGCAGCTCCAGAGGCTGGGGCTCCGGCCGCCGAGGCGGATGCCCCCGCGGCTCCCGAGCCTCCGGCCGCATCCGAGGCTTCGGTTGCCGTCGAGGAGATGGCGCCACCCGCTGTCGAGGAGACTCCGGCGGCTGAGGAGGCTTCGTCGTGAGCGGGGTCAAGATCAAGCAGATTCGGTCGGCCAATGGGACGAATCCGAACCAGAAAGCCACCCTTAGGGCGCTTGGCCTCGGCGGGATCGGTAAAGCCGTCGAGCGCAAGGACTCACCGCAGTTGCAGGGGCAGCTGAAGGTTGTCTCCCACCTGGTCGAGGTGAAGTCCTGATGGCGGACACGCCTCGCTCCGAGGAGATCGGTCTGCACAACCTGAAGCCGAAGCCCGGCTCGCGCCGGCCGCGCAAGCGGCTCGGCCGTGGCGAGGGCAGCGGGCTCGGAAAGACCTCCGGACGCGGCCACAAGGGCGCCGGCTCGCGCGCGGGCGCCAAGCAGAAGGCCGGCTACGAGGGTGGCCAGAACCCGATTCACATGCGGATGCGAAAGCTGCGCGGCCCGCATATGAAGAAGTCGATGCCGTTCGAGAACTTCCGCACCAAGACCCAGCCGATCAACCTCACCGACCTCGAGGAGCGCTTCGATGCCGGCGCCGAAGTAACCCCGGCGTCGCTGAAGGAGAAGGGCCTGGCCAAGCGCTCACATCCGGTCAAGATCCTCGCCCGCGGCGAGATCAAGAAGAAGCTGGACGTTCACGCGCACGCGTTTAGTGCCGCTGCCAAAGAGAAGATCGAGGCTGCCGGCGGTTCCTGTCACACTCTGGAGCCGTAATGCTCAAAACTATTGCGAACGCTTTCAGTGTCGCCGACATTCGCAAGAAGCTCGCCTTTACGGCGGCGATGCTGGCGCTGTACCGGCTCGGTGCCTATATCCCGGCGCCCGGCGTCGACGTGCAGGCCGTCAAGGAAATTCAGAACAACTTCGGCGGCTCCAACATCCTCGGCTTCCTCAACCTCTTCTCGGGCGGCAGCCTCTCGCGGTTGAGCCTCTTCGCGCTGGGGATCATGCCGTACATCACGGCCTCGATCATCCTGCAGCTGCTGACCGTCGTCGTCCCCTCGCTCGAGCGCCTGCAGAAAGAGGGAGAGGTCGGCCAGCAGAAGATCACCCAGTACACGCGTTACCTCACCGTCGCCCTCGCCTTCGGCCAGTCGCTCGGCTACGTCTTCCTCTTCCGCTCCTTCGGCAACGAAGCCGGTACCAGCGTCGTCGGCAACCTCACCTTCGGCAAGCTCTTCCTGATCGTGATCTGCCTGACCGCCGGTTGCACCCTGCTGATGTGGCTGGGCGAGTTGATCACCCAGCGCGGGATCGGAAACGGCATCTCGCTGATGATCTTCGCCTCGATCGCCTCCTCGATTCCGAACGGGATCACCAAGTGGTGGAACAGCCCGGATCAGGTCTTCGTCGTGATGATGCCGTTCATCGCCCTGGCGGTGATCGTCGCGATCGTCTTCGTCCAGGAGGGTCAGCGACGGATCCCGGTCCAGTACGCCAAACGCGTGGTCGGTCGCAAAATGACCTCGGGCGGCTCCACCTATCTGCCGCTGCGGGTCAACATGGCCGGCGTCATCCCGGTCATCTTCGCCGCCTCGATCATGGCCTTCCCGCCGACGATCGGCCAGCTCCTCAACACCCCGGCCGCGCTCGACTTCGCCGCCTTCTTCAGCCCCAACAGCTGGCCCTACGTGCTGGGCGAGGTCTTCTTCATCATCATTTTCACCTACTTCTACACCGCGGTCACCTTCAACCCGGTCGACCAGGCCGACAACCTAAAGAAATACGGCGGCTTCATCCCCGGCGTCCGGCCCGGCCGGCCGACGGCGGAGTATCTGGACCGCATCCTCTCCCGCCTGACCTTCCCCGGCGCGCTCTACCTGGGCGCAGTGGCGGCGTTGCCGACGATCCTGATCAGCCAGACGTCGGCCAACTTCTACTTCGGCGGCACCTCCATCCTGATCATCATCGGCGTCGCGCTCGACACGGTGAAGCAACTGGAGGCGCAGCTGATGATGAGGAACTACGAGGGCTTCCTCAAATAGGCTCCAGGCGATGCCAGAGCTGAACCTAGTCCTCCTCGGACCTCCCGGGTCCGGGAAGGGCACTCAGGGCGAGCGGTTGAACGAAGACCTGCGCCTGCCCTACTACGCGACCGGAGACATCCTCCGCGCCGCTGTTCGCGACGAGACCGAGCTGGGGCGAACCGCGAAGGGGTACATGGATGCCGGCGATCTCGTGCCCGATGAGGTCATCGTCGGGGTGATCGCCGAGCGGATCGACTCGGCCGAGGCGCTCGACGGCTTCATCCTCGACGGTTTTCCCCGCACCACACCGCAGGCCGAGGCGCTCGACGCCAAGCTCGTGGAGCTGGGCCGGGGGGTGACGGCGGTGGTGCTGATCGACGTCGGCGACGACGAGGTGGTCCGCCGGCTCGGTGGCCGCCGTACCTGTGCCGCCAACGGCCACGTCTTCCACGTCGACTTCAACCCGCCCAAGGAGGACGGGGTCTGCGACATCGATGGCTCGGAGCTGATCGTCCGCGACGACGACAAGCCAGAGGTGATTCGCAAGCGGCTGAACACCTACCACGCCAAGACCGAGCCGTTGGTCGCCTACTACGACCAGCGCAGCGTGCTGCGACGGATCGCCGGCGAGTCGCCTCCCGACGATGTTGCCGAGGAGATCCGCCGGACCCTGGCGACGATGCGCTTGGAGCAGGACGAGGCCGTCTAGCGTGTATCGGATGATCATCCGCAAGACCCCCGAGCAGATCGACCAGATGGCGGCCGCCGGGGAGATCCTGGTCCGCTGCATGAAGATGCTGGGGTCGAAGGCCCGGGCCGGGATCACCACCGAGGAACTCGACGCGGCGGCGGAGAAATTCATCCGCTCCCAGGATGCCGTGCCCGCCTTCAAGGGCTACCGCGGCTTCCCGGGATCGATCTGCGCCTCGCCGAACTCGATGGTCGTGCACGGGATTCCCGGCTCCTACGAGTGCAAGCGTGGCGACATCCTCTCGATCGACATCGGCGTGGTCAAGGACGGCTGGGTCGCCGACGCGGCGATGACCTTCCCGATCGGCCCGATAACTCCCGAGGCGCGCCGGCTGCTCGACGTGACCAAAGCCTCGCTCTTCGCCGGGATCGAGCAGATGCACCCCGGCAACCATCTCGGTGACGTCTCGGCGGCGATCCAGCGCTCGGTCGAGAGCGAGGGCCTCTCGATCATTCGCACCCTGGTCGGCCACGGAGTCGGCCGCGACATGCACGAGGAGCCGCAGGTGCCCAACTTCGGCGAGCCCGGCAAGGGGCCCGAGCTGGAGGAGGGGATGGTGCTGGCGATCGAGCCGATGGTCAACGCCGGCGGGCCGCTGGTTCGGATGGGCGACGACGGCTGGTCGGTCTACTCCGAAGACGGCTCCCTGGCCGCGCACTTCGAGTTCACCGTCGCGGTCACCCCGGACGGACCGCGCGTGCTGACCCCCTGGCACGAAGGCTCCTAGGTTTCCGAGCACCGAGGGGCTATGCTGGCCCTGCGGCTGGGCGCCGCCTGGACTCGGAAAGGGAGGACTGTTGGAACGTTCGACGCCGGTACGCGCAGCACTGCTGTTGGTTCTGTCTCTTGTTCTCGCCGCGTTCCTGGCGCCTGGCGCCCAGGCCGCCACGCCGGCCCCGTACGGCACCAACGACGCCGGTGGCTTCCGCAACGTCCTGCCTCCGGGTGAGAACGGGCTCGACAACGTCCAGCAGCTGTTCGAATTCCGCGGCCCGGGCCTGTTGCCGCCGCACTTCGCCGACCAGCAGCCGCTGTACGAAAACCTCGTCTACGGCGCGCCGACGCTGACCGAAGCGCAGATTCCGAACTACTACAAGGACGCGACCTTCGGCGTCCCTGTGGGCCAGGTCGAATCGACGATCGAACCGAAACCGGGCGTGACGATCCAGCGCGACTCCGCCTACGGCGTGCCTCACATCTACGGCGACACTCGTGCCGACACGATGTTCGGCGCCGGCTACGCGGGCGCCGCCGACCGCCTCTTCCTGATGGACGTCCTGCGCCACACCGGCCGCGCGGAACTTTCCTCCTTCCTCGGCGGCGCCAACGCCGGAACCGACGCCGGCCAGTGGGGCTTCGCTCCCTACACCGAAGCCGATCTCGAAAAACAGCTGACGCAGACGCCGCAGCTCTACGGCAAAGCCGGCCAGCAGGCGGTCGATGACGTCACCGCCTACGTCGAAGGCATCAACGCCTACATCGCCGCGGCGAATCTCGATCCGAAACTGAAGCCGGCCGAGTACACGCTCCTGAGCAAGCCGATGGAAGCGTGGAAACCGACCGACGTGATCGCGATCGCCTCGCTGATCGGCGGCATCTTCGGTCGCGGCGGCGGCAACGAGCTCAACTCGGCCCAGACCATGCAGGCGTTCGTCGACCGCATGGGCCAGAAGGCCGGTCGTAAGGCCTGGCTCGGGTTCCGTTCGAAGAACGATCCCGAAGCGCCGACCACCGTCTCCCGCGCCTTCCCCTATGAGACCCGCAGCGCCTTCGCCAAGAAAGGCCTGGCCCTGCCCGACCCGGGCAGCGTCAAGGAAACCACCACCGCGACTGCGTCGTCCGGCTCGACCGCGGGCGGCGAAGGGTTGAGCAGCGTCGGCGCCCGCCTGCAAGCGGCGCTCGAAGCCGCCGGGCACGCCTCCAACTGGGAGATGGTCTCGGCCGCGCACTCGGCCACCGGGCACGCGATCGCCGTGATGGGGCCCCAGGTCGGCTACTACATTCCCCAGGTGCTGATGGAGGAGGACATCCACGGGCCCGGCATCGACGCCCGCGGCGCCTCGTTCGCCGGCGTCAACCTCTACGTCGAGCTCGGTCACGGTCGCGATTACGCCTGGAGCGCGACCACGGCGACTTCGGACAACGTCGACACCTTCGCCGAGGTGCTCTGCAAGGACGCCTTCCATTACCAGTACAAGGGCAGGTGCCTGCCGATGGAAAAGCTCGAAAAGTCCGAGAGCTGGACGCCGAACACGATCGACCCGACGGCGGCGGGTTCGCAGACGCTGGTCGCCTACCGCACCGTGCACGGGATCGTCTTCGCTCGCGGCAAGGTCCACGGCCGCAAGGTCGCCTTCGTCCACCAGCGCAGCACCTACTTCCACGAGGCCGATTCGGTGATCGGGTTCGCCCAGTTCAACGAACCCGGATTCCTCCGCAACGCCTCGCAGTTCAAGAAGGCCGTCTCCCACATCAACTTCCTCTTCAACTGGGGCTATGTGGACTCCAAGCACATCGCCTACGGGCTCTCGGGGGCGATGCCCCAGCGCGCCCGCGGCACCTCGCCGGACTTCCCGATCCTGGGCACCGGCCAGTACGACTGGAAAGGTTTCAACCCGAGCACCCAGACCGCTGACTACCTGCCCTTCTCCAAGCACCCGCAGGCGGTCGACCCCAGCTACCTGGTCTCCTGGAACAACAAGCAGGCGCCGGAATGGGCGGCCGCCGACGACCAGTACGACTACGGCCCCCTGCACCGCCAGCAGATGATCGCCGACAAGGTGCGCGCCAGCACCAGCGGCAAGAAGAAGATGACGATCACCCAGCTGATCCAGGCAATGGAGGAACCGGCGACCCAGGATCTGCGCGGCTACCGGCTGCTGCCGACGATCTTCAAGGCGATCGGCAAGCCGAAGTCCGCGGAACTCCTCAGCGCCCTGGCTACGCTGCGCACCTGGCACCAGAACGGAGCGCACCGCCGCGATCTCAACCGCGACGGGGTCGATGAAGAAACGCCGGCGATCGAGCTGATGGATGCTTGGTGGTCGAAGCTGGTCACCGCCGAGTTCAAGCCGGTCCTCGGCAACGAGGCCTTCGAACGGCTCCAGGGCATGATCTCGATCGGCGACCACACCGGTGGATCGCCCAACGCCCCCGACTTCTTCGACGGCTGGTGGGGCTACGTGTCCAAGGACCTCGGCGACCTCTACGGCCCGAAGCCGCGCGGTGCCTACAGCCGCGTCTACTGCGGCGGCGGCTCGAAGAAGAAGTGCCGGGCGATGCTCCAGCGGACGCTGAGGGAAGCACTCAAGGTGACTCCGCAGCAGCTCTACGGCGGCGGCAACGGCAAGTGCGCGGCCGACCCGCAACCGTCCTGCTACGACCAGAACCGGCCGCAGGTCACCTCGGGGATCGACCTCGGTCCGTTCCCGTTCCAGAATCGCCCGACCTTCCAACAGGTCGTGACGCTGACCCAGAGGCTCGGCCGCTGAGGGGTTGGTCGTCAGAATCGGGACGTGGACCAGAGGATCTTTTCGGCGGTCGGCGAGTACGTGGCGGGGCCGCTGGCCCCGCGCGACGAGGCACTGGAGGCGGCGATCGACGCCACCGCGGCAGCTGGGATCCCTGCGATTCAGGTCTCGTCGGCGCAGGGCAGCTCCTTCACCTGCTGGCGCGGGCCAGGCACGCCGAGGTGGCCCCGCCCCGGCAGCCTGATCGTCGCCGACAACTCGATCCGCGGCGGCGCCCTCGTCGACGACGGCGCTGCGATCCGGCCGCCGCCGAGCTGCGCCGCTTCCACGAGATGCTCGCGGCCGAGACCCGGGTGAGCGCCACCACGATCCAGACGGCGGGCGTCAAGGGCTACGATGGCTTCACGCTCGCGCTGGTCGAGGACGCCTGATTCGAAGGGGGTGAAGGGAGGGATGGCGGTACCCCTCCCCGTAAATCCAGTTGCGCGGCCTAACGGCCGCCGCTCCCGATGATGGTGCGCGCCTATGGCACGCAGATGACAGATTGCCTGTCGCGGCCTTCGGCCACATTCCCGGGAAGGGGTACCGGCACCCCGTTCCACCCCTCCCCAACCACCCACCCTCCGAACCACGCCCCCTGCTATCTTTCCCGGTCGGCCAACAGTGGGCCGGTGATTGCGCCTGCCGTCCGACTCATGGGGCGTGCGGGAATCCTGTTTTCGATACGAGTCCGGAGCAATGAAGGTTCGAGCTTCCGTCAAGCCGATGTGCGAGAAGTGCAAGGTGATCCGCCGAAATGGCGCGGTCTTGGTGATCTGCCAAAACCCGCGACACAAGCAGCGGCAGGGATAGCCCATGGCACGAATCGCGGGGGTCAACATCCCGGTCAACAAACGCATCGAAATCGGCCTCACCTACATCTTCGGCATCGGTCACCCGACTGCGCTGAAGATCCTCGAGGAGACGAAAATCGACCCCGGGACGGCTGCCAAGGACCTGACCGAGGACGAGGTCATCCGCCTTCGCGACGCGGTCGACAGTCGCGAGGTCGAGGGAGACCTCCGGCGCGATCGCTCCCAGAACGTCAAACGCCTGATGGAGATCGGCTCCTACCGCGGCCTGCGCCACCGCCGCGGCCTGCCGGTTCGAGGTCAGCGCACGAAGACCAACGCCCGCGGTCGCAAGGGACCGCGCCGGCTGAGCATCGCCGGTAAGCGCAAAGTCAGGTAGGTAAGAGAGATGGCCGAGAAGAAACCCGCCAAGGGGCGCGCCCGTCGTCGCGTCAAGAAGAACGTCACCTACGGGCAGGCGCACATCAAGACCTCCTTCAACAACACGATCGTCACGCTGACGGATACCGACGGCAACGTGATCGCCTGGGAGTCCGCCGGTTCGGCCGGGTTCAAAGGCTCGCGCAAGTCGACTCCGTTCGCGGCGCAGGTGACCGCCGACGCCGCCGCCAAGAAGGGTATGGAACATGGCCTGGAGCGGGTCGAGGTCTTCGCCAAGGGCGCCGGCTCCGGCCGTGAGACGGCGATTCGCTCGCTGCAGGCCGCCGGCCTCGACGTGACCACGGTCAAGGACGTATCCCCTCAGGCGCACAATGGCTGCCGGCCGAAGAAGCGGAGGCGCGTCTAGATGGCTCGCGATACCGGCCCCCAGTGCAAGCAGTGCCGCCGCGAGGGGCAGAAGCTCTTCCTCAAGGGTGAGCGCTGCTTCACCGACAAGTGCGGCGTCGAGCGCCGCTCCTATCCGCCCGGCGAGCATGGCCGCGGACGTCTGCGCCAGTCCGAGTACCGGGTGCAGCTGCGCGAGAAGCAGAAGACCCGCCGCTACTATCAGGTGCTGGAGAAACAGTTCCGCGCCTACTACGACAAGGCTTCGCGCCAGGACGGCGTTACCGGTGAGAACCTGCTGCGCCTGCTCGAGTCGCGCTTCGACAACGTGCTCGTCCGGCTCGGCTTCGCCGCCTCGCGCCGCCAGGCTCGCCAGCTGATCACCCACGGGCACTGGGTGATCAACGGCCGCCGCGTCGACATCCCTTCCTACCAAGTACGTCCCGAGGACATCATCTCGGTCAAGTCCAGCTCTTCCGCAGCGGACACGATCCGGCGGGCGACGGAACTCGTCTCGACGGTTCCCGCCTGGCTGCAGGCAGATCACGATGCCCTCACCGCCAAGGTCCTGCGCCTCCCAGAGCGCTCCGAGATCTCGGCGCCGGTTCAGGAGCAGCTGATCGTCGAGCTGTACTCCAAGTAGTCCGGAACCCGAAATTTCTGAACACGCATACGCAAGGAACTCATGACCACTGATTTCCAGGTCCCCCGCATCATCTCCGAGAAAGTCGACGACCGTCGCGGCACCTTCACGATCGAGCCGCTCGACAAGGGCTTCGGCTACACCTTCGGCAACAGCCTGCGCCGCGTCCTGCTCTCCTCGCTGGGCGGCGCCGCGATCACCAGCGTCCGGATCGAGGGCGTCGCGCACGAGTTCTCGACCGTTCCCGGCGTCAAAGAGGACGTCACCGACATCGTTCTCAACCTCAAGGACCTCGTCGTCCGCATGCACACCGATGCCGACGAGGTCGAGGCTCCGCTGGTGGCCACCGGCCCCGGTGAGGTCAAGGCGAAGGACATCGACCTGCCCTCCGGCGTGGAGATCCTCAACCCTGAGGCTCCGATCGCGACGCTGGAGAAGAAAACCAAGCTCGAGGTCTACCTGACCATCGGTCGCGGCCGCGGCTACTCGCCGGCGGAAGAGAACAAGTCCGACGAGCAGCCGATCGGCGTGATCCCGATCGACTCGATCTTCTCGCCGATCCGTCGTGCCTCCTACGATGTCGCCGCCGCCCGCGTCGGGCAGCGGACCGACTTCGACAAACTCACTCTCGACCTCGAGACCGACGGCTCGATCGAGCCCGCGGCGGCGCTGCGTGAGGCCTCGGAGATCCTGATCAAGAGCCTGGCGATCTTCACCGACGCCGAGCGGGTCGAGGAACTGACCGCGCGTGAACCGATGCCGGCGCTCTCGACCGACTCGCTCTCGTCCCCGGCCGGCGAAGGAGTCGCCAGCAGCAACGGCCTCGACGAGATCCTGATCGAGGAGCTCGAACTCGGCGTGCGCTCCTACAATTGCCTCAAGCGGGCAGGCGTACAGACCGTTGGCGACCTGGTCCGCAAGTCGCGCGCGGAACTGAACGCGATCCCCAACTTCGGCCAGAAGTCGATCGAGGAAGTGATCGAGACCCTGCACGCCCGCGGCCTCGATCTCCAGCAGGACTAGGCGACGACGAGAGCGGAGCGGAGAACACTGTGCGCCACAGCAAGAAGCGGAACAAGCTCAGCCGTACCGCTGCGCATCGTGAGTCGCTGCTCTCGAACCTCTCGAAGCAGCTGATCGAGCATGAGCGGATTCAGACCAGCCAGGCCAAGGCCAAGGCGGTCAAGCCCGAGGTCGAGAAGCTGATCACGCTGGCCAAGCGCGGCGATCTGCATGCCCGCCGCCAGGCGCTGGCGACGCTCCACAACGACAAGTTCATCGTCCACAAGCTGTTCGACGAGGTGGCGCCGCGCTACGCGACTCGGCCCGGCGGCTACACCCGCATCGTCAAGCTCGGCCCGCGCCGCTCAGATAGCACCGAGATGGTGTATTTGGAGCTGGTCTAGTACCAGCTCCAATTACCCTCGATCCATCACATCTTCCGCTTTGCATCCGGGTGTGATGGGAATGGGTTCCTACCGCCTCGATATCGAATACGACGGTTCCGGCTTCTCCGGCTGGGCCAAGCAGCCCGGGCTGCGCACGGTCCAGGCCGAGCTCGAGGCGGCGCTGGAGACGGTGCTGCGTGAGCCGGTCGAGCTGACCGTCGCCGGCCGTACCGACGCCGGCGTGCACGCCAGGGGGCAGGTGGCGAGCTTCGCCAGCGCCGCCGCGGTCCCGGGCGATCTGGTTCGGCGCCTGAACGGGATCTGCTCCGACGACGTCGCCGTGACCGCCGCCGTCCCCGCCGCCGATGGCTTCGACGCGCGGGGCGACGCGATCTCGCGCAGCTATCGCTACCGGCTGCTGACCCGCCGGCCGGCGGGTCCGTTCGAGAAGGGCCGCGCCCTCTGGTGGCCGCACCGCGTCGATCGCCCCGGACTCGACGCCTGCGCGGAGGCGCTGCTGGGGCGCCACGACTTCACCGCCTTCACGCCGACCCAGACCGACCACGTCCACTTCGAGCGCGTCATCCTCGCCGCCGCCTGGGAGCAGGAGGGCGACATCCTCTGCTTCCGGGTCACCGCCGACGCCTTCATGCGCAGCATGGTCCGCGTCCTGGTGGGGACGATGCTCGAGGTCTCCTCCCGCCGTCGCAGCGCCGAGAGCTTCTCCAGCCTGCTTGCCGGAGCCCCCCGGGCGGAGGCCGGCGAAACCGCGCCCCCGCATGGCTTGTACCTGGACTCCGTCGCCTACTCCTAGAATCGATCGCGTGCGCATCCTCCTCACCAACGACGACGGCATCTCGGCTCCCGGGCTGCAGGCCACCCGCCGCGCCCTGCGCGAGCTCGACGACGTCGTCATCGATGTGATCGCCCCCGACACCAACCGCAGCGCCACCGCTCGCAGCATCACCACGCGCTCGCCACTGAGCGTCGAGGAGGTCGAGTTCGGCGACGGGCACAGCGGCTTCGCGACGGACGGGACCCCGGTCGACTGCGTCCGCTTCGCCGAGCTCGGCCTGCTCGGCGGCCGCCCCGACCTGATCGTCTCCGGGACCAATCACGGCGCCAATCTCGGCGACGACATCACCTACTCCGGCACCGTCGCCGCCGCTCTTGAGGGAATCATCCTCGGCATTCCCGCGGTCGCGATCTCCCAGCAGTCCTCCGGTAGTGGCATGGGCTACGTCAGCGGCCAGTTCGACTTCGGGGTGGCCGCGGCCTTCACCGCGCAGCTGGTGAGGCGGCTGGCGACCGAGTCGATGCCGGAGGCGACGCTGATCAACGTCAACTGCCCAGCCGGCGAGCCGACCGGGATCGAGGTCACCAGGCTTGGCAAGCGCATCTACAACGACAAGCTGAACCTGCTCGAGGAGTCCGAGGGAGGGCGCCGCCGCTACGAGATCTACGGCTGGCAGCCCGGCTACGAGGAGATCGAGGGGACCGACCTCTATGCGGTCGCGCAGGGGAAGATCTCGGTCACGCCGATCCACTTCGACCTCACCGACCACGGCGGCCTGGAGCGGCTACGCGGCTGGGGCTTCGAGGAGATGCTGGCGGCGAGCGCACCGGCGGCGTGAGTCCTTCCGCCGAGCAGCGGGCGGCGGAGCTGCGGGAGCAGCTCGACCGCCACAACCGGCTCTACTACGTCCACGATGACCCCGAGATCGGCGACGACGAATACGACGCGCTGCTGAACGAGCTGCGCGAGCTCGAGGCCGAGCATCCGCAGCTGGGCACCCCCGACTCGCCGACGCAGCGGATCGGAGCGGCGCCGCTGGACCGCTTCGCGCCGGTCGAGCACCTCGAGGCGATGCTCTCGCTCGGCAACGCTCGCAACGAGGAGGAGCTGCGGGCCTGGGAGACGCGGCTCGCGAACTACCTGAAGCGCCTCGACATCGCCGCCTCGGAGTTCAGCTATACGACCGAGCCGAAGATCGACGGGCTGGCGGTCACGCTCACCTACGAGGACGGGGTACTGGTCCGCGGCGCCACCCGCGGCGACGGCCGAGTGGGGGAGGACGTGACCCAGAACCTGCGCACGATCGGCTCGGTGCCGCTGCGGATCGAGGGTGCGCCGGAGCTGATCGAAGTGCGGGGTGAGGCCTACCTGCCGATCGCCGCCTTCAAAGCCCTCAACGAGCGCCGGGCGGCGGCCGGCGAACCCACCTTCGCCAACCCTCGCAACTCGGCCGCCGGCTCGATCCGCCAGCTCGACCCGGCCCTGGCGGCGGAACGGCCGCTCTCGACCTGGTGCTACGGGATCGGCGCGGTGCGTGGACTCGACCTCGCCACCCATATGGACGAGGTCGAATGGCTGAGCGATCACGGCTTCAAGGTCAACCCCGACACCGACCACCACCAGGGTGTCGAGGCCGTGGTCAAGCGCTGCCACTGGTGGGAGGAGCGGCGCGAGACGCTCGACTACGAGATCGACGGCGTCGTCGTCAAGGTTGACGAGCGGGCGCTCTGGCGCGAGCTCGGCGCGGTCGGCCGCGAGCCGCGCTGGGCGATCGCCTGGAAGTTCGCCCCGACGACGGCGACGACGAAGCTGCTCGATGTGGTCTGGAACGTCGGCCGCACCGGTCACCTGGTCCCGTTCGCGATGCTGGAGCCGGTCCACGTCGGCGGCGTCACCGTCAGCACTGCGACCCTCCACAACGAGGAGGACCTCGAGCGCAAGGACGTCAGAGTCGATGACGAGGTCGTAGTGATGCGGGCCGGCGACGTGATCCCGCAGGTGGTCGCGCCGATGGTGCAGCGCCGCAAGAACAAACGGGCGCGCAAACCCAGGCCGCCGAAGAAATGCCCGGCCTGCGGCACCGAGACGGTCAAGCCCGAGGGCGCGGTCTTCACCATCTGCCCCAACCGCTCGGGCTGTCCGGGGCAGTCCTTTCAGCACGTCAAGCACTTCGTCAGCAAGGGGGCGATGGACATCGACGGGCTGGGGGAGAAGCAGGCGCTGCGCTTCCTCGAAGAGGGCCTGATCGAGGACGTCGCCGACATCTACGAGCTCAGCGAGGAGAAGCTGACCGAGCTCGACCGCTTCGCCGAGATCTCAGCCCGGAACCTGGTCGCGGCGATCGACGGGTCGCGGCGGCGGCCGTTCAAACGGGTCCTCTACGCGCTTGGCCTGCCGGGCGTCGGCTACGTCACCTCGGAGGCGCTGGCCGACCACTTCGGCACGATCGACGCCCTGCGTGCGGCCGATCCCGAGCTGATCGAGGAGGTCGAGGGGGTGGGGCCGATCATGGCCGTGCAGATCGCCGAGGCGCTCGCCGACGAGAACACATGGGCGCTGGTCGAGAAGCTGCGCCAGAGAGGCTTGCGGCTGGAGGCCGATCCGTCCGAAAGGCGCGCCTCGGGCGGTCCGCTGGAGGGAAAGACCCTGGTCCTCACCGGCACCCTGCCGAAGCTGACCCGGGAGCAGGCGGCGGCGATGGTCAAGGACGCCGGCGGCAAGGTGGTCAACTCAGTCTCGAAGAAGACCGATTACGTGGTCGCCGGCGAGAGCCCGGGATCCAAGCTGGCAAAAGCGGAGTCGCTCGGCACCGAGGTACTCGACGAAGCCGGCTTCCTGGCGCTGCTCGACAGGCCCTAGTAGGAGGCGACGACGCCGGCGATCCGGTCCTGGTCGAGGTGGGCGAGTTCGAGGTTGCCGACGTTGCCCATCAGGATCGAGAAGACCATCACCCGGCCGCTGGCGTTGAAGCAGTAGCCCGAGAGGTTGCTGACCCCGGTCAGGGTGCCGGTCTTGGTCCGACAGCGACCATAGGCGGCGGTGCCGCGCATGCGTCCGTCGACGGTGCCTTCGTGTCCGGCGAGGGCCAGGTCCTGGATGAATTCGTCGCCGACCGGGTCCTCGCGCATCGACCGCAGCAGATCCGCGACCTGGCGTGGCGAGGCACGATTGCTGCGGGTGAGGCCGGAGCCGTCGACGGCATGGACGCCGGAGCCGTGGGCGCGGGCGAAGGCGCTGACGACTGCGGCTCCCGCCGTGGTGGTGCCGCCGCTGCCGAGCCGGGCCCCGATCAGCTTGATCAGCATCTCGGCGAAGAAGTTGTAGGAGTAGACATCGGTGAAGTCGATGATTCGGCTCAGGGTGGGGGAGCGGACGACCGCGACCTCCTTGGCCTGCGGTGGGGTCGGCGAGAGCGCCACCTGGGTCGGAACGTTGATGCTCGCCGTGCGCAGCGATCGCGCCAGCTTCGACGCCGCCAGCTTCGCCGGGTCGGAGGAGAAGCCGCTGCTGGCGGTGGCGCCGCTGAAGCCGGAGTTGAAGTCGAGCCCGGAGAGCGGGCCGATTTCCGAGCTCGTCGCGTAGCCGGAGTCAGCAACCCCGCGGAGGCGGTCGAAGATGGTGTCGTCGGCGTAGAGCCGGCCGGTTATCGAGCTGATCCCCGCGGCGTGGATCTGCGGCACCAGCGCGAAGAGGTTCGTGCCGACGCCGCTGAGGTAGGCGTCGTAGAAGTTCGGCGTGCCCAGCGCGGGGTCGCCGCCGCCCTTCAGGTAGAGGCTGCCGTGGAGGACCCCGTTGGCGTCGAGGCGTCCGTCGCTGAAGACCCTGGTCGGTATCCGCGTCTTCGGCCCGATCTCAGATAGCGCCGTCGAGGTCGTGAACAGCTTCATGTTCGAAGCCAGCGGCCGCGGCGTCCCGGCCGCGCTGGCGCAGGCGACCTCCCCGCTTTCCGCCTCGACCACAATCAAGCCTGCCGTCGACCCACTTCCCTGCTTCAGCCAGGCCTTCATCTGATTGCAGGCCTGGCTCCCCTGCGCACTGCCAACGGCCAGCAGAAGGACGCCCGCGCATGTCGCGCTGGCCAAGATCGCCACTCGTCTCATCGTCCTCTCCAACACCAGAGCAAGCCAAGGTAGCGGCTGTCTGGTGATCGGAGCGAGGAGAGGGGGTCCGCCCGAGCGGAGCCAGTTTGCCCCGCCCGCAGGACCCCCTCTCCTCGCTCCGGTGCCCGCGCCAACCGCTGCTACTGGAATACTTCATGTTCCTCATGGGCAAAGTCGTAGACATCGAGTCCAAGCCAAGGCGCAAAGCGCGAAGCCGGAAAAAGCCTTCGAAGACCGCGCTGGTGCTGGGCGGCGGCGGTTTCACCGGGGGCGTCTACGAGATCGGGGCCCTGCGCGCCCTCGACCTGCTCGCGGTCAACAGCACCGTCAACAACTTCGACGTCTACGTCGGCACCAGCGCCGGCTCGTTCGTCGCCGCGATGCTCTCGAACGGCGTTACGCCCGACGAGATGATGCAGGTGCTGAACTCGCGCGTCCCCTCCGAACTCGAAGACCTCCACCTCGACAAGGTGCTGAAGCCCAACTACATGGGCTTCCTGCAGAAAGCGGCGGCGCTGCCGCTGCGCAGCGTCGAGCTGCTCCGCTCGCTGGCCCGGATCGGTGAGGTCTCGGCGATCGATATCGGCGTCGGCCTCGCCGAGGCACTGCCGACCGGTCTCTACTCGGGCTCGGGGCTGAACGATTACGTCGCCGAAGTCCTCGCGGACGGCGGCCGGGTCAACGACTTCCGCCTGCTCGAGCGCGAGCTCTACCTGACCGCCACCGACCTCGACACCTGCGAGCGAATCGTCTTCGGCGAAGACGCCTGGGCCGACGTGCCGATCTCCAAGGCGGTCCAGTGCTCGACCGCTCTGCCGATCGTCTACAGGCCGGTCGAGTTGAAGGGCCGTGAGCTGGTCGACGGCGGCATCCGCTCGACCACCAACGTCGACATAGCGGTCGAAAAGGGCGCCAAGTTCATCGTCGTCGTCAATCCCCTGGTGCCGTACGTCAACGACTTCGAGAAGACGATCCCGACCGTCTTCGGCACCCGGGTGCGGCGCGTCTCCGACATGGGCCTGCCGGCGATCGCCAACCAGACCTTCCGTCTGATCGCCCACTCCCGCCTGCACCAGGCCGTAGATCACTGGCAGGAGAGGTACCCGGGCGTCGACTTCATCCTGATCGAGCCCGAGTCCAACGACGAGCTGATGTTCGGGACGCCGATCATGGACTACTCGCGGCGTCTGAAGATCGCCCGCCACGGCTTCGAATCGGTCACCGCGACCCTCGCCAAGGACTACGAGCGCTACGAGGAGATCGCCAAGCGCCATGGCCTCGAAATCTCCGGGCGCCGAGTTCGCCGGGTGGTCGAGAAGGCCGCTGAGGACGAGCCCGAGCAGACATCCGCCTGGCGCCGCGTCCTCGAGCAGACGACCTCGGTGCTTCTCCGCCAGTCCGGCGAGGCGTCGTAGTCGAAGCGCTGGGGGGAGCGCAGTCCTGCGAGCTTTGGAGGCTGCTCTGCGCGGGCGACGGTCCCCACCCTCTCTCGCCGCCAGCGAACCTCAGCCCGCGTAGAGCGCGTCGATCTCCTGCTCGTGCTTGGAGGCGACCACGGCCCGCTTGACCTTCAACGTCGGGGTCAGCTCACCGCTCTCCTGTGAGAGATCGTGAGGGAGGATCGCGACCTTCTTGACCTGCTCGACCCGGGCGAAGTTCTGGTTGATCTTCTCGACGTGGGCCTCGATCGCGGCGCGGATCGCGGGATTGGAGGCGAGCGCGGCTGGGTCCTCGGGAAGGCCGTGCTCTTTGGCGTAGGCGGCCGCCTCTTCCGGGTCGAGGGTGACCAGGGCGACCAGGTAGGGGCGCCGGTCGCCGACGACCACGCACTGGGAGACGAGCGGCTGCTGCTTGATTTCGGCCTCGAGGTTGGCGGGGGTGATGTTCTTGCCGCCTGCGGTGATGATGATGTCCTTTTTGCGGCCGGTGATCTTGATGAAGCCGTCGGAGTCGATCTCGCCGATGTCGCCGGTGTGCAGCCAGCCGTCGACGATCGTCTCGCGGGTCGCCTCCTCG
>JADGPJ010000121.1 GCA_017882505.1 Solirubrobacterales bacterium | reverse complement strand
CATGTTGAACGAGTTGAGGATCAGGAAGGCGCCGACGAACAGCGCCATCCCCGAGAAGAAGTAGAGGACGATGTCGAGCCCGGACAGCTGTTCGTTGGCTTCTTCTCCCTTGCCGGCCGGCGTCGTGACTTCGACCCCGCGGCCGGTGACCGCGTCGATCCGGCGCTGGACGGCGTCGACCGAGGCCGAGCCGGCGACGATCACGTCGACCTCGTCCCAGGTTCCGTATTTGTCCGTCAACCGCCGCGCCGCGGAGACCGGCATCGCGGCGGTGCCGTAGCCGCCGAGGTCGAGGTTGGTCGCTAGCCGGTAGAAGCCGGAGATCCTCATCGCCGCCAGGCCGGTCGGGGTGGCGAGCCGGATCCGGTTGCCGACTTCCAGTCCCTTCTGCTTCGCCCACCCTTCCTCGAGCTCGATCTCGCCGTCGCCGACCGGCTCGCGGCCGGCGACGGTTTCGGCGCCGCTGGTGTCGGGGCCGTTGAAGTCGATGCCGGCGACGAACAGGGTCGAGCTGCGGCCGGTGCTCACCTGCCCCCGCTCGTCGACGACGCGGAAGACGCCGTTGACGGTGCCGGTCGCGGCTTCGACGCCTTCGACGCGGCGAACCTTCGGCAACGTGTCCTCGGGGACCGAGCCGATCGACGAGCGACCGGAGACGATCAGGTCGGTGCGGCCGTAGATCGCGTCGAAGAGGTTGTCGAAGGTCGAGTGGATCGTGGTCACCAGGATCAGGACGCCGAAGACCATGCCGACGCCGAGGACGATCCCCAACGCGGTCAGCAGCGAGCGCAGCGGCCGCGCCCGCGCCGCCCGCAGGCCGAGGCCGCCGAAGCTGTGCAGCCGCGCCCCGCGGGGCATCGCCCGCGTGCTCACGCCAGCGCCTGGCCGAGCGATCCGGCGCCGCCCTCGACGGTCCTGAAGACGTCGATGACGCGGTCGGTGTCGCCCCCCTCGACCTGGTCGACGATGGCGCCGTCGCGGAGGAAGACGACACGGTCGGCGAGCGCGGCGGCGCCGGGATCGTGGGTGACCATGACCACGGTCTGGCCGCGGTCGACGACCTTGCGCAGCAGCGACATCACCACCGCGCCACTGGCCGAGTCGAGGTTGCCGGTCGGCTCGTCGGCGAGGACCAGCGTCGGGTCGCGCAGCAGCGCCCGGGCGATCGCGACCCGCTGCTGCTCGCCGCCGGAGAGCTCGGTGGGGAGGTGGGAGGCGCGATCGCCGAGGCCGACCAAGTCCATCAGCTCGTCGACCCGAGCCGCGAACTTCGACGGGCGCTCGCCGTTGACCAGCGCCGGCAGCAGCACGTTCTCGGCCGCGGTCAGGGTCGGCAGCAGGTTGAAGAACTGGAAGACGAAACCGAAGACGTCGCCGCGCAGCTTGGTCAGCTCGCGGTCCGGGAGGTTGTCGTAGCGGCGGCCGGCGACCGCGACGGTGCCGCCGTCGGGACGGTCGAGCGCGCCGAGGATGTGCAGGAACGTGCTCTTGCCCGATCCCGAGGGCCCCATGATCGCGACCATCTCGCCCTCGGCGACGGCGAGGTCGACCCCGCCGAGCGCCTGCACGGCTGTCGCCCCGGCGCCGAAGGCCCGCATAACTCCGCGCGCCTCGAGCAGCGGCCCGTCGGTCACTTCCCGTTTCTGCTCTCGCTCTGACACGACCGCGCGAACCTATTCGCGCACGGCTACCGCTTCATCAGGGTTTTCCGGCACTTCCACGTCGGTATAAACCCAGGACTACGCTGCCCCCGCCCTGCCGGTGCCGGAATCGAGGAGATCGGGGCCGTGGCGCAGCAGGTACCAGCCCATGCCGGCGAAGCCGAGGTCGCGGATGCCGGCCGCCAGCAGGCGCGGGCCCTCCGGCGCCCCCTGCGTCGCCACCACCGCGACGACGCCGGCCATCAGCGCGATCCCGCTCCAGGGCGACAGCACCCTCGCCCGGATCACCGCGAAGCCGAAGCCGAGGCCGGCGAAGAGCATGACCGCCCCGAACGCGGTCATCGCCGCCCCGAGGTCTTCGCTGAGGGTGTCGTAGTCGGGGGTCGAGTTGGCCAGCGCGTAGACGACGGTGCCGGTGAAGAAGACGAAGGCGAGCGCGTAGGCGATCGCGCTGACCCGGCCCAGGCGACCGATCTGCGGCCGCGTCGGAGGCGAAGTAGAGCGCCGAGAAGGCGAGGGTCGCGAGGCCGAGCGGCCTCACGCCCGCGGCACGAGCTCGCCGTCGCGGAGCTCCAGGACCCCGTCGAAGGCGCCGAGGTCGTGCGCGTCGTGGGTGATGACGAGGACGCCCGGTCCCCTCTGCGAGAGCGCCGCCAGCCGCCGCAGCAGCTCGTCGGACCCGTCGGGGTCGAGGTGGGTGGTCGGCTCGTCGAAGATCAGGAAGTCGGCGTCGGCGAGGAAGAGACGGGCGACGGCGATCCGCTGGCGCTGCCCGCCGGAGACCAGGGCGCCCGCCTCGCCGACCTCGGTGTCGAGGCCCTCGGGCAGGGAGCCGAGCCACTCGCCGAGGCCGACCGCGCCGAGCGCCTCGGCGATCTCGGCATCGCTGGCGCCGACCCTGCCGATCGCGACGTTGTCGCGGAGGGTCGTCGTGAACAGGTAGGAGTCCTGGGGCGAGAGGCGCACGGTGGCCCGGACGTCGTCGCCGGCGCAGTCGCGCAGGTCGATGCCGCCGAGCCGGACGCTGCCCGCGAGCGGGTCGCGGAAGCGGACCGCGAGCTCGGCGATCGTGCTCTTGCCGGCGCCGCTCGGCCCCAGCAGCGCCACCGCCCGTTCCGGTCGCAGCCGCAGGTCGGCGCCGTCGAGAATCCACGGGCCCGACTCCTCGTAGCGGAAGCGAACGGAGCGCAGTTCGAGGTCGCCGCTCGCCGGGGCGACGGGCCTGGCCGGCTCGCGCACCGGGGGCTCGCGGTCGACCACCCCCTCGATCCGCAGCGCCGCGTTGGCGCAGGCGTCGATGCTGGACGCCGCGGCGCCGAGCGGGGCGACCGCCTCGAAGGCGGCCATCGCCAGCAGCGCCACAGCCGCCAGCATCACCCCGGCCAGGGTGCCGTCGGCGACGGCGGGAATCGAGACGAGGAGGACGGCGACGACGGCGAGGGCGGCGAGCGAGGTGGTGAGGCCGGCGGCGAGGCCGCCGCTGAGGGCGTCGCGGCGCTGCAGCGAGGCGAGCCGGCCGCCGGCCCGCTCGGAGCGCTCGATCCAATCCTCGGCGCGACCGGCGGCGGCGATCTCGGCTGAGCCCGAGGCGATCTCGACCAGCCCGGAGCCGAGCTCGGCCCGGGCGCCCGCCTGGCGCCGGCCGGCGGCGCGGGCCGACC
>JADGPJ010000120.1 GCA_017882505.1 Solirubrobacterales bacterium | reverse complement strand
GAGGGCCAGCGCGAGCAGGGCGCCGGCGCCCGCGAGCAGGGTCGCGGGCCGTGATCTGCCGGGTCGAGAGCTCCGCATCGGCGCTGACAATAGAGGTCGCGAGCCGCCGCTCGGCCGGATGTCGGCGCGGCGACCCCTCGACCCGTCAGCTGACCAGCGGGATCACGCAGCGGAATTTCTTGGTCAACGTTGAGAGGGCAGAGCCAACTTCCGACGATGCGGAGACGGTGACGACTGCGTAGAGGTTCGTGCCAGACACAACAGGTATGTCTCCCGTCCACTCGTCCCCCGCCGCGAGGACGATCCCCGGTTCTTTCGAGAAGGCGACGAGCAGCAGCGGCTCGGGCAGCTCGCCGCCCTGGTTGGCGCAGGAGAGCGCCGCGTCGGTCGCGGTCGCCGCCGCCGAGCTGCTCGCGGTCTGCCAGCAGGCACCGGCAAAGGGGCGGGTGCCCACCGCGCAACCCGCCGCGTGACCGTTGACCCTCGTCGCTTCGATTGCGTTGACCGCGGTCAACGCCGAGCCGGCGTCGCGGGCGGAATCGGCGGTATCGGCGTGGATCGCGGACGGCACCTGGCCCAGCGTCGCGGTGTCGATCTGGGCGCCGGTGATCGATTCCGGCGCCAGGCGGTTGCCCGGAATCGAGCCGGCCTTGATCCGGTTGGCCGGGACCGAGCCGATCGCCAGGCGGTTGCCGGGAACCGACTTCGGCTTGATCGAGTGGCCGTCGATCTTCGCCGCCGCGTAGACGGTGCCGCCGAGCGCGGCGAAGAGCGCGACGGCGGCAACCACCAGCGCCGGCGTCCGCCGGCCGAGTGCCTTGATCATGGTTCTTTCTCCCCTGATGCGTTGATTGAACGAGACTCCGATAGTGCCCGGGACTCTTGAAGTGGCGGCAGCTTATCTGAGCAAAACTCCCCTTGGACGAAAGTCCGGGATAGACTCGCCGGCGTAAATACGGTCGGTGGTCAAGGGAAGTCCGGTGCGAATCCGGCGTGGTCCCGCCACTGTGACCGGGTCTAAGGAAGTCGCGGGCGCCCAGGCGCCAGCCACTGGGGACGACACAGAGTCCCCGGGAAGGTGCGGCCGACCAACCCCGGAAGCCAGGAGACCTGTCCCCGGCCAGCCAATACAACCCTCGAGGAAAGGGTGGCTTCAATGCCAAGACTCATCCCGGTTCGGCTGGCGGCTGCATGCGCGCTGGCCCTAGCACTGTCCCTGTCCATCAGCGCGGGCGCTCTCGCCAAGGGCTTCTCCGCCGACCTGCGGGTAGTCGGCGCGGGCGGCAGGATCCTCGCCGAAAAGCCGGTCGACACCGCCACCATGTCGGTCAAGACCAGCCCCAAGGCGATCTGCTTCGGCAGCGGCAGCGGTGGCAGCGGCGGCTCCGTATCGATCGAAGGCAACACCGCGATGGGCCTGCTGGCCGCCGCGTCCAGGTCGACCGGCTCGTTGAGTCCGCTGTTGATCAGCGATCACTTCGATTTCGGCCTGGCGCTCTGCGGCATCGGCACCAGCGTCGCCAGGGGATCGTCGTCCTGGTACCTGAAGATCAACCACAAGTCGCTCTCGGTCGGCGGCGACAAGGCGAACATCCGCGCCGGCGACGAAGTTCTCTGGACCCTGGCGACGACGTCCGCGCCCGACTACAAGTACCCGAACGATCTCGCGCTGAGCGCTCCCGGGAAGGTCAAGGCGGGCGTCCCGTTCACGGTGCGCGCCTACTCCTACGACGAAAAGGGCAAGCGCAAGCCGGCCGCCGGCGTCGAGGTGACCGGAGCCGCCGGACCGACCGGGTCCGACGGCAAGACCACGGTGACGCTCGCCAAGCCGCGGCTCCTGGCCGCGACCGAGAGCGGCGACATCCCCTCCGCCCGCGTCGCGGTCTGCGTGGGGGGCAAGTGCCCGGCCGGTAGCTGAATGACCCGGAGCCGCGGCACGGCGGTCGCGACGGCGCTGCTCCTGGCAGCGCTCGCGGCCGCCGGCTGCGGGCTCGGCCCCGGCGCCGACGTCGGCGGCGCCGAGCTGACGGTGACGCGGGAATTCGGCTCGGTGCCGGTGCTCGAAAGCGACGTCGGCGAGGTCAGGGAATCCGACACGGTGATGCGGGTGCTCGAAGGCCAGGCCGAGATCACGACTCGCTACGGCGGCGGCTTCGTGCAGTCGATCGAAGGGATCGAAAGCGGGCAGCGCGGTGGCCGCTCCTACGACTGGTTCTTCTACGTGAACGGGGTCGAGTCGCCGATCGGCGCCGCCGAGTTCTCGCTGCGGGGCGAAGATCGCATCTGGTGGGACTACCGCGACTGGACCGCGGTCGAGCGGGTGCCGGCGGTCGTCGGCTCCTGGCCGGCGCCGCTGCGCGGCGGCTACGAAGGCAGGACCCACCCCGTGGTGATCGATTGCGAGGGCGGGGGAGCGGCCTGCGACCTCACCCGGCAGGCCCTGGAAGCGGCAAAGGTCACCGTTTCCGGCGGCGCGCCCAAGGGAGCGATCCGCGTGCTGGTCGGACCCTGGGCGCGGTTGCGGTCGGATCCGGCGGCGGCGCTGATCGACGCCGGCCCGGCGGAAAGCGGAGTCTGCGCCGACTTCTCGGCGGGGCGGGGCGGGTTCCGGCTGCAGGGCCTCGACCCCGAGGGCAAGCGGGCGCGGGCCTTCGGCCGTGACGCCGGCCTGGTCGCGGCGACCCGGCGCTACGAAGCGCCGCCGGTCTGGCTGGTGACCGGCGCGACGGCAGCGGGCGTGCGCGCCGCCGCCGGATCGCTCGACGCGGCGAAGCTGCGCGACCATTACGCGGTGGCAACCGAAGACGGCGTCGTGACGCCGCTGCCAGTTGGGACCGGATGAGATCGCCGTTCGCCTACACGCCCCGGCCCGGGCCGCTGCAGGCGGCCTCGCCGGGCGCCGCGGTCGCCTACCTCGGCGCTCTTGTCGCCGTCGCCTTCCTCTACTCGAGCCCGCTGGTGCTCGCCGCCGCCGGCGCCGCGGTGACGATCGCCGGGTTTCTGGCCGGCGCCCGCCTGGCGGTGCGGGTGGCGCTGCGGATGGGCCTCGGCCTGGCGCTGCTGATCGTCTTCGTCAACGCCCTCGTCGTCGATCGCGGCGAGACGGTTCTGGCCCGGCTCGGCGACTGGCCGCTGCTGGGCCAGGTCGACATCACCCTCGAGGCGATCGTCGCCGGGGTCTCGATCGGCCTGCGGGCCGCGGTCGCGATGGTCGCCTTCGCCGTCTACTCGGCCTGCGTCGACCCCGACCGGGTGCTGCGCGCCCTGCGCCCCCTCGCCGGCCGCTCGGCGCTGACCGCGACGCTGGTCTCGCGGCTGGTGCCGGTCGCCGCCGCCG
>JADGPJ010000023.1 GCA_017882505.1 Solirubrobacterales bacterium | reverse complement strand
GATCGGGACGACCCCGGTGGCGACGCAGGCCGCGGCTCCTCCCATGGTGCCGACGCAGATCGCCATCGCTTTCGCGAGCGCGGCCATCCCGGCACCGCGGGCTCCTCCCGCCGCGGCGACCTGCGAGAGCGCCGAGTCGGAGGCGCCGCCGCCGACCCGACTCGCGAGTCCCGCGAACGCCTCGTGGGCGCGGTCGAGCAGGGGACGGCCTAGCGGGAGCACCGGCGCCAGCGCCGCGGCCGCGGCGGGCGCCGCCCGGTACGCCCTCAGCGTGGCCCGGCAGTGCGCGCAGGCGTGCAGGTGCTCACGCAGCACCGCGACGTCCTCGTCGGTCGCCTCGCCGTCGCAGAAGGCGGAGATAAGCGGCCCCATCTCAGCGCAGCGCTGACCACCTTCGCTGCGCGAGAGGAAGCGGCGGAAACGCTCCCGGCCCTCGGCCAGGCAGCGGTTGATTTTCGTCGCGCTCCAGCCGGTGATCTCGCCGATCTCGAGGTAGGAGTAGCCCTCGGCGAGGAGCGTGAGAGCGCGGAGCTCCTGGGGCTTCAGACTCTGCAACGCCTCGCGACTGCGGGCGACGGCTTCGCGGCGCTCGGCCCGCTCGGCGGGGCCGTCGGCGCTGGTCGGGATCAGCGCGATCCAGTCTTCGGATCCCGGCTCCGGTCGTACGGCGGCGGGACCGCTGAGGATCCGCTCGCGCTCGCGGCGGACGGCCAGGGCCTCGTGCTTGACGACGGTCTGGGTCCAGCGAACCAGTTCCCTTGGGTCTTCGGAGGGCGCTTTTCTGAGCAGGATCTCGAGCGCCCGCTGCAGGGCGTCGTCGGCGTCGTCGGCGCAGAGCGAGTAGCGGCGGGCGGTGCGGCGAAGCGCCGCCTCATGGCGAGCATAGGTCTCGACCGCGGCGCGCTTTCTTGCCGCCTCGACCGCCGGCCCCACGGCCGCGGTCTCCCCCTCCCGACTGTTCGGACTCACTGCTCGGCCTCCCCTGCCCGTTGCAATTCTCTAGACCAAAAGATGCCAGGACAAGTGCCGCCTGTTGCGCATCTCTCCCCCCTTTTGGACGAATCTTCACCCGGATTTTCGTAATTTGCATGGAAGTCCGGCCGTACACGGAGCGTTCCCGTCCCGGTAGCATCGTTTCGATGACGACCTGCGTAGTCACCGGCGGCGCCGGCTTCCTCGGCTCGCACCTCTGCGAGCACCTGCTCGGCAAGGGCCACCGGGTGATCTGCCTCGACAACCTCGAGACCGGGTCGCTGGAGAACATCGCCCACATCCGTGACGAGGCGTTCGACTTTCGAAACCTCGACATCACCTCCTACGTCGACGTCCCCGAGAACGTCGACTTCGTCTACCACCTGGCCTCGCCGGCGAGCCCGATCGACTACCTGCGGCTGCCGCTGCACACGCTCAAGGTCGGCTCCCAGGGGACCCACAACATGCTCGGGGTGGCGAAGTTCAAGCGAGCCCGTTTCCTGACCGCATCGACCAGCGAGGTCTACGGCGACCCACAGGTCCATCCCCAGACGGAGGACTACTGGGGCCACGTCAACCCGATCGGCCCGCGTGGTGTCTACGACGAGGCCAAGCGTTACGCCGAGGCGCTGACGATGGCCTACCACCGCCAGCAGGGGGTCGACACCGCGATCGTCCGCATCTTCAACACCTATGGCCCCCGCATGCGGCCCCACGACGGCCGCGCGATCCCGACCTTCCTGCGCCAGGCGCTCCAGGACCGGCCCCTGACCGTGTTCGGAGACGGCAGCCAGACGCGCAGCTTCTGTTACGTCGACGACCTGATCCGCGGCATCGTCGCGCTGGCCGAGTCCGACGTCCACACGCCGGTCAACATCGGCAACCCGAACGAGTTCACGTTGCTGGAGCTGGCCAAGGCGGTGATCGAGGTGACCGACTCCCGCTCGGAGGTCGTCTTCGAGGCGCTGCCTGTCGACGATCCCCAGCAGCGCCGGCCCGACATCGGCCGCGCTCGCGACCTGCTCAGCTGGGAGCCGTCGATCGAGTTGCTCGACGGCCTGCGCAAGACGATCGAGCAGACCGGCATCGAGCGCCTCGTCGGCGCTTCCGACTAACTCCCGAGCTTCTCTTCACTCTCCCGGCCTGGTTCCGGGCAAAGAAAAGGGCGGCCCGGAGGCCGCCCTTTCCAAGTGCTTCCTTCTGGCTGGGACTATTCGCCCTGCGCGGTGAAGGAGACGGTGCCGAGCGGATTGCCGGCGGTGATGTGATCGTTAGCCACTTTTGCTTCGGCGGCTTTTTTCGCTTCTTTTTTGGCGAATGCTTCTTCGGCCGCTTTTTCGGCTGGGATCGCTGATTCGCAATTATGGGTCAACAGCGAACACACATGGAGGTAGGTGCCACCTTCGTAGTACGCCTGGTAGACCTTGACGAAGCCCTCGAGGACTTCCGCCGCTATCGGCTGCAGGACGGCCGGGGCGTTGGTCACGGTGACCGTGCGGGTCGTCGGATCTGCCACGACGCCGGGAATCGTGATGTCGGCGATCGAGCTGCGCCCGAGGTTGCCGAGGTTCAGCGGGAATTTGCCGCTGCCGGCAGGGGATTCCGCGTTCGATTTGGCGACGACTTCTACCGTCAGCGTTTTCGCTGCCAGGTCGGCGTAGAAGTTGCCGAGGTTGATTTCGGTTTCGATATACGTTGTCGCGCCGGTCTGCAGTTTCTGCAGCAGCTGTAGGCTGCCGGCCGACTGCACGACTCCGGCCGTTCCGGTCGGGCCGACGGTGCCGCCGGTGATCGGGAAGGCGAACGTGCCCAGGCTCGGTTCCGTGGTCGGAGCGGAGACCGGGATTTTGACTTTGACGTCCGAGAGCTTTTTGAACGTCGCAGAGTCCGTTACCAGCGTCATCAGGTTGCCCGGTTTGATCGTGACGGTGCTCGGCTGGGTTTCAGCCGCCGCCTTGGCGATCAGCTTGTTCTTGAGGAACGGTTTCGGGGTTCCCTTGGAGAAGCCGAGCTTCTTGTTCAGCGCGTTGGCGCCGGCGCTGGTCAGCTTCAGCTTCTTGATCGTCAGGTTGACGCCGAAGCCGTTGCGCTTGAAGGACCAACCCGCCAGGGTGGCGATCTTGACCTTCTTGCCGGCGACCTTGCCGGTCAGCGACTTCTTGCTTGTGTTGAGAACGAGTGCCTTGATCGGTGCGGATGATTTGCCGGCCGTGAACTTGAGGCCGCCGCCGAGGGTGACTTCTCCCTTTCCGGTAGTCGGGTCGAGCGAGCCGCCGGTGACGGTGAACGTCGCCTTGCTGCCCTTCAGCTTCGCCGGCGAGATCTTCGACGTCTTGATGCCGAAGGTCTTGAGGTATTTGGTGAAGCCACTGTTCAGCGTCATCGTGGTGGAGCCGCTGGCGACCGGATCGGACGCAGCGGAAGCGAAGGGAGCGAACGCCAGCAGCGCGAATAGCGCCGCCGCCAAAATTCCGGCGGGCAGCATCGTTCCCCGAGCCATTCGTGGCTGGGTTGCATCAGTCATATGGTTCCTCCGTTTTTTGCCGCCCCCTGCGGTCCCCTTGGGCGACTTACGACAATTCGATTTGCGAACCAAGCCTATTCCCGGCTCGCCTGAATAACAACCCGGCCAGCCAGCCAAGGTTCCGGTCGGGCGCCTTCATGCATCGGACACCCGCGCGTCAATATCCTCCCGAGAGATGGCGAGCACGGATCATTCGGCGGCCGAGGAGGCCCATCGCACGATCGCCCCGGTGGTCGGCCCTGACGACGAGCGGGTCTTCACCGATTCGGGGATCGAGATCGAGGGCCTCTACGGCTCCGAGGACGTCGCCCCCGATCTGGACGAGCGGCTCGGCGAGCCCGGCGCGCCGCCCTTCACCCGCGGCATCCACGAGGGGATGTATCGCGACCGGCTCTGGACGATGCGCCAGTACGCCGGCTTCGCCTCCCCCGAGGACACCAACGAGCGCTACCGCTACCTGATCGAGAACGGCTCGACCGGCCTCTCGATGGCCTTCGACCTGCCGACCCAGCTCGGGCGCGACTCCGACGACCCGCTCTGCAACGGCGAGGTCGGGCGCACGGGAGTTCCGATCGACACGATCGAGGACGTGCGGATCTGCTTCGACCAGATCCCGCTCGACGGCGTCTCGACCTCGATGACGATCAACGCCCCGGCGGCGATCCTGCTGCTGCTCTACGAGCTCGTCGGCGAGGAACAGGGCGTCCCCTCGCAGAAGCTCCGTGGCACGGTCCAGAACGACGTGCTGAAGGAGTACATGGCGCGCGGCAACTACATCTTCCCGCCGGTGCCGACGATGCGCCTGACTACCGACATCTTCGAGTACTGCCAGGAGAACGTGCCGAAATGGAACACGATCTCGATCTCCGGCTACCACATCCGCGAGAAGGGCTGCTCGGCCGTGCAGGAGGTCGCGTTCACCCTCTCCAACGCGATCGCCTACGTCGAGGCGGCGCTCGACCGGGGCCTGAAGATCGACGAGTTCGCGCCTCGCCTCGCCTTCTTCTTCAACTGCCACAACAACGTCTTCCAGGAGGTCGCGAAGTTCCGCGCGGTGCGGCGGATGTGGGCGAAGATCGTCGAGGAGCGGTTTGGCGCGAAGGACCCCGACTCGATGAAGATCCGCTTCCACACCCAGACCGGCGGCGTGACCCTGCAGGCACAGCAGCCCGAGGTCAACATCGTCCGCGTCGCCCTCCAGGGCTTCGCCGCGGTCAGCGGCGGCACCCAGTCGCTGCACACCAACGGCTTCGACGAGGCGTTGGCGCTGCCGACCGAGCGCTCGGCGCGGATCGCCCTGCGGACCCAGCAGGTCCTCGCCTACGAGTCCGGGGTCGCCGACACGGTCGACCCGTTCGCCGGCTCCTACTTCGTCGAGTCGCTGACCGACGAGATCGAGCTTCGCTCCTGGGAGCTGATGGACAAAGTCTCAGAGCTCGGCGGCTCGGTCGAGGCGTTGGAGTTCATGCAGCGCGAGATCGAGGAGTCGGCGCTGAGCTACCACGAGCGCTACAAGTCGGGTCAGGACGTGATCGTCGGCGTCAACAAATTCGTCACCGACCAGGTCGACGACGTCGACATCCTCAAGGTCGATCCCGAGTCAGAGCAGCGTCAGCTGGCCCGACTCAAGGCCTTCAAGGAGGCGCGCGACCAGGCTGACGTGAGCGCCAAGCTCGAGTCCCTGCGCGACGTCGCCCGGGGCGAGGGCAACCTGCTGCACCCGATCCGCGCGGCGCTCGCCGCCGACGCCTCGATCGGCGAGGTCTGCGGCGCCATGCGCGACGTCTTCGGCGAATACAAGGGCGGCGCCTTTTTCTAGCGAGTGGCCGCGTTTCGCCCGCATAGCGGGCGTTAGGAGCCACTCCACTCCCTGAACGGACTTTCCCAGGCTCGAGCCTGGGAAGGAACGGCCACGCCGCAGTGGAAGCGGGCCTCAATGATCGAGGCATCGAGGACGCTGATGAAGTCCGAGCCCGAGCTCGCGGAGCTGGTCGAGGCCGTCGAGGGACTCGAGGTGACGATGGCCGAGAAGGGCTTCGGCACCCGGGTCGAGATCCGCGCCGACGAGCAGAGCGGCCTGGTCGCGGCCGACCTCGAGGCCGTCCTCGATCGCCTGGCGGAACCGCAGCGGCGACCCTTCAGCTGACCCGCCTCGCGGTGACCCTCCTGCAATTCCCCCCTAGACGTCCGGCGGCAGCCGGCCCAGAAAGCGAGTCCAGAGAGTGAACATGTTGAAGCGGCACCTCTCGGTAGCCAACGTCCTGTCCTGCATCGCGCTGTTCGTCGCCCTCGCCGGCACGGCTTACGCCGCCGGCAAACTCGGTCCCGGCCAGGTCAAGGCGGTCAACATCGCCAACCAGGCGGTGACGAACGCCAAGATCAAGACCCAGGCCGTGACCTCGGGCAAGATCAAGAACGGCGGCATCAACGGCGCCGACATCGCGCCCGGCGCGGTGATCAACTCGAAGATCGCCAATGGTGCCGTGACCGGCGCCAAGATCGGCAAGAAGGCGGTTGCGACGACCGCGCTCGCAAACGAAGCTGTGACCGCGGCCAAACTCGACAGCGAAGCGGTCACCGGAGGCAAGCTCGCCACCTCGCTCTACTACCAGCTGGTCAAGAACGTCACTTACGTGAACAGTGCCAGCGTCGAAAACGCTGAACAGAACAAGACGGCGACCGCCAACTGCCCGAGCGGCAAGGAAGCCATCGCTGGCGGCGTCCGGCTCAGCGGCGAACTCGCCAATGTTGCGGTAACCGGGTCCAGTCCGTCTTCTTCCGGCGCGTCCCGGACCGGCTGGTCCGGATTCGCTCACGAGACCGGCGCCGGCCCATACGGAGATTGGTCCATCATCGCTTTCGCGGTCTGCGCCGAACTTTAGGCGCACCAAGCAGCATCGAGGCTGTTCGAAGGGCCCGCGCGAGCGGGCTCTTCGGCTGTCTGGGGGCACCGCCGGCCCCGCCTAAATAGAATCCCGCGGCCGCCCAAGAGCTCCCCGCTCCGGCACCCCCTTCATGCGCGAGAAAAACCCGATCACCCACGAGGAGAAGCTCGCCTACCTGCGCGAGCTGCGCGAGGCGGCGATCCACTCCGCCTCCGAGGAGGCGGTCGAGAAGCAGCACGCGAAGGGCAAGCTGACCGCGCGCGAGCGGGTCGAGAAGCTGCTCGACCCCGGCTCCTTCGAGGAGCTCGACACCTTCGTCCGTCATCGCACCTACGACTTCGAAATGCAGAAAAAACGGCCCTGGGGCGATGCCGTGGTCACCGGCCACGGCACGATCGACGGCCGCACCGTCTTCGTCTTCTCGCAGGACTTCACCGTCTTCGGCGGCAGCCTCGGCGAGGTGATGGCGGAGAAGATGTGCAAGGTGATGGACCTCGCCGCCCAGGTCGGGGCGCCGGTGATCGGCATCAACGACTCCGGCGGCGCCAGGATCCAGGAGGGCGTCGTCTCCCTCGGTGCCTACGGCGACGTCTTCGTCCGCAACGTCCAGTGCTCGGGCGTGATCCCGCAGATCAGCCTGATCATGGGTCCCTGTGCGGGCGGCGCCGTCTACTCGCCGGCGATGACCGACTTCATCTTCATGGTCAAAGAGACCTCCCACATGTTCATCACCGGCCCCGAAGTGATCAAGACGGTGACCGGCGAGGAGGTCGAGTTCGAGGAGCTCGGCGGGGCGATGAGCCACAACACCAAGTCGGGCGTCGCCCACTTCGCCTCCGAGGACGAGGAGAGCTGCCTCGAGGACGCCCGCTACCTGCTCAGCTTCCTGCCCTCGAACAACCTCGAGGCGCCGCCTCGGTTCGAGCCCTCAGACGACCCCGAGCGCGAAGACGAGGCGCTCGACACGCTCGTCCCCGACGATCCCTCCAAGCCCTACGACATGCGCGACGTGATCGCCCGGGTCGTCGACGACGAGGAGTTCTTCGAGGTTCACGAACACTTCGCCAAGAACATCGTCTGCGGCTTCTCGCGGCTCGACGGCTATCCGATCGGCGTCGTCGGCAACCAGCCCGCCTACCTCGCGGGGGTGCTCGACATCGAGGCCTCCGAGAAGGCGGCTCGCTTCGTCCGCACCTGCGACGCCTACAACGTCCCGATCGTCACCTTCACCGACGTCCCCGGCTTCCTGCCCGGCACCGACCAGGAGTGGAACGGGATCATCCGCCACGGCGCCAAGCTGCTCTATGCCTTCACCGAGGCGACGGTGCCGAAGCTCACCGTCGTCACCCGCAAGGCCTACGGCGGCGCCTACGACGTGATGAACTCGAAGCACATGCTGGCCGACTTCAACGTTGCCTGGCCGACCGCCGAGATCGCCGTGATGGGCCCCGAGGGCGCCGTCAACATCATCTACCGCAAAGACATCGCCACCTCGCCGACCCCCGACGAGCGTCGCCAGAAACTGATCGACGACTACAAAGCCCACTTCGCCAACCCCTACTCGGCGGCGGAGCGGGGCTACATCGACGACGTGATCGAGCCGCGGCAGACCAGGCCGAAGCTGATCAAAGCGCTGCGGATGCTGCAGAGCAAGCGGGTGGCGCAGCCGAAGCGCAAGCACGGGAACATCCCGCTGTAGCGATCGGCCGGGTGGAGGGGTCGGGTACCCCTCCCATTTCGCTGGGATTTTCGCCGGCTCACCTGGCGCGACGAGGCGAAGCCCGACGCTCACACCAGCCCTAAGGAGCTGCGGTCACCTCGGCTATGTCGGCCGCGCCGCCCCCTTTGCCAGCGGCGGCTCCGCCCTCTTCGCGGCTGAGGCGGTGGGCCAGGTAGACGGGGATGATCGAGATCAGGATCACGATTACGGCGACGGCGTCGACGATCGGGAGCTGGTTGGGGCGGAAGAGGTTGCGGAAGATCCAGATCGGCAGGGTTTCTTCGCCGGCGCCGATCGTGAACGTGGTGACGATGATCTCGTCGAAGGAGAGGGCGAAGGCGAGCAGGGCGCCGGCGGCGAGGGCCGTTTTCATGCTCGGGAAGGTGACGAAGCGGAAGGTCTGCCAGGTGTGGGCACCGAGGTCGGCCGAGGCCTCCTCGAAGGAGCCGGAGGTGCGGCGCAGGCGGGCGACGACGTTGTTGTAGATGACGACGATGCAGAAGGTGGCGTGGCCGACGATCACCGTCAGCAGGCTGAGCGGGATGCCGAGCACCTGGGTGAAGGTATTGCTGAGGGCGACGCCGGTGACGATGCCCGGCAGGGCGATCGGCAGGATCACCAGGAACGAGATCGTCTCGCGGCCGAAGAAGCGGTGGCGGGCGACGGCCATCGCCGCAAGGGTGCCGAGCAGCAGCGCGATCGCGGTGGCGATCAGGCCGGCCTCGATCGAGGTGAGAAGGGATTCGCGGGCCGATTCGCTTTCGAAGGCCTTCGTGAACCAGTCCAGGGTCAGGCCCGGCGGCGGCCACTTGAGGATCTTGCTCGAGTTGAAGGCGTAGATCCCGATCACGATCAGCGGGATGTAGATGAAGGCGAGGCCGACGCCCACGGCGGTCCGCAGCAGCCCTCTTGCCCGTCGCGAGAGCCTCATCAGATGTGCTCGAAGGCGCCGAGCTTCCGGGCCACGGATAGGTAGGCGATCATGACGACGATCGGGACCAGCGCCAGCGCCGCCGCGAAGGGCAGGTCGTTGGTGATCGAAGACGCGATCACGTTGCCGATGAACTGGCTGTTGGAGACCAACCTGACGGTGATGAAGTCGCCCAGGGTGAGGGAGAAGGTGAAGATCGAGCCGGCGACCACGGCGGGAAAGGCGAGTGGCAGGATCACCCGCCGGAAGGTCGTGAACGGCGAGGCGCCGAGATCCTCGGAGGCGCTGATCAGCGAGTTCGGGATGCGCTCGAGGCCGGCGTAGATCGGCAGGATCATGTACGGCAGCCAGAGGTAGCTCATCACCAGCCAGACGGCGGTCAGTCCGTAGCCGGGCCCGTGCAGGCCGAGCGGGTTGAGCGCCCAGTTGATGATGCCGTCCTGGGAGAGCATCGTTCGCCAGGAGAGGACCTTGACCAGGTAGCTGGACCAGAGCGGCATCAGCACCGCGATTACGAGGATCGCCTTGCCGCGACGACCCGCAACCTTGGCCATGTAGAAGGCGATCGGGAAGGCGATTACGGCGTCGGTGAGGGTCACCATGATCGCCGTTCGCACGGTCCGCCAGACGATGTCCCGGTAGACGGGTTCGTTGACCAGGGATTCGAAGTTTTCGACGCTGAAGCCCTTGATGACTTCGCCGCTGAGCGGGTCGACGGTCCAGAAGGCGGTTACCAGCAGGACCGTCAGGGATCCCAGGTAGAGGACGACAAGCCAGGCGGTGGGCCCGGCCAGCAGCGCCCCGACCTGGAGGCGGGGACGACCGTGGAAGAGGCCGGCGAGCTTGCGGCCCGCCGGCCTCTTCGAGACGACTGCTTCAGTCGTCATGGACAGTGACCGGAACGCCTAGCCTTTGATCGAGGTCCAGGCTTTGACCCAGTCGTTGTAGTCCATGCAATTTTCTTCACCGTTGCCGCATTCGGCGAGCGGGGTCTCCCAGTAGTAGACCCGCTTCCAGAACGCCGGGTTGTCGGCGTGGTACTCCGTGCAGAAGTTCTTGTTCGCGGTTTCTTCGCAAGCAAGGCTCTGCGCCGGCGCCTCGCCGAAGTATTCCGCGACCTCGGCGTTGGCTTTCGGGGAGATGATGTAGTTCATCCACATGTACATGCAGTTGGGATGTTTGGCCTTGGAGCTGATCATCCAGGTGTCCGACCATCCCGTCGCGCCCTCCTTGGGCAGGAAGCCCTGGCTGGCCGGGCTTGCTGCCACCGGCACGCCTTCTTCCTGGAGCGCGAAGTACTGGTACTGCCAGGTCGTGCCGAGTTCGTCGTCGCCGCTGCCGAACGCCTGGATCTGCTTGGCCGCGTCAGACCAGTATTCGCCGACGTTTGGCCGCTGTTCCTTGAGCAGGCCGACCGCCGCTTCGAACTGTTCTTCGTTCAGCTCGTAGGGGTTTTCGATTTCCAGGGCCGGTTCGTGGAACTTCAGGTAGACCGCCGCTTCGGCGATCGACATCGGGTCGTCGTACTGGCTGATCTTGCCCTTGTACTTGGCGGCCATCTGCGGGTCGAACATCACGTTCCAGGAGGTCGGGGCGGGCTTGACGCTGTTGGAGTTCCACATCAGGAGGTTGGCGCCGCGGCCGTGCGGGATCCCGTAGTGGACCCCTTCGAAGGTGTTGTAAGGCTGGTTCTTGAGGTCCGGGAAGACCGTCTTGTAGTTGGGGACGAGGCTGACGTTGACCGGGTCGACCTGGTTCGCGGCGACGAGCCGCGCGGTGGCGTTGCCGGAGGCGGAGACGCCGTCGTACTGGCCGGATTTCATCAGGTCGACCATTTCGTCGGAGGTTCCGGCGACCTTGTCGTTGACCTTGCAACCGCTTTCCTGTTCGAACGGTTTCGTCCATTCCGGTTCGACGTAGCCGGCCCACGAGATCAGGTTGAGCTGACCCTCACCCTTGCCGAGCTTCTGCAGTTCTTCGCCGCCGGAGCTGCTGCTGCTGCTGGAGCCACCGCAGCCGGCGAGGACGAGCATGAACGCGAGCAGGCCCCCAACTATGAGCCACGCCGTTCGGGCGGGGTGAGCGTCCCTTCTCCTCATGATGCTTCCTCCTCATTCGTCGATTTGCCGTGGACGGAGGCCGCGTGCTCCGGTCGCCAGCCCACGAGTACTTCCTTTCCCTGCTCGGGCAGCGCGCCCGAAGACGCGCTGTCCACGTTCTGCCTGACCAGTTGAAGCGTTCCGCCGGCGTCGAGCGCCACGGTGTAGCGCGTGACCATTCCCGCGTAGGCGACCTCGACAACCTTGCCGCGCTCGCTGTGGAGGCCACCCGGGGCTGCGGTTGAGTCCAGCAGCTCGATCTTCTCGGGCCGGATCGTCAGCCGCTTGCCGTCGCGCTCGATCACGTTCGAGACGCCGACGAAGCCGGCGACGAACTCGTTGACCGGGTGCTCGTAGAGCTCCTGGGGGGGGCTGACCTGCTCGATCCGCCCCTCGCTGAAGACCGCGATCCGGTCGCTCATCGTCAGCGCCTCGTCCTGATCGTGGGTGACGTAGACGAAGGTGATGCCGACCTCGCGCTGGATCGTCTTCAACTCGATCTGCATCTGCTCGCGCAGCTTCAGGTCGAGTGCTCCCAGCGGCTCGTCGAGCAGCAGCACCTTGGGCCGGTTGACGATCGCCCGAGCCAGGGCGACGCGCTGGCGCTGACCGCCGGAGAGCTCGCTCGGCTTGCGCTCGGCGTAGCCGGGCAGGCGGACCATCTCCAGCGCCTCGTCGCGGCGCTTGGCGCGCTCGGATTTGTCCACACCGGCTACCTTCAGGCCGTAGGCGACGTTGTCGCCGACGGTCATGTGAGGGAACAGCGCGTAATCCTGGAAGACGGTGTTGACGGCGCGGTCGTAGGGGGGGACGCCGCTGACGTCCTCGCCCGCGAGCTCGATCGTGCCCGCGCTCGGGTCCTCGAAGCCGGCGATCATCCGCAGGGTGGTGGTCTTGCCGGAGCCCGACGGGCCGAGCATGGTGAAGAACTCACCGCGGGCGATCTCGAGGTCTATTCCCGCAACCGCAACCACCTCGCCGTACTTCTTGGTGAGGCCTGCCAAGCGGATGTCGGGCGGTGAGTCGGCTACGTGCCTGACGTTATCCGAGCGGGCCGGGAATGCAAGGACAAAGTGGCCGGGGCGGCTTAGACGGGGCGGAGTACGGAGAGTTGGACCGAAAGGAGGAGACTCCCTCCCACTCGGACCCTTCTAGTAACCGGCGGGATGCCGGGCGATGTAGCCGACGTTGTCCCGCAGTTCCGTGTGCCACCTGGGACCGGTTTCGCCGCCTTCGTCGCCGGAGGTGTCGAGGCGGACGCCGGCGATCACGGCGTAGGCGTGGCCGGCGTTGGCGTAGACCGTGATCCAGCGTCCTTCGCCCGTCAGGCCCCACTTCTCCATCGGACCGGATGGCATCGGAGTTTCGATGAATTCACCGCCGTGCAGGGCGAAGCTGACCGAGCCGGAGCAGTCGTAGCCGCGATCCCACCAGCGGGCGTGGCCCCCACCCCAGATGTAGGGCTTGGTGCGGATCTTGTTGGCGGCTTCGATCACGGACTTGACGCGGGGAGGCGCGCTCATGGGCGGGATCAGTTCCCCGGTCGGCAGCAGCCGTGCTTTCGCGGTCGGGGTGCAGATGTCGATTTCGGCCGGCGTCACGCCGCCGGTGGTGCACTTGGCGGAGGCGCTGCCTGGAGCAACCACGGCAATGGCAGCCAGGGCCACGAGCATCGCCAGCCCCGCCTTGAAGTTGAACTTGAAAAGCAAACCGATCTCCTTTGTCGGCCTACGGGGTTAGCTGTCGGGCTAGCGCGAAAGGAGCCTGCGCTCTCACCTGAACCAGGTGGGTTAGCCCCGAAAACGTGGTTCCCCCGTTCCCTCTGCGCCCTTTGGCGCTTGGGACTCGGCGTTTCGGTTCTACGAACTCGCGGCAGCATAGAGCATCGCCCGGAGCTTTGCTCATCAAACGCAGACATTTAGTCGCCTTTCGCACTTGCATCCCAGATTCCTGTCGGCAGCACGGCTGCTAGCTTGGCTTTTGGGATGGAACTTGCCGGCCGCACAGCACTTCTAACGGGCGCCACCGGAGGTCTCGGCCGAGCGATCGCCGTCGCCCTCGCCCAGCGCGGCGTCAGCCTGGCCCTGAGCGGCCGCAAGCTCGAGGCGCTCGAGGCGCTCGCCGCCGAGCTGCCCGGCGACGGTCACCGCGTCTTCGCGGCCGACCTCGCCGAGCCGGGTGCCGCGGAGAAGCTGGCCGCCGAAGTCGGCGCGGTCGACATCCTCCTCGCCAACGCGGGGCTGCCGGGAACCGGACGGCTACCTGATTTCAGCGCCGACGAGCTGAGCGGAGCCTTGCGAGTGAACCTCGAGGCGCCGATGCTGCTGGCCCGGGCGATGGAGCCGGGAATGCTGGCGAAGGGCTCCGGCCACATGGTCTTCGTCGCCTCGCTCTCGGGTAAGTCGGCGACCCCCCTCTCTTCGGTCTACAACGCGACGAAGTTCGGCCTGCGCGGCTTCGCGCTTGGGCTGCGTGCGGACCTGAACCCCCTCGGTGTAGGCGTCTCGATCGTCTCGCCGGGAACGATCCGCGAAGCGGGCATGTACGCGGACTCCGGTGCCGACGTACTGCCCGGCCTCGGGACCGGCTCTCCCCAACAGGTGGCCGACGCGGTGGTGACGGCGATCGAGCAGAACAAGGTCGAGCTGGCGGTGGCGCCGATTCAGCAGCGCCTGCTCGCCCACTTCGGGCTTGCCAGTCCCGGCATCGCGGTGAAGATCGCAAGCGGCAAGGCTGGCCAGAAGGCGGCGGCCAACGTCGCCGCCGGCCAGAAGGACAAGAGGTAGACCACGACTTTGGAGGACGAAAAGATGAGCAGCAGCGATTCCTTTGGCGCCCGTTCCACCCTCGAGGTGAGCGGGCGCGAGTACGAGGTGTTCCGGCTGGAGGCGCTGCAGGAGCGATTCGACGTCGCTCGCCTGCCCTACTCGGTCAAGGTGCTGCTCGAGAACGTCCTGCGGCTGGAGGACGGCGTCTCGGTCTCCGCCGCCGACGTCGAGGCGATCGCGAGCTGGGACGCGGCGGCCGAGCCGAGCGTCGAGATTCCCTTCCAGCCGGCGCGGGTCCTGATGCAGGACTTCACCGGCGTCCCCGCCGTCGTCGACCTGGCGGCGATGCGCGACGCGATGGAGGAGATCGGTGGCGACCCGGCGGCGATCAACCCGCTCGTCGACGTCGACCTCGTGATCGACCACTCGGTTCAGGTCGACGCCTTCGGCAACGCAGGCGCCTTCGCCGTCAACGCCGAGCACGACTTCGAGCGCAACCTCGAGCGCTACTCGTTCCTGAAGTGGGGCCAGCACTCCTTCGACAACTTCCGCGTGGTGCCGCCGGCGACCGGGATCTGCCACCAGGTCAACCTCGAGTACCTGGCCCAGGTCGTCTACAGCCGCGAGACCGACGGGGCCCTCAGCGCCTACCCCGACACCCTGGTCGGGACCGACTCCCACACGACGATGGTCAACGGCCTCGGCGTGCTCGGTTGGGGCGTCGGCGGGATCGAGGCCGAGGCGGCGATGCTCGGCCAGCCGATCTCGATGCTCCTGCCCCAGGTGGTCGGCTTCAAGCTCGGCGGCGAGCTGCCGGAGGGGGCGACGGCGACCGACCTCGTCCTCACCGTGACCGAGATGCTGCGCGAGCGTGGCGTCGTCTCCAAGTTCGTCGAGTTCTTCGGCCCCGGCCTCTCGACCCTCGGGCTCGCCGACCGGGCGACGCTGGGCAACATGTCGCCCGAGTTCGGCTCGACCTGCGCGATCTTCCCGGTCGACGCCGAGACCCTGCGCTACCTCGACCTCACCGGTCGCCCGACCGAGACGATCGAGCTGGTCGATGCTTACTCCCGCGCCCAGGGGATGTTCCACCACGAGTCCAGCCCGGACCCGGTCTTCTCCGACCTGCTCGAGCTCGACCTCGGTGAGGTCGTCCCCAGCATCGCCGGCCCGAAACGACCGCAGGACCGGGTGCCGCTCTCGCAGGCCAAGCAGTCGTTCCTCGAGGCGATGCGCGAGTTCGACCCCGACGCCGCGAAGCAGATGGGCAACGGGCGCGACGAGGCGATCGAAGAGTCCTTCCCGGCGTCGGACCCGCCTGCGGAGGATCACGACGACGGGCGCGGCAAGCCGCGCCCGGCAGTGACCGGGGCGCCAACCGCGACGGCCGCGCGTTCGGGCGACGAGATCGAGGTGAAGATGGCCGACGGCACCGTCGCCGAGCTCGACCACGGCCGGGTGGTGATCGCGGCGATCACCAGCTGCACCAACACCTCCAACCCGAGCGTCATGGTCGGTGCCGGCCTGCTCGCCCGCAACGCGGTCAAGCGCGGCCTGACTCGCAAGCCCTGGGTCAAGACCTCGCTGGCGCCGGGTTCGACCGTGGTCACCGACTACCTCGAGCGTGCCGGCCTGACCGAGTACCTCGACGCCCTCCAGTTCAACCTGGTCGGCTATGGCTGCACCACCTGCATCGGCAACTCCGGGCCGCTGGCCGAGGAGATCTCGGCGGCGATCGCCGAGAACGATCTGGCGGTCTGCGCGGTGCTCTCGGGCAACCGCAACTTCGAGGGCCGGATCAACCAGGACGTCAAGGCGAACTACCTCGCCAGCCCGCCGCTGGTCGTCGCCTACGCCCTCGCCGGGCGGATGGACATCGACCTTGCCAGCGAGCCGCTGGGCGAGGGCTCCGACGGCGAGCCGGTCTACCTGCGCGACGTCTGGCCCGACGCGAACGAGATCAAGGAGGTGGTTGGCGCCTCGGTCGCGTCGGAGATGTTCGCCCGCAACTACGCCGGCGTCTTCGACGGCGACGAGACCTGGAATGCGGTCGAGATCCCCGCGGGCGACCGCTACACCTGGCCCGACTCGACCTACGTGCGCCAGCCGAGCTTCTTCGAGCAGATGCCGCCCGACCCACCCGGGGTCGAGCCGATCGCAGGCGCCCGGGTACTGGCGGTGTTGGGCGACTCGATCACCACCGACCACATCTCGCCGGCGGGGGCGATCAAACGCGACGGCCCGGCCGGGCGCTGGCTGGTCGAGCAGGGGGTCGAGCCCGGGGACTTCAACTCCTACGGCGCTCGTCGCGGCAACCACGAGGTGATGATCCGGGGCACCTTTGCCAACATCCGCCTTCGCAACCAGCTCGTCGATCGGGCCGGCGGCTTCACCCGTCATTTCCCCGACGGCGAGGAGATGGCGATCTACGACGCGGCGATGTCCTACGCCGACCAAGGAGTGCCGTTGGTGGTGCTGGCGGGTAAGGAGTACGGATCCGGGTCCTCGCGCGACTGGGCGGCCAAGGGCACGAAGCTGCTGGGTGTACGGGCTGTGATCGCCGAGAGCTTCGAGCGCATCCACCGCTCGAACCTGATCGGAATGGGTGTGTTGCCACTCCAGTTCGCCGACGGCGAGAGCGTCGAGTCACTTGGCCTCAGCGGTGAGGAGAGCTTCGACATCAGCGACCTCGAAGAAGGCAAGGCGAAGTCCGTGACTGTGACCGCCCGAGGTGACGACGGATCCACGACCGAGTTCACCGCAACCGTACGTCTCGACACCCCGAACGAGATCACCTACTTCATAAACGGCGGTATTCTGCAAACGGTGCTGCGCAACCTCAAAGGGTAGGACGCAGCGGGGCCGCGGGAGGCAGGGGGGTCCGCGCGACCCTCACCGCGCCTGCGCGTCGGTAGCCAGGGAGGGATGCCGACGCGGCCGTTCCCCTGAACGGGACTGTCCAGAGGAACAGTCAGCGATTAGCTATACCGCCTCGACTCTGCGCGGTCAAGCGTAATTAAGCGCTTTAGGTGCGATCGGGCGCGCTTTGCGCCGGATCGACCCCCCGACCGTCCGGGTCGGCGATTCCCCAACCCTTGCGCTCGATCAGTTCGATTCCGATCACACTGCCGACCGGACCGACCGGGGTAAGGGTCGCGGCGAGCAGGGTGTAAGGGGCCTCATGTCGGACCGCGGCGATCCAGATCACCACACAGAGGATGACGAAGCCGATTCCGTGCGCCCAGCCGAACACCATCGTCTCGGTTTCGAACCCCGGTACCAGCCAGAAGGCGATCAGCGCCGAGAAGATCGCCAGCTCAACCCAGGAGAGGCGCTTCACCCAGACGAACAGGCGCCCTGGAACGGGCTTCTCGAACGGGCGCCCGGACATCAGCGATCAGGCGCCGGGTGTGAGGGCGGTGAGGACTATTCGTTCCTGCTCGAGCACGTGTGCCCCCGAGTAACCCTCACCGGTGCTGGCGCGTCCGGGGCGGCCGATGTAGGTGAGGTCGACGTCCTCGGGAACGACGGCGGGGAAGCGCCGTGACATCACCTTCCAGGCGCCCATGTTGCGCGGCTCCTCCTGGACCCAGGCGATCTCCTTCAGGTTCGGGTAGCTGGCGATGAGGCTCTCCAACTGTTCCTTGGCGAACGGGTAGAGCACCTCGACGCGGGCGACCGCGACGTTCTCGGCGCCGTCGCGGCGCTCGCTGGCGTCGATGTCGAAGTACACCTTGCCGGTACAGAGCACCAACCGCTCGATCTTCTCGCGACGGTCCGCGGCCTTGGGGTCGTCGAGGATGAGGTGCAGCTCGCCCTCGGTCAGGTCCTCGAGGCTGGCGGCGGCGCGGTCGAGGCGCAGCAGGCCCTTGGGGGTGAAGACGATCAGCGGCCGCGGCTTGCGGATCAGCGCCTGGCGACGCAGCAGGTGGAAGTACTGGGCGGCGGTGGTGGGGTTGGCGATGCGGATGTTGCCCTCGGCGCCGAGGGCGAGGAAGCGCTCGATGCGGGCGCTCGAGTGCTCCGGGCCCGAACCCTCATAGCCGTGCGGGAGCAGCATCGTCAGGCGGCTGGTCTGGCCCCACTTCGCCTCGCCGGAGACGATGAAGCTGTCGATGATCACCTGGGCGGCGTTGGCGAAGTCGCCAAACTGGGCCTCCCAGAGGACCAGGGCGCTCGGCGTCGCCGCCGAGTAGCCGTACTCGAAGCCGAGGCAGGCGATCTCCGAGAGCGGGCTGTTGTAGAGCTCGAAGGGCGCGGTTGCGTCCTCGAGGTTCTTCATCGGCGTGTACTTGAGGCCGGTGTTCTCGTCGTGGAGGACGAGGTGGCGGTGGGAGAAGGTGCCGCGCTCGGTGTCCTGGCCGGTGAGGCGGATGTGGACGCCCTCGGTCAGCAGCGAGCCGAAGGCGAGGGCCTCGGCCTGGCCGAAGTCGATGCCGCCGGACTCCAGCGCGTCGACGCGCTTGTCGAGCGGGCGGCGCAGCTTGCGGTGGACGTTGAATCCCTCCGGGGTCTTCAGCAGCGCCAGGTTGAGGGCCCGGAGCTTGTCCGCGGCCACGGCGGTATCGACCGGCGGGCTGGCGGTGCGGTCGAGGAGTTCGCCGGTGCTGGTGGTGAGGCCGGTGACCGTCGGGTCCTCGTAGTCGCCCGCCTCCATCTTCTCCCGCAGCCCCTTCAGCGCCGCCGACATCTCCTCCTTGCGCTGCCCGGACTCCCGGCTCACGTCCTCGGCGCTGACGGTTCCCTCGGCGATCAGCTTCTCGGCGTAGATCTCGGAGACGGGCTTGTGGGACTTGATCGCCGCCGCCATCTTCGGCTGCGTGTAGGCGGGCTCGTCGGTCTCGTTGTGGCCGAAGCGGCGGTAGCCGATCACGTCGATGACCACGTCGCGACCCCAGCGCTCGCGGTAGGCCATCGCCAGCCGCACCGCGGCGGTGCAGGCCTCGACGTCGTCGGCATTGACGTGGACGATCGGGACGTTGAAGCCCTTCGCCATGTCGGCCGCATAGGGGGTCGAACGCGCCTCCTCGGGGTCGGTGGTGAATCCGACCTGGTTGTTCTGGACGATGTGGACGGTGCCACCGGTGCTGTAGCCCTTCAGCGACTGCAGGTTGAGCGTCTCGGCGACGACTCCCTGGGCGGGGAAGGCGGCGTCGCCGTGGAGCAGGACCGGCACCGCTCGCTTCGGGTCGTGCTGGAGCTCGGCGCCCTCGAAGACCGACTGCAGGTAGCGGGCGCCGCCGGTGACGACCGGGTCGACGAACTCGAGGTGGCTCGGGTTCGGGTAGAGGCGGACCGAGATCTTCTCGCCGGCGGAGGTCTCGTAGACGCCGCGGTGGCCGTAGTGGTACTTGACGTCGCCGGTGCCGCCGTGGGGGATCGCCGCCACCGCCTTGACGTCTTTGAGCCGCTTCGAGCCCTCGAACTCGGCCAGGATCGACTCCACCGGCCGTCCGAGGTTGTGGGCGAGGACGCTGAGGCGGCCGCGGTGGGCCATCCCGAACACGACCTCGTCGGCGCCGGCGCGGTTGGAGAGGGTGACCAGCTCGTCGAGCATCGGCACGACGACGTCGAGGCCCTCGATCGAGAACATCTTCTGACCCAGATACGCCTTCTCGAGGAAGCGCTCGAACTGGAAGACATCGATCAGCCGGTGCAGGAGGCGATGCTTCTCGTCGTCGCTGAGCGGCTGGCGGTGGGCCCCGGTCTCGATCATTTCCCGCAGCCAGATCCGCTGCTGGTGGGAGGAGAGGTGCTCGAACTGGTAGCCGATCGTGCCGCAGTAGGCGGTGCGCAGGCGGGGCAACGCCTCCAGCAGGGTTTCGCCGGGGACGCCAATCCGCAGGATGTGAGCCGGGATCCGGGACATCAGCTCGGGCGTCAGGTCGACGTTCTCGGGCTGCAGCGAGGGGTCGCCTTTGGGCTGGGACCCGAGCGGGTCGAGGTGCGCCGCCAGGTGCCCGTGAGTGCGGTAGGACTTGAGCAGCGAGGTCGCCGCCTGCACCGCCTGCAGCAGCTCTTCGTCGACTTCGCCGGGGGCGCCGGGCCGGGCGGCGCTGAGCGGCGGCGCCGAAGCCGAGGCCGGGTGGGCCGAGGTGACGCCGGCGGCGTCGATGCCAAGGTCGGCGGCGACCGCCTCGTAGAAGCCGTCCTCGCCCTGCAGCAGCTGCTCGACCCGGCGCAGGAAGGCGCCCGACTCGGCGCCCTGGATCACCCGGTGGTCGTAGGTGGAGGTCAGCGTCATCACCTTGGAGACGCCGATCTGGCGCAGCCGTTCCGGCGAGGCATGCAACCACTCCGGCGGGTAGGCGATCGAGCCGGTGGCGATGATCGCGCTCTGACCGCTGAGCAGCCGCGGCACCGAGGCGACGGTGCCGATCCCGCCCGGGTTGGTGAGCGAGATGTTGGTGCCCTGGAAGTCATCGGCGGTGAGCTTGTTTTCCCGGGTCTTCGCGATCAGCTCTTCGTAGTTGGAGTGGAAGCCGGCGAAGTCGAGGCTCTCGGAGCCCTTGATCGCCGGCACCATCAGGCTGTGGGAGCCGTCCTTGCGCTCGACGTCGACGGCGATGCCGAGGTTGATCGGCCCGCCCTCGATCGCGAACGGCTTGCCGTCGCGCTGCTCGAAGGTCCGCACCATCACCTCGAAGTCCTTGGTCGCCTGCACGATCGCCCAGGCGACGAGATGGGTGAAGGAGACCTTCAGCCCGCGCTCCTTGAGCACCGTGTTGATCGCCTTGCGCTTGGCGTCGAGCGTGTCCACCGCGATCGTCCGGAACGAGGTCGCCGTCGGCACCGCCCGGCTCTCGTCCATCGCTTTCGCCAGCATCGCCGCCGGCCCGCGCAACTGCTTCGCCTCACCGGCCGCGACCGGCGCGGCGCCGTTGCCGCCCCCGCCGCCAGCAGAGAGCACGTCCTCCTTGGTGACCTTGGAACCTGGGCCACTCCCGCTTACCGAAGCCAGATCGACGCCGGTCGCCTCCGCGACTCTGCGCGCAACCGGCGTCGCGCGCACGTCCGCGCCGTTGCCGCCAGCGCCAGTACTCGAGCCGTTCCCGCCGCTCGTCTCGGGGAGGCCAGGGGGAGGTGCCGAGAACGAAGCCACGTCCTCCCCCTGGCCTCCCCCCGCGGATGCGCCGGAACCCTCGCCGTCTCCCGCCTCCATCTCTGCCAACGGAGCCCCCACCGGGACCTCGTCGTCGACGGATGCAACAAGCTTGGTGATGACGCCGCTGGTCGGCGCCGGAACCTCGGCGTCGACCTTGTCGGTCGAGACCTCGACGACGGTGTCGCCCTCGTTTACGAAGTCGCCCTCGGCCACGTGCCACTCGAGAACGATGCCCTCGGTCACCGACTCGCCCATCTCTGGCATGGCTATCTGCACGGTGGCCGTCTTTGGCATTTCTTCGTTGAAGTCTATGAAACCCGACGTATGGGCAGCATGTCGAGATACCCTGGTACCCGATGAGCTACTTCGTTACCGGGGCAACTGGATTCATCGGCCGGAATCTGGTCGAGCGGCTGCTGCAGCGCGAGGGCACGATCTACGCTCTGGTCCGGGCCGGTTCGCGCGGTCGCCTGGAGGAGCTGCGCACCGGTTGGGGCGCCGACGGGGCGCGTGTGGTCCCGGTCGCCGGCGACCTCACCCAGCCGGGTCTCGCCGTCTCCGAGGAGGACCTGGTCGAGATGCGCGGTGAGATCGATCACTTCTTCCACCTGGCGGCGATCTACGACATCACCGCCAGCGCCGAGACGCAGGAGATCGCCAACGTCGAGGGGACCAGGCATGCGATCGAGCTCGCGGGAGCGGTCGAGGCCGGCTGCTTCCACCAGATCAGCTCGATCGCCGCGGCGGGGCTCTACCGCGGCGAATGGCGCGAGGACATGTTCGACGAGGCGGAACGGCTCGACAACAATCCCTACTTCCGCACCAAGCACGAATCCGAGCGGCTGGTCCGCGAGGAATGCCCGCGTCCCTGGCGCGTCTACCGGCCGGGGATCGTCGTCGGCGACTCGCGGACGGGCGAGATCGACAAGATCGACGGGCCCTACTACTTCTTCAAGGCGCTGCAGCGGACGCGGCGAGTGCTGCCCTCCTGGCTGCCGACGATCGGGATCGAGGGCGGCGAGATCAACATCGTCCCGGTCGACTACGTCGCCTCGGCGATCGACCACATCGCCCATCAGCCGAAACTCGACGGTCGCGCCTTCCACCTCACCGATCCCAACCCGAAGACCGCGGGCGAAGTGGTCAACCTCTTCGCCAAGGCGGCCGACGCGCCGCAGATGTCGATCCGGCTTGGCACCGACGTGACCGAACCGGCGACCGGCGCCGTCCGCGGCGCGCTGAAGTTCTTCCCGCCGGGGAAGCGGGTCGTGAAGGCGGCGCTGGGAGAGCTGGGATTGCCCGCCTCGGTCTTCACCTACCTCGATTACCCGACCAGCTTCGACTCCAGCGGCGCCCAGGCGGCGCTCGCGGGCTCCGGCATCGAGGTACCGCCGCTGGAGAGCTACGCGACCAGGGTCTGGGACTACTGGGAGCGCAACCTCGATCCCGACCTCTTCAAGGACCGCTCGCTGGCCGGCGCCGTGCGGGGCAAGGTCGTCCTCATCACCGGCGCTTCCTCGGGAATCGGCAAAGCGACCGCGGTCAAGGTCGCCGACGCCGGCGCGACGGTGCTGCTGGTCGCCCGCTCGATCGAGAAGCTGGAGGAGACCAAGGAGGAGATCCTCGCCGCCGGGGGCTCCGCCCACATCCACCGCTGCGACCTCGCCGACATCGACGACATCGAGCGGATGGCGGCGGAGGTGCTGGCCTACCACGGCCACGTCGACATCCTCGTCAACAACGCCGGGCGCTCGATCCGCCGCTCGGTCGCGCTCTCCTACGACCGCTTCCACGATTACGAGCGGACGATCCAGCTCAACTACCTCGGCGCCCTGCGGCTGATCCTCTCGCTGCTGCCGGCGATGCGGGCCCGCAAATCCGGCCACATCATCAACATCAGCTCGATCGGGACCCAGACCAACCCGCCACGCTTCTCCGCCTATGTCGCCTCGAAGGCCGCGCTCGACGCCTTCAGCCGCGTTATCGCCTCGGAGATCGTCGAAGACAAGGTCCACATCACGACGATCAACATGCCGCTGGTGCGGACGCCGATGATCGCGCCGACGCGGATGTACGACATGTTCCCCGCGATCACTCCCGAGGAGGCGGCGGAGATGATCGCCAAGGCGATGGTCAACCGGCCGAAGAAGGTCGCCACCAGACTCGGCAACTTCGGCGAGCTGCTCTACGCGGTGGCGCCGAAGGCGAGCGACACGATCCTCAATACGGCTTACAAGCTCTTCCCGGATTCGCAGGCGGCGAAGGGGAAAGAGAGCGAGGGGCGGGAAAAAGCGCCCTCGACCGAGGCGGTTGCCTTTGCGCACCTGATGAAAGGCGTGCACTGGTAGCGGGCACCCCACCCCGGCGCCACCCGCGGGAGTCGCGCTCCCGGTTGACTCCATGAGCTCGGGGCGAAGGCTGAAGCACTGGGGGTGGGGCTATGAGTACCAGGCTCCTTCGGCTACCCAGATGCGCGAGGCGGCGGAAGGGATTCGGCAGCGGTTCGGGTTCGGGGGGGAGGTTCAGAAGCCGGTACCGCTGAAGGAGGTGACGCTGCGGAGGGCGAGGCTCAAGCCGCCTGATGGGCTTGGGGATCTGTTCTCGGGGGACCACTACGAGCGGGTTTCGCATGGGCTGGGGAAGGCGTATCGGGACGTGGTGCGGGGGTTTCGGGGGGAGTTCGAGAATCCACCCGATCTGGTCGCGTTCCCCAGGCACGAGTCTGAGATCGAGACGGTGCTGAGCTGGGCCGAGGCCGAGGGGGCGGCGGTGATCCCGTTCGGCGGCGGCACCAGCGTCGTCGGCGGGGTCGAGGCGCGGCTCGGCGAGCGGCCGGTGGTGACGATGGACCTGCGCCGCCTCGACCGGGTGCTGGAGGTCGACGCCGAGTCGCTGGCGGCGCGGATCCAGGCCGGGGCGACGGGACCGCGGCTTGAAGAGCAGCTGCGCGAGCACGGGCTCACCCTGCGCCACTTCCCGCAGTCCTTCGAGTACGCGACCCTGGGTGGCTGGATCGCGACCCGCGCCGGTGGCCACTTCGCCACCCTGCTCACCCACATCGACGACCTGGTCGAGTCGGTGCGGGCGATCACCCCGCGGGGGAACTGGGAGAGCCGGCGGCTGCCGGGCTCGGGCGCGGGCCCCTCTCCGGACCGGATGCTGCTCGGCTCCGAGGGCATCCTCGGGGCGATCTCGGAGGCCTGGGTGCGGGTCCGGCCGCGTCCGCAGTTCAAGGCGTCAGCCGGGGTCGAGTTCGATGACTTCATCGCCGCAGCGGCTGCCGTCCGCGAGATCTCCCAGTCCGGTCTGTTTCCCTCCAACTGCCGCCTGCTCGACGCCTCCGAGGCCGAGCTGACCGGCGCCGGTGACGGCAGGTCGGATCTGCTGATCCTCGGCTTCGAGTCGTCGCACCAGCCCGTGGACGATTGGATGGAGATCGCCCTCGAAATCGCCGAGGAGCACGGCGGTGCCCCAACACCCCCGCCGACGGGCCTGAAACGTCCAAACAGTGGACGTCTGCGGCCCGACGACAGCGAGGGAGAGGACGCGGTGGGGGCTTGGCGGGGAGCGTTCCTGCTGGCGCCGTACCTGCGCGACACCTTCGTCGCCTGCGGGGTGCTCTCGGAGACGTTCGAGACGGCGATCACCTGGGACCGGCTGGAGGAGTTCCACGCGACCGTGATGGAGACCACCCGCGCCGCGGTGGCCGAGGTCACCGGCGCGCCGCGGGATGGCGCCGGGGCGCCACGGGTCAGCTGCCGCTTCACCCACGTCTATCCGGATGGCGCCGCTCCCTACTTCACGGTGCTGGCGCCGGCCGTGCGCGGCGGCGAGGTCGAGCAGTGGGACGAGATCAAGGCGGCCGTCTCGGAGGCGCTGATCGAGGGTGGCGGCACGATCACCCACCACCACGCGGTCGGGCGCGATCACCGCCCCTGGTACGACCGCCAGCGCCCGGCCCCCTTCGCCGCCGCGCTGCGGGCGGCCAAGGCCGAGCTCGATCCCGCCGGCATCCTCAACCCTGGCGTCCTCATCGACCCGGCATGACCGAGTCCGCGGTTTGTCGGCGCATGCCCGACAAAGTGCGAACTCGGCGGTGACGACGGGGATGACGCCGCCCGGCGGTACCCTGTCGCGACCCGATATCCCCGGTGAGGCGCCGCAGGCGCCGGTGCCGGCTCTCAGCGATGGAAACGATCACTTCGGAACAACCGACCGTGCCGGCTGAAGCGGGGAAGCCCGACGCCGGCGAGCCGGTCGTGCCGCGGCGCTCGCCGCTGCGGGCGGCGATCAAGACGGGTCGGCCGAAGGAGTGGATCAAAAACGTCTTCGTCTTCGCCGGTCTCCTCTTCTCCGGCAAGTTCAACCAGTCCCACGACGTGCTGGAGGCCGTCATCACCTTCGTCGCCTTCTGCCTGATCTCCAGCGCTGGCTACTTCGTCAACGACCTGATCGACGTCGAGCTCGATCGCAAGCACCCGAAGAAGCGCCTCCGCCCGCTCGCGGCCGGCGAGCTCTCCGAGGGATCGGCGATGACGATCGCGCCGGTGCTGGCGGTGGTCGCGATTGCGATCGCCTTCGCCGCCGTCAACTGGCAGGTGGGGTTGATGGTCGTCGGCTACGGAATCGCGCAGGTGGCCTACAGCCTCGGCCTCAAGCAGGTCGTGATCATCGACGTGATGACGCTCGCCGGCCTCTTCATCCTCCGCGTCGCCGCCGGCGCCAGCGCCGTCGACGCCCACGCCTCGGAGTGGCTGATCCTCTGCACCGGCATGCTCGCCGCCTTCCTCGGCTTCACCAAGCGCCGCCAGGAGGCGGTCTCCGAGCTGCACGAGGGGACTTCGACTCGGCCGGTGCTCGAGCACTACTCGCTTCCCTTCCTCGACCAGATGGTCTCCCTGGTCACCACCGGCACCGTGCTCAGCTACGCGATCTACACCGTCAACTCGCCGCTGATCGGCAGCCAGATGATGCTGACGATCCCGCCCGTGGTCTACGGGATCTTCCGCTACCTCTACCTGATCTACGACCGTTCCGACGACCGCTCGATGGCGGCGATCGTCGCCGAAGACCGCGGAATCCAGGCCGCCGGCGCCTCCTACGCGCTGATCGCCTTCCTCCTGCTCTACGTGTTCAACTAGCGGCCGCGACCGCCGACGGCCCCGATCCGGCCTAGGTCAGCTCCCCCTCGGGCGGGACGCCTTCCATCAGGTAGAAGCGGGCGCGGCCCAGCTCGTCGCCGTCGACCTGGACGACGGCGGCGTGGGGACCGGCGGCGGCGAAGCTGGCGGTGGCGGCGATCGACATCACCAGGCGCTGCTCCTGGCCGGCCGGCATGCCCGGCGGGCGCCCGGTCTCGAAGTTGGCGGTCAGGCCCTCGCCGAGCTCGACCCCGTCGGGGTCCTGGATCGTGACCACGAGCTCGTGCGGGCTGTTGGTCTCGTGCCAGGCGACGTCGATCCCGAGGCCGATGTGGAAGGACCACTCGTGCGGGAGCTCGGGCAGGCGCAGGACGTTCCAGCCGCCGCCGGTCAGGTAGAGCTTGCCGTTGACCGCCTCGCTGTGGTCGGAGAGGAGGACGAAGCCGAGGTTCATGGCGCCTCGGGGTAGGGAACCACGGGCAGGTCGGGCAGCAGTTCGACCTTGCCGTCGCGGCTGAACTGGAGGTCGATCGTCTCGTCCTTGCGGTAGGTGCCGAAGATGCCGAGGTACATCGCCAGCCAGCGGCCGGCATCCATCTTCTCCTTGACGATCGGGCGGTTGAAGACGATCTCGCCGCCCTCGATCGCGTAAGTGTCCTGGCTCTGCTCGACGCCGTTGATGAAGATAGTGAACGGCGGTTCGGCGCCGGCGGGCAGCTTCACGCGCTCGCCGGCGGCGTAGCTGCCCTTGGGAATCTCGGTGCTGGAGTCGTGGTCGCTCATCAGTCTGCTTCGAGAGTCTCGCGCACGAGGTCGAATGGCGTCTCGTGGTTGGTCGGGTCGAGCTCCTCGCGCCCGACCCCGCCGCGGAAGGGCATGAAGGTCCCGTCCCCCCGCACGTCGACCCCGGCGACCGGCTTGCGCAGCAGCCCCCGCCCGGTCAGCTGCAGCCGCGCCCGCACCAGATCCCCCGGCCCGTAGTCCCGCAGCGACCTAACCGCCTTCGCCGGCCCCTCGCTCCGTATCTCCAGCGCCCGGCTCCTCATCGCGGCCACGGCCTCGTCCAAGTCATCGAATTGAGCATGCTCAACCTCGGATCCCTTCCGCACGGTCAGCCTCCACTTCGAACGAGCCACGGGCTGAACCCTAGAAGCTCCCCGGGCGTTCCGGGCGCCAGGTCAGTCCGAACCCCGTTTTCGCCGACTGGCTGTTCAGGCCCCGCGTCGGGGCCGTTTCGGACGCCGCGCCGGCGGCCCGACGATCTTCTCCGGCCCGTCGCGATCGTCGATCGCGACGTAGTCGCGTTCGCGGGCGCCGGTGTAGATCTGCCGCGGCCGGGCGATTTTGGTCGCCGGGTCTTCGTGCATCTCCATCCACTGCGCGACCCAGCCGGCGGTGCGCGGGATGGCGAAGATCACCGTGAACATGTTGGCGGGGATCTCCATCGCCTCGTAGATGATTCCCGAGTAGAAGTCGACGTTCGGGTAGAGCTTGCGGGAGGTGAAGTAGTCGTCGTCGAGCGCGCGTTTCTCGAGCTCGCGGGCGATCTCGACCAGCGGGTTGTACTCGGTCGCCTCGAAGACCTCGTCCATGTGCTGCTGGATGATCCGTGCCCGCGGGTCGTAGTTTTTGTAGACCCGGTGGCCGAAGCCCATCAGTTTCTCCCCGCGCTCCTTGACCCGCTCGAGGAAGGCGGGGATGTTGTCCGGCGACTCGATCCGGCGCAGCATCTTCAGCACCGCCTCGTTGGCGCCGCCGTGCAGCGGCCCGTAGAGGGCGGCCACGCCCGCGGCGACCGCCGAATAGGGGTCGACGTCGGAGGAGCCGACGCCGCGAACGGCGTTGGTGGAGCAGTTCTGTTCGTGGTCGGCATGGAGGATGAAGAGGACGTCGAGGGCGCGCGAGAGGGCGGCCTTGGGAACGTGTTTGGCTTCCGTTTTCTTGAACATCATCGAGAGGAAGTTCTCGGAGAAGTTGAGGTCGTTGTCCGGGTAGGCGTAGGGGAAGCCCATGTTGTGCCGGTAGGAGAAGGCGGCGAGGGTCGGCACCTTGGCGATCAGGCGGACCGCCGACATGTAGCGCTCTTCGGGGTCGTCGATCTGCTTCGCGTCCGGGTAGAAGGTCGAGAGAGCGCCGACGCCGGCCAGCAGCATCCCCATCGGGTGAGCGTCGTAGCGGAAGCCCTCGAAGAACTGTTTCAGGTCCTCGTGGACGTAGGTGTGATGCGTGATGTCGAAGGTCCAGCGGTCGAGCTGGGGCCCGGTCGGGAGCTCACCGAAGATCAGCAGGTAGGCGACCTCGAGGAAGGTGGAGCGCTCGCAGAGCTGCTCGATCGAGTAGCCGCGGTGTTCGAGGATCCCGGCCTCGCCGTCGATGTAGGTGACCGAAGAGCGGCAGGAGGCGGTGTTGGTGAAGGCGGGGTCGTAGGACATCAACCCGAAGTCGTCCTCGGAGACCTTGATCTGGCGCAGGTCCATCCCCTTCACGGTCCCGTCCTCGATCGGCAGCTCGTAGGTCTTGCCGGTGCGGTTGTCGGTGACGGTCAGCGTCTCGGTGTTCCCGGCGCTGGCGGCATCGGCGGCGTTCGTGTCCTGGGTCTGCTGCTCGGTGGCCATCGCCCCTCCTTCGAAGCTTGTATGCAAGGAGCGCCAGTATCGCAGTTCGGCTGCCCCGCCTGTTGCCGAGTTGAGTGCCGCGGCGGCTACTCGGCGGGGGCCGCGAGCCCGTCGAACTGGGTCATCGCGCGCAGCGTCTCGAAGCGCTCGTCGATCTCCTCGCGGCTGAGCCGGGACACCCGCTCGGTGCCGAACTCCTCGACGTTGAAGGAGGCGAGGACGGTGCCGTAGCCCATCGCCCGTCGCAGGTGGGTCTCGTCGAGATCCCCGTCGTGGCCGTCGAGGTAGCCGAAGAAGCCGCCGGCGAAGCTGTCGCCGGCGCCGGTCGGGTCGCGGACGTCCTCGAGCGGGAAGCCCGGCAGGGCGAAGAAGCCGCCCTCGGTGAACAGCGCCGCGCCGTACTCGCCCTGCTTGGCGACGACCGCCCGCGGTCCCAGGGCCATCACGGCCCGGGCGGCGCGGGCGAGGTTCGCCTCGCCGGTCAGCTGGCGGATCTCGGCGTCGTTGACGACCAGGCAGTCGACCTCGGCGACCGCCGCCAGGAGGGAGTCCTTGGCGGTTTCGATCCAGAGGTTCATCGAGTCGAGGCCGCTGAAGCTGGCGCTGCACTGGGCGCGCACCTGGCGCTGCAGGTCGGGCTGGATGTTGGCGAGGAAGAGGGTGTCGGCCGCCTGGGAGAGCTCCGAGAGCTTCGGCTCGAACTCGGCGAAGACGCCGAGCTGGGTGTCCTCGGTGTGGGCGACGTTGAGGTCGTACTCGTAGCGACCGCGCCAGAAGAAGGACTGCCCGCCGGCGACCCGCTCGATGTCCTCGGTGAGGATGCCACGCCGCTCCAGCACTTCGAACTGCTCGGCGCCGAAGTCGTCGCCGACCGGCCCGACCGGCCGCACCTCGGTGAAGAAGCTGGCGGCGAGCGAGAAATGGACGGCGGCGCCGCCGAGCATGCGGTCGCGCTCCCCGAACGGGGTCTTGACTGCGTCAAAGGCGATCGATCCGACGACGGTCAGAGACATGCGGACGGCAGCCTAGCGGCTCCCCTGCGAGACTCAGCGGCCGATGAAGGCGATCCAGCTGCAGGAGTTCGGCGGACCCGAGGTGCTCGAACACGTCGAGGTCCCCGATCCGGCTCCCGGCGAGGGTGAGGTGCTGGTCGAGGTCTCCCGCTGCGGGGTCAATTTCGCCGACACCCACACCACCCGCCGCGGTGGAGACGTCGCGCTGCTCGCGCGAGGCGATTCCGAAGACTGCTGCGGGGCTCGAAGTCGGTGATCGGCTTCTGGCTGATCCACCTCCTGGCCCGGCCGGGCCTGGCGATCCCTATGATCGGCGAGTTGCTGGGTGCCGTCGCCGCCGGCGAGCTCGAAGCTACGATCGGCGACGTATACCCACTCTCAGAGGCGCCCCGCGCCCACGAAGACCTGATCGCCCGCCGCACCAGCGGCAAGCTCCTTCTGGACCCATCGACATGACCACATTCAAAGACCTGGGCCTCTCGCCCGACATTCAGCAGGCCCTCGACGAGCTGGGTTACGAAGACCCGACGCCGATTCAGGAGCAGGCGATCCCCGAGCTGCTCGCCGGCCACGACGTGATCGGCCAGGCCCAGACCGGCACCGGCAAGACCGCCGCCTTCGGTCTGCCGCTCCTGCAGTACCTCGATCCGGCGAACCAAGAGGTCCAGGCGATCGTCATGACCCCGACCCGGGAGCTCTGCATCCAGGTGACGCAGGCGCTGCGCACCTACGCCGAGCACCTCGACATCGAGATCGTGGCGGTCTTCGGCGGCGCCCCGATCCGCTCCCAGCAGTCGCAACTGCGCTCCGGCGCCCACGTCGTCGTCGCCACCGTCGGCCGGATGATGGACCTGATGTCGCGCCGTTCGCTGGTCCTCACCTCGGCCCGCTACGTCGTCCTCGACGAGGCGGACGAGATGCTCGACCTCGGCTTCATCGACGATGTCGAGAAGATCCTCCGGATGTGCCCGAGCGGGCGCCAGACGGCGCTCTTCTCGGCGACGATGCCGCCGCCGATCCAGAAGCTCGCCGAGGGCTACATGTATGAGCCGACGACGATCTCCATCACCCCGAAGGCGCTCACCGTCGATGCCATCGCCCAGGCCTTCGTCGAGGTTCCGGCGAATGAGAAGACGGCGCGCCTGGTCGAGCTGCTGAAGACCGAAGAACCCGAGCAGGCGATCATCTTCACCCGGACCAAAATCGGCGCCTCGAAGCTCGAGAAGACGCTGAAGGACAAAGGGCTGGACGTGAAGGCGCTGCACGGCGACCTCAGCCAGGGCGTCCGCGACGGGGTCATGATCGCCTTCAAGGACCATCGGGTGCGGCTGCTCGTCGCCACCGACATCGCCGCCCGCGGCCTCGACATCGAGCACGTCACCCACGTCATCAACTTCGACGTCCCGAACTCTTCGGAGACCTACGTCCACCGCATCGGCAGGACCGGACGGGTCGGGCGGACCGGTCGCGCGATCACTTTCGTGACCCCGGCCCAGCGCGATGAGATCACCCGCATCGAGCGCGACGTCAAGACCACGATCGGCGAGTGGGAGGCCCCCGAGGAGCGGCTCGAGCACGCGCCACCCCCCCGCCGGCGCGAGCGCAGCGAACGCCGCGAGAAGGTCGAGCAGGCGACGCCCGCCAGCAGTGGCGCGCCGCCGCCGGAGCCGGACACGAACGGCGTCCCGTCGCCGGCGCCGAGCCAGCCCGATTCCAGGCCCGCGATCGAGCCTGAGGACCACGATGGCGAGCCCGCGCGCGACAGCGTCAAGCTCTTCGTCAACCGCGGCGAGCGCAGCGGCATCGACGAGGACGACCTGCGCTGGGCCCTGCGCGAGGGCGCCGTCCTGCCCGAGGAGTCGATCTACGACGTCCGCGTCCTCCACCGCTTCTCGTTCGTCGAGGTCGCCCCCGATCAGGCCGAGCGTGCGGTCGAGTTCCTCGACGGCACCAAGCTCAAAGGCAAGGAGATCCGGCTAGAGATAGCCAAGAGTTGAGCTGGGGCGGGCCTAGGCCCGCGTCAGCGCGTCGATCTCGCCGAGCAGCCGCTCGAAGTCGATCGGCTTGGTCACGTAGCCGCTGATCTCGAGGTCGGTCGGGGCGTCGGCGTCACTCGGATCCTGGTGGGCGCTGACGATCAGCGCCGGCGTCTCGACGCCGGCGGCCCGCAGCTCGCGCAGCGCGTCGATCCCGGACTTGCGCGGCATCATCGCGTCGAGCAGCAGCAGGTCGGGTAGGTCCTCGGGATCTTCCGAACCCATGATCTCCGTCACCTCCTGGCCGTCTGCGGCGGTCTCGACCTGGTAGCCGGCCAGCTCCAGGCGGGTCCGTATCAGCAGCAGGATCGTCTCCGAGTCGTCGGCTACGAGGACCTTGGTCATCAGCTCGACTCCGCGGTCGCGCGCTCAGGGTCGGCGGCGGCCACGGGTGGCTTGACGGGCAGGCGGAAGCGGAAGGTCGAGCCCTCGCCGACGGTCGAGTCGGCCTCGATCGAGCCGCCGTGCAGCTCGACCAGCGATTTCGAGATCGCCAGCCCGAGCCCGGTTCCGCCGACGCGCTGGGTCAAGCCCGCGTCGCCGCGGGTGAATCGCTCGAAGATGTGTTCGAGCTGGCTCTCGGGGATTCCCGGTCCGTTGTCGTTCACGGCAACTTCCACCCCAGCACCGTATCCATGTGCGGTCACCGTGATCGCCGCGCCTTCGGGCGAGTACTCATGTGCGTTGGTGATCAGATTCACCAGTACCTGTCGTACCCGGTCTGCCTCGGCTTCGATCACCGGCAGATCTGGCTCCAGGCGCTGCGTCAGGGACTGGCCGGCGCCCTCGGTCTGGGCTCGCATCGTCCGCACCACGTCTTCGATCAAAGGCGTCAGCTCAGTCGGTCGCAGCCGGACCGAGAGCCGGCCGGCGTCGCTGCGGGCGAGGTCGAGCAGGTCGTTGAGGAGGCGGACCAGGTGGCGGCAGTTGTCGAGGATGATCTCGACGGTCTCGACCTGCCTCGGCGTCAACGAGTCGCGCTCCAGCATCAGCAGCTCGGCGAAGCCCTGGACCGAGGTGAGCGGGCTGCGCAGCTCGTGCGAGGCGGTGAGGACGAACTCGTCTTTGAGCCGGTCGAGCTGGTCGCGTTGGCTCGCCTCGACCTCCAGCTGGCCGGCCATTTCGTTGAAGGCCGCGCCGAGTGTGGCCGTCTCGGAGACGCCGCCGACCTTCACCCGGGTGCTGAGGTCGCCGGCGGCGAGGCGGCCGGCGGCGTCGACGAGCTCCTCCAGCGGGCGCCGCATCGAGGCGATCAGGCCGCTGAACAGCAGCAGCGCCCCGGTCAGGCCGCCGATCAGACCGGCGGCGACGAGGATCGCGGTGTCGCGGGTGTCGCTGGAGATCTGGTCCTGCAGCCGGCTGCGCTGTTCCGCCTGTGCCGCGACCACCGCCCTCGCGGCCTGTGAGTCCGTCCCCTGCGCGATCCTGACCCGGGCCGCCATCTCGACCTGGTAAGAGCGGGCGATCGCGTCCTCGTAGTCCTGGCGCTGCTGGATGAAACGGGCGACGCCGATCACCGCCATCGCCGTGAGCAGGGCAAAGCCGATCGCGAAGCCAATCCTCAGCCTGTTGGCAAGCGACGGGTTCAGGTGATGAGCAGGTCGGGAATATGCTTGCGCGGCTATGGGCGACGAGGCTACAGACCGCGGCGACGACTCCGTCGCGGGCGCGGATGGCATCGACCAAGCTGGGCTCGAAGCCTGGTTTTCCGAGCACGCCCAGGGGGTCTCGCCGCCGCTCGGCTTCGAGCGCATCGCCGGCGGTCTCTCGAACCTGACCTACCGCGTCAGCGACCAGGCCGGGAACAGCTGGGCGCTGCGGCGGCCACCGCTCGGCAAGCGCCTCGGCTCCGCGCATGACATGGCCCGCGAGCACCGGGTCGTCTCCGCCCTCGAGCCGACCGCGGTGCCGGTGGCGCCGGTGGTCGGCCTCTGCGAGGACGAGAGCGTCACCGGCGCCCCCTTCTACGCGATGGAGTTCGTCGAGGGCCCGGTGCTGCGTGGGCTGGCGGAGGCGGACGCCTTCCCGGACGAGGCCGATCGGCGGGCGATCGGCGAGCGTGTCGCCGACACCCTGGCGCAGATCCACGCCGTCGATCCCGACGCCGTCGGCCTCGGCGACCTCGGTCGCAGGGAGGACTACGTCGCCCGGCAGCTGCGCCGCTGGCAGGGCCAGTGGGAGAAATCGAAGACGCGCGAGCTCGAGGCCGTCGACCGCGTCCACGAGCGGCTCGCCGCCCGGATCCCCGACCAGGGCCCGGCGACGCTCGTGCACGGCGACTACCGCCTCGACAACATGATCCTGACCCCGTCGGGAGAGGTCGCGGCGGTGGTCGACTGGGAGCTCTGCACGCTCGGCGACCCGCTCGCCGACGTCGGCACGCTGATGGCCTACTGGCCCGAGCGGGGCGAGAAGGGGATCGCGCTCGGCCAGCCGGCGAACCTGGCGCCCGGCTTCCCGACCCGGGAGGAGCTGGCGGCGCGCTATGCAGCTAGCTCCGGCCGCGACATCTCCGACCTCGACTTCTACCTCGCCCTCGGCTACTGGAAGCTGGCGATCATCCTCGAGGGCGTCTACGCCCGCTATGCGGCCGGTGCCTACGGCGAGGTCCCCCCGGAGATCGAGCAGTTCGCCCGGATGGTCGAGCGGCTGGCGGAGGTGGCGGAGAGGACCGTCGAAGGCGGCGACTGACACCCGCCGGCCCCGCTTGACACTGGCCTGGTGCCCTGGGAGGGTCGGCATGGACTTAGCGTCCGAGATCGCGGTAAATCTGCCTCGGCAGTTTGCCATTTCTCCTCCCCTCTACTCCAAGGAGATCCTTCGTGAAGCAGATCCGAAAACGACTCACGTACGCGAA
>JADGPJ010000077.1 GCA_017882505.1 Solirubrobacterales bacterium | reverse complement strand
GCCGCCGCGAGCGCCCGGCCAAGGTCCTCGCCAGCCGCTCCTTCCTCGTCGACGTCCATCTCCTCGGCCGCTGAGCCCCGGCCGGTGGGCCGAAACCAGGTCGATATCTCCCCCGGCCGGCCCGGTCGCGGCGAGATGCTGCAGGTCGATGTGCGGCCGCCCTCTCCGTACCGGCTGAGGCGCGGCAGCGACGACCGGACCCTGCGGGTCGACCGCGGGGTCGCAACCCGCCTTCTCCACGTCGACGGCAGCCCGGTGCTGGTGCGGGCCTGGCAGCCCGCCGCCGACCGCGTGCTGCTGCGGGCCGAGCCGGTCGACCCGGCGGCGGTCGGGAAGCCGCTGGCGGCACCCGCCGAGGATCCCCCGCTGGCGAGCGCGACGCAGCTGGAGGTCGCGGTCGAGCGGATCCGCTTCGCCCTGGGCGTCGACGACGATCTCGGCGAGTTCCATCGCCGCTTCCGGCGCGATCCGCTGGTCGGTCCACTGTTGCGCCGGATGCCCAGCTTCCGGCCGAAACGGCGGGTCTGGCCCTGGGAGGCGCTGGCCGGGGCGATCGTCGGGCAGCTGATCGAGGCCGAGCGCGCGGTCCGGATCGAACGCCGCATCGTCGGTCGCTGGGGAGCCCGGCTGGGGGAGGGGCGGGGAGCGCTGCGCGACGTCCCGACGGCGACGACGATCGCCGGCCGCGCCCCCGCCGAACTCACCTCGATGGACCTCGCCCCGAGCCGGGCCACGGCGCTGCGCCGGGTGGCGTGCGAGGTCGCCCTGGGACGCTGCCGGATCGAGACCGCCGCCGCCGACCGCCGGCTGCTGGCGATGCCGCAGGTCGGCCCCTGGACCGTCCAGTGCCTGGCCCTGTTCGGCCGCGGCGAGATGGACTCCCTGCCGGCCGGCGACCTCGGCTACATCAAGCTGGTCGGTCGCCTCGCCGGCATCGGCCGCCGGGCCACGGTCGCCGAGGTGGAGGAGTTCTACGCCCCCTATGAGCCCTACCGGGGGCTCGTCGGTGCCCTCACCCTCGCCGGGCTGCACAGGGTCGTCGCGCAGGGCCCACCCCTCCGAATCGCTGCCTGAACGGCCAGTCCGGGGGGTGCGGGACATCGTGGCCGACAGGCGTGGGGTCAAGCGCTCGCCTCAGGTGTCGATAACGACGGCGATGCGCGAACCGGGGGACAGAAACTGGCCCGACCACGAGGTCGACGAATTCCTCGACCAGATCGCCGCCGGCGGGCAGGACTACCGACGCCTGGTCGAGCGGCTCCCGGTGATCGTCTACGCCTCGGAGTTGGGGGAGCAAGGGAGATGGCGCTACGTCAGCCCCCAGGTCGAGGAGCTCCTCGGCTACACGGCGGAGGAGTTCAAGGGCGACCCCGGGCTCTGGGCGCGGCTGCTGCACCCCGACGACCGCCTGCGCGCGCTGGAAATCGAAAGCGAGGAGTACCTCGGCAACCGCAACACCAGCCCGATCGAGTACCGGATGCGAACCCGCTCCGGCAAGGTCGTCTGGATGCTCGACGAGGCCGTGCTCGAGGCCGACGAGTCCGGGGTTCCGGTCTGGCACGGGGTGCTCTACGACATCAGCGAGCGCAAGAACGCCGAGGCCGACCTGCAGCGGGCGCTCTCCCAGCAGGCGGTTGTCGCCAAGCTCGGCGAGCGGGCATTGCAGAACGGCGACCCCGACTCGCTGATGCGGGCGGCGACTTCGCTGATCGGCGAAATCGACGGCGTCCACAGCGCCTGCATCTGGGAGGTCGGGCGCGACGGCCGCCGGCTCAACCTGCGCGCCGGGCTGGAGGACGAGGTCGTCGGCGCCGGCCGGCGGGTCTCAGCGGCCCGCGATTCCCACGCCGGCGCCGCACTCGACTCGGGCGCCGCGACGATCGTCTCCGAATGGTCGGATGAGAAGCGCTTCACGATGCCGCCGGTCCTGCGCGCCTTGGGCGCCGCCAGCAGCCTGGCGGTGATGATCGACGGCAAGGATCACCCGTTCGGCGTGCTCGACGTCCACGCCACCGAGCCGCATCGCTTCAGTCCCAAGGACGTGCCGTTCCTGCAGGCGGCGGCAAACGTCCTCGCCGACGCCTTCGAGCGCCACGCCGCCGATCAGGCGCTGCGCCACCGGGTCCTGCACGACTCGCTGACCGGGCTTCCGAACCGGCTCAGCTTCGTCGACGCACTCGGCGACGCGCTGCGGCGGGCGACGGCATCCGGCTCGCCGGTGGGGATCCTCTTCCTCGACCTCGACCACTTCAAGCTGCTCAACGACAGCCTCGGCCACCACGCCGGCGACGCGCTGCTGCGCGCCGTCGCGTCGCGGCTGCGCGCCCACCTGCGCCCCGGGGACCTGGTCGCCCGCTTCGGCGGCGACGAGTTCGAGATCCTGATCGACCGCCTCGCCGACGAAGAGGAGGCGCTCGCGATCGCCGACCGGGTCGCGGCGGCGTTCGCCCAGCCGTTCTCGATGGAGGGGGTCGAGCATTTCTTCAGCGCCAGCATCGGAATCGCGGTGGCGCGCAACTCCGAGCAGCGCACGGTCAACGCCGAGCTCCTGATCCGCGACGCCGACGCGGCGATGTACCGGGCCAAGGAGAACGGACGCGCCCGCTGCGTGCTCTTCGACGCCGAGATGCGAGCCGGTGCGCTGCAGCGGCTCGAGGTCGAACGCGAGCTCCGCCACGCTCTCGACCGCGACGAGCTCGCCCTCCACTACCAGCCCGTGGTCAACCTGCGCACCGGCGAGGTGACCGGGGTCGAGGCACTGGTCCGCTGGCAGCACCCCGCCCGCGGCCTGCTCGATCCGGCCGATTTCGTCTCGATCGCCGAGGACAGCGGCCTGATCGAGCCGATCGGGCGCTGGGTTCAGGAGCGCGCCTGTCGCCAGGCGCTCGCCTGGCACGAAGAGCGCCCGGACTCGCGCCCGCTCGACGTCGCCGTCAACCTCTCCGCCCGCCAGGTCGCCCACCGCGACCTGCCTGCCACGGTCGCCGAGATCATCGCCCGCACCGGCATCGACCCGGCCCACCTGCGGCTGGAGATCACCGAGAACGTCCTGGTCGAGGAGTCGGCGACGGCGATCGCCTCGCTCGAGACGCTGAACGAGATCGGCGTGCGACTCGTCCTCGACGACTTCGGCACCGGCTACTCCTCACTCGCCTACCTCAACCGCTTCCCCTTCCACGCGCTGAAGATCGACCGCTCCTTCATCGACGCGCTCGGCATCGAGCAGGAGCGCACGGCGATCGTCGAGGCGATCATCGGCATGGCAAGGGCGCTCTCCCTCGACGTGATCGCCGAGGGGGTCGAGAACGAGGTCCAGCTGGCCGAGCTGCGGCGCCTCGGCTGCGACTCCGCCCAGGGCCACCTCTTCCACGCCGCGATGCCGGAGGCCGAGATCAGCCGCCTGCTCGGCGAGGGCACCCTGGACTATTCGGGGATTTCGCCGCTCAGGTAGGAGTTGCTGAGCAGTTCGCCCGGAGTGGGCAGCGACTCGATCAGTTCGTTGTCGCGCATCCAGCCGGCGAAGGTGCTCCACTCGGCGGGGTCCATGTAGCCGTAGGGCTTCCCCGCCGTCCTCGCGGCGAGCAGCGGCAGGGTCGCGGTCATCTCGGCTTCGGTCAGTTTCGGATCGAGCCCGGTGTTGGCTTCGAGCAGCGCTTTGGTCGCCGCTTTCGGCTGTTCGACCGCGGCGTTGGTGCCGCGTTCGAGCGCGGCGATGAAGAGGCGGAACTCTTCCGGTTCTTCTTCCAGCTTCTTCCGGTTCGCGACCAGGACCAGCTCGTCGTAGGTCGGCACACCGAGCTGGTCGACGGGGGTTATGACCGGCTGTTTGCCGCGTTCGCGCAGGTCGACGCCCTCGACGTTGCTGTAGCCGCCGAGCATCGCCTGGGCGCTGCCGCCGACCAGGGCGGGCAGCAGGCCGAAGCCGACGTTGACCGCCTTGACGTCGGAGGGGGAGAGGTTGACGCGGCCCAGGATCGTCTTCAGGAACGCTTCCTGGTAGGGGATGCCGGCGGTGGCGATCGTCTTGCCTTTGAGGCCGCCGACTCCTTTGATTCCCGATTCCTGCAGCCAGATCATCGAGGTCAGCGGCCGGTTGACCAGCGCCGCGATCGCGACCACGCCGAGGCCCTGGTCGTGGGCCAGCGCGACCTCGGGCTCGTAGGTGATCGCCAGGTCCGAGCGTCCCGCCGCGACCAGCTTCAGCGGCGCCGAGGGGTCCGAGGGGGAGGTGATGCTGACGTCGAGTCCGGCTTCTTCGAAGTAGCCGAGCTTCTGCGCCATGTAGATCCCGGCGTGATCGGGGTTGGGGTAGAAGTCGAGAGTCAGCGAGACCGGTTCGGTTTCGCCGCTGGAGTCCTCGGACTTCTGTCCGCAGGCGGCTAGGCCCAGCGCGAGTGCGACGAGAGCGACGGCGAGGGCGATCGCCGGGATTCGGGGCGACTTCATCCCCTGTGTTCTATCGCCAAGTGACGACACGTCGCTCCGCGAGTGCCGTTAGCCCGAAGAGCGCGATCCCGATCGCCGCGAGGACCACCACCGAAGCGAACAGCCGCGCGACCTCGAGCTGGGCGTTGTCCTGGACGATCAGATGCCCGAGCCCGGAGCTCGATCCGGCCAGCTCACCGAAGAGAGCGCCGATCGGCGCGACGGCGGCCGCGATCTTGGCCCCGCTGAAGGTGGAGGGAAGCGCGGTCGGGATCTCGACCCGGTGGAAGATCTGCGAACGCGATGCGTCGAGGGTGCGCATCAGCTTGACCGTGTCTGGATCGACGTTCCGAAGCCCGTCGAGTGCGCCGACCGCGATCGGGAAGAAGCAGACCAGGGCGACGATCAGGACCTTGGGCAGGATTCCGTATCCGAACCACACGACCAGGATCGGGGCGACGACGACGATCGGGATCGCCTGCGTCGAGACCAGCAGCGGGTAGATGGCGCGGCGCAGCGTCTCCGAGAGATGAAGCAGGAGCGCCAGGCCGAGTCCCGTCACCAGCGCGCAGCCGAGACCGATCAGGATCTCGCGCAGCGTCACCCAGGCGTTTTCGGCCAGCAGGGAGCGGTTCTCCCAGAGCGAGCTGGAGATTTCCGCGGGGGAGGGGACGAGGAAGCTTTCGAGGTTGAGGGCGCTGGCGATCGCACCCGTGCTGGCGGCGACCTGCCAGGCGCCGACCAGGACGACGATCGCGAGCGTCGGCGGCAGCCAGCGCTTCACCGCATGCCCTCCCGCAGCGCCCGCATCGCTTCCTCGCGGACGGCGACGAAGTCGGGATCGGTGACGGCGCCGTCGCGATCGGGGGCGCGCGGCTCCGGGGCGCGCAGCTCGGCGACGATCCGCGCCGGGCGCGCCGAGAGGACGGCGACCCGGTCGGAGAGGTAGAGCGCCTCCTCGACGTCGTGGGTGACGAGGACGACGGTGCGGGGATCGGCCCGCAGCGCCGCCGCCAGCCACCCCTGCATCTCGGCCCTGGTGATCGCGTCGAGCGCGGCGAAGGGCTCGTCGAGGGCCAGCACCGGCTTGCCGGCCAGAAGGGTGCGCAGGAAGGCGACCCGCTGGCGCATCCCGCCCGAGAGCTCGGCCGGCGCCGTCGCCTCGAAGCCGGCGAGGCCGAAGCGCTCGAACAGCGCCGCCGCCCGCTCGCGCGCCCGCCCTTTGCGAGCGCCCTGGTTGCGCAGCGCCAGCGCCGCGTTGTCGAGCGCCGAGTACCAGGGCAGGAGCAGGTCGCGCTGGGGCATGTAGGCGCAGCGGGCGAGCCGGCCCGGCGAATCTCCGACGCCGCTGATCTCGATCGCGCCGGCGAGCGGGTCGCGGAGGCCGCAGATCAGCTCCAGCAGGGTGGACTTGCCGCACCCCGAGGGCCCGACCAGGCCGACCACGCCGTGCGGTTCGACCGCGAGGTCGATCCGCTCGATCGTCCGCAGCTCGCCATAAGCGTGCTCGACGCCGCGAACCGCGATCCCGGCGCCGTCCGGGAGGGACGGCGCCGTTTCGACGGCGCTGATTCTTCCGCCTTCGGCGTTCATCCTGGTATCCTGGCGCACTCCGCACTCCTGACCAAGAAGGTCAGGAAAGTCGATAAGCACCCGTGCGGCGCAGCGCAACTCACCATGGACCCGGCAATCGTCCTCTTCGGATTGGGCATCGGCGTACTCGTCGGTATGACCGGCATGGGCGGAGGCTCGCTGATGACGCCGCTGCTGATCCTGATCTTCGGGATCCAGCCGACGACGGCGATCGGCACCGACATCGTCTACTCGGCGATCACCAAGACCGTCGGCGGCTGGCGCCATTTCAAGATGGGCACGGTCAACATGGAGCTGGTCAAGTGGCTCTCGTTCGGCAGCGTGCCGGCGGCGGTGGCGGGGGTGGCGCTGGTCTCGATAGTCGCCCACAGCGTCGGCGAAGACCGGCTCGATTCGCTCGTCTACGCGGTCCTCGGCGGCACCCTGCTGATGGTCGGGATCATCACCCTGGCCCGGGCACTGATCCTGCGCAACCTGATCGACGAGCGCGACCGCTTCGAGGTCGAGAAACGCCACAAGGTCGCCGCGATCGTGATCGGCGCCACCACCGGCTTCGTGATCGGCATCACCTCAGCCGGCTCGGGAACCGTGATCGCGATCCTGCTGATCGCCGTCTACCGTCTGGCGCCGAAGAAGGTCGTCGGAACCGACGTCTTCCACGCGGCGATCCTGCTCTGGGCCGCCGGACTCGCCCACATCGTCGGCGGCAACGTCGACTTCGGCCTTGCCGGGAACATCCTCGTCGGCTCGATACCGGGCGTGATCATCGGCTCGGCGCTCTCCGACAAAGCGCCCCAGGGCTTCATCCGCTCCGCGCTCGGCCTGGTCCTGATCGGCTCCGGGATCGTCACGATCCAGAAGGGCGACCCCCAGGTCTGGCCGATCGCCGCCGGAGTCGCCGCGATCGGCCTCGGCGGGGTCCTCTACGCGCCGCACTGGCTCAACCGGCGTCGCAAGCGCCAGCACGAGCAAGAGGCGGACCAGGCGGCGGCGCTGGCGCGAACGCTCCCGGTCGACTGATTTACTAGATCCATGCGTGTTTCCGCAAAGGCCGACTACGCGGTGCGGGCGGCGGCCGAGCTCGCCGCTGCCGAGGAGGGGCCGATCAAGGGTGGGCGCCTGGCCGAGGCCCAGGACATTCCCCTGCAGTTTCTCGAGCACATCCTGCTCGAGCTCAAGCATCACGGCATCGTCCGCGCCCGCCGCGGCGCCAAGGGCGGCTACTGGCTGGCGAGACCGGCCGACGAGGTGACCATCGCCGATGTCGTGCGCGCCGTCGAGGGCCCGATCGCCCACGTCCAGTCGAGCCCGCCCGAGGCGATCGAGTACCGCGGCAACGCCGAGCACCTGCAGGAGGTCTGGATCGCCGTCCGCGCCAGCCTGCGCTCGGTGCTCGAGGAGGTCACCCTGGCCGACCTCGTCTCCGGCGAAATGCCGAGCGTCGTCACCGACCTCGCCGCGACGCCGGACGCCTGGGCCGCCCGCTAGGGCGGTGCGTGGAGGGGGCCGGCCCCTCGCCACGTCGCGCAGCTGAATCGCCCACGCCCGGGGGTGCCTGACGGGAGCTCCTGTCTCTTGGAAGCTGTTCCGCTTAGCGGAAGCTGCCTACCTTGAGGCTAAGGAGAGTTCTCGTGGGGAGGGGTTGGGTGTCCCTGGAGCGCGCGGCGTCCTGATTTTCGCAGCGGGGCACTCGGCGAGAGAGTCCAAGTTAACGGCGAAAATCCCAGCAAGCGGAAGGGACGCCCAACCCCTCCACGCCAAACCTCATCCGAAGAACACCCTATTCCGGCGCCGGCACGCCGCCGGCGACGACGTTGACGAAGTTCTCGAGGTGGCGGGTGGTCCAGCACTCGAAGGCGCCGTCGCAGTAGCGCTCGTAGGCGGCCATCACCGAGTCGCCGTAGTTCCAGTAGAGCTTCGGCTCCGGGTTGAGCCAGAAGAGGCGACCGGCGCGCTCCGCCACCTGGGCGAAGACCTCGGCGTGGGGCTGGCGGCCGTTGGTGCGGGCGTCGCCGAGCACGATCACGGTCGAGCGCGGGTCGAGTTCGTCGGAGATCTCGGTCAGGAACTCGAGCCAGACGCGGCCGTAGTCGGTGTAGCCGGAGACGTCGGCGACACCGCCCTCGCTGGAGATCCGCTGGGCGACGACGGCGAAGTCCCGCTCGTGCTCGAAGACATCGGTGACCTCGGAGATCCGCTCGATGAAGACGAAGCTGCGCAGTTTGCGGAACGAGTCGTGGAGGGCGTGCAGGACCGAGAGGAAGAAGACGCTGGCCGAGGTGACCGAGGTGGAGACGTCGCAGAGGACGTAGATCTCGGGCCGGCGCGGGCGCTTGGGCTTGTATTTGAGCCGCAACGGCACGCCGCCGGTCTCCAGCGAGGCGCGCATCGTCCGCCGTACGTCGACCGCGGCGGCCTTGCGGTGGCCGCGCTGCTCGTGCCCGAGGGTCGCCAGCCGCCGCTTCATCTGCGAGACGGCGCGATGGACCGCGGCCAGGTCCTGGGTGGGGCTGGTCGGGAGGGCGCGGTCGAGCTCGGCCAGAGGCCGGGACGGCGGCAGGGTCGAGGTGCGCTCGATCAGGTCGCGTTCGAGCTCGCGGCGCAGGTGGCGCTCGAACCCGGTCAGCTGGGCACGGTCGATCGGCGGCCGCTCCTCGCCGTCCTCCGCCGGCGGTTGGTTGCCGGCGGTGAGCCCGAGGGTGCGGCGGATCCGCTGCACGTCGACCCCGACCACGCCGGAGCCCTCGGCGCGGCCGAAGGCGGCGATCGCCAGTCGGGCCAGGTCGCGCATCCGGTCCTCGTCGCCGGCCGCCATCGCTTCGCGGATCTGCTCGCGCAGCTCGTCGATGTCGAGCCGGTCGCCACCGGCCTCGCCTTCGCCCTCGCCCTGCTCGGTGACGCCGCGCTGCACCGCCTCCGCCTCGGCGGCGCGGAAGAAGTAGCGATCGAAGAGGAGCTCGAAGACCCGGCGGTCGTCCTGGGACTTGGCGATCGTCGAGGCCAGCGCCTCGCGGAAGTCGTCCTCCGAGCTCCACTCGATTTGATCCAGGGCGGCGAAGGCGTCGAGGATCTCAGAGGTGCCGACGGCCACCCCCTCGCCTCGCAGCTCCTCGCAGAAGCCGAGCAGCTTCGCCGCCAGGCCGGGCGGTCCGGGGTCGGCCTGCGGCCCGTAGGGCGAGGCGGTGCTCATCGGTCCGATAATAGGCCGATGAGCGTGGGGGAACGGACTGGAGCGGCGCGGGCGATGCGCGAGATGCGCTCGGCGCGGAGGCGCCGCTTCGTCGGCCAGATCGACGTGATGGAGGTCGTCTACCGGGTCTACGTCGCCGCGATCTTCGGCGCGATCGCCCTGGCGGTGATCGCCGGCGCCGTTCACGACGCCAACGTCAGCGCTCGCGGGGTCGAAGACATCGCCCGCGCCGCCCCGGCACTGCTCGGCCTCGGCGTCGCCCTCGCCGTGCTCGCCGGGCTGCGTTCAGGGGCGCGCGGGGGACCGCTGGCGATCGAGGACGCCGAGGTCCAGTACGTGCTGCTGGCGCCGATCGACCGCGGCCTGGCGCTGCGCTCGGCGGCACTGCGCCAGCTGCGGATCGCGGTGCTCGGCGGCGCCATCCTCGGCGCCGTCGCCGGCAACTTCGCCTTCCGCCGCCTGCCCGGCTCCCCGGTCGAGTGGCTCGCCTGCCTGGCCGTGTTCGGCGCGGCGCTTCCCCTCTGCACCCTCGGCGCTGCGCTGCTGGCCTCGGGTCGCCGCCTGGGACCCGTCGCAGCGGCGGCGATCGGGACCGTTCTGCTCGCCTGGACCGTCGCCGACGTCGTCCTCGGTACCCACACCTCGCCGGCGACGATGCTGGGCGTCCTCGCGACGCTGCCGCTGCAGAGCGGCGCGGTTGCCGCGCTCAGCGCGGTCGGGGTCGCGCTCGCGGCGATCGCCGCGGCGCTCGGGCTGATCTCGCTTGGAGGACTCTCGCTCGAGGCCGCCCGTCGCCGGGCGACCCTGACCGCGCAGCTGCGCTTCTCGGCCTCGGTACAGGACATCCGCACCGTCGTCCTCCTGCGCCGTCAGCTCGCCTCCGAGCACCCCCGGCGCCGGCCCTGGGTCCGGCTGGGGACCCCGACGCTGTCGCGGCGGCCGGTCTGGCGGCGCGGCTGGCAGAGCTTCCTACGCTGGCCGGCGTCGCGGCTGGGCCGCGTCCTCGCCGTCGGTCTCGCGGCGGGCGCCGTCGCCGCCGCCGCCTGGGCCGGGACGACGCCGCTCCTCGCCCTCGTCGGCATCGTCCTGCTGATCGCCGCGCTCGACCTGGTCGAGCCCCTGGCGCAGGAGGTCGACCATCCGCTGCGGCGCGATCTGCTGCCGGCGCCCCCCGCCTCGCTGATCCGTCAGCACCTGGTCGCGCCGACCGCGGTGATGACCATGGTGGTGCTGCTGGGGGCCGGCGCCGCGGTGGCGCTCGGCTCGGCGGCGACCGCGGCCGGCGTCGGCGTCGTGATCAGCGCCCCGACCGCCTTCGCCCTCCTCTGCTGCGCCGCCCTCAGCGCCACCAACGACCCCTACGAGTACGTCCTCGCCCCGCAGCTCGGCTATCTGCAGACGGCCCTTCCGATCGTCGTCGCGATCATCGCCACCGCCGCGCCGGTGCTGGCGGCGAGGGAGATCGCCAAACGTGGCGGCTCGCCCGTCCTGGCCGCGGCGCTGGCGGAGCTGGTCGTGCTCCCGGTCGCGCTGGCGATGTCCTCCTGGCTCGGATACAGGGTCGCCAAGAGAACGGTGGTGGAGGTGTGATCGCCGGGGTCGAGGTGGGGGCCGACCCGGCGCCGGTGCTCGTCGCCCGGGGTCTCGGTCGCAAATACGAGGGCTTCATCGCCCTCGGCTCGTTCAGCGTCGAGGTGCCCTCGGGGCAGATGGTCGCCCTGATCGGTCCCAACGGGGCGGGGAAGACGACCTTCCTGACGATCGCCGCCGGCCTGCTCGAGCCTTCCACCGGCGCGCTCGAGGTCGACGGCGCGACGGCGGGCTCGATCGCCGCTCGCAGGGCGGTCTCCTACCTGCCCGACACGCCCGTCTTCTACGACGACCTCAGCCTCGAGGAGCACCTCCAATACGTCGCGGCGCTGCACGGCGCGGCGGACGACGGCAGCCGGGCGGGGATGCTTCTGGAGCGGCTCGGCATGGAGAACTGGGGCGACAGCCTTCCTTCCGAATTCAGCCACGGCATGCGCCAGAAGGCGTCTATCGCGCTGGCGCTGGTCCGCCCCTTCTCGATCCTGCTCGCCGACGAGCCCTTCGACGGCCTCGACCCGCCCAGCCGCGAGGTCCTCTTCGAGCTGCTGGCGGATGCTCGGCGCGGCGGCGCGGCGGTCGTCGTCTCCACCCATCGTCGCGACGTCATCGCCGCGGCGGACCGCTGTCTGGCGCTCCGCGACGGCCGGCTCTCCTACGACGGCCCGCCGCAGGACGAGGCGATCGCCGAGTTCTTCGAGCTGGCGACCGAGGACAAGCCGGCCAAGGACTAGCTGTAGTTCCTCAGAACGTTGTTCATCCGGGCCTCCTTGAAGGCTGGGGGTGCGAGCCACCCACCAACAAGGAGAACCCGGATGAAGCTCCA
>JADGPJ010000022.1 GCA_017882505.1 Solirubrobacterales bacterium | reverse complement strand
GAAGATCCCGTTCTCGCGGCAGTAGGCGGCGATCCGCTCGGAGTCGAAGGCGATGTGGCCGCCGATGTGGACGAGGATCGCGGCGCGAGGCCTCAGCCGCTCGGCCTTTGCCTCGAAGTCCTCGAAGGACATGCAGAGGTCGGTGCGGTTGCAGTCGACGAACTCGACCTGGGCGCCGGCGCCAATCGCGGCCAGCGGCGTCGCCATGAAGGTGTTGGAGGGGCAGAGAACGGTCTCGCCTTTGACCCCGGCGAACTCCAGCGCCGCCAGAGCCCCGCCGGCCCAGCTCGAGAGGCCGAGGCTGGGCAACCCGTTCCACTCCGCCCAGCGCTGCTCGAAGGCCGCCAGCTTGGCGCCCTCAGACCACTGCTCGGAGTCGAGCACCTCGGTCCAGAGCTCGAAGAGCCTGGCGCGGTCGCGGTGATCGAACCCGATCGCGAACTTGGTCGCGTCGGGCCGGGTTGTCTGTGCGGGCCCTACGATGGCTCCTTAGTGGGTGTGACTGGGGAAATGCCTTCGCAGGACGATTTACGAAGCACAGATGCAGAAGGCGCCGCAAGGCTAGCAGCGAAACCGGATCCGATAGCAGCACCGTCCCGGTGTCAATCCCCGGCGTGGGCGCTCTCGATCACGGCAGCGACCGCTTTCGATCCCGCCAGCAGCACGACGCCGACGAGCGCTACGAGCATGAAGGCGACGAGGGCGACGCCGTTGAGTGGCGTCGTCGACCACTTCTCCATGAAGATCAGCGGCGCCAGCACCACCGGCACCATGACCTGGACCGCGAACATCACCGGCGCCACCTGCGTGGCCGGGCGGCGCTGCAGCGCGCTCATCTCGCTCAACAGCGCCAGGCCCTCCGAAGCGGCTGCGGTGGCGAGCCAGGCGACCGCCATCAGCAGTGCCCCGGCCGTCAGTTCGTCGGTCAGCAGCTTGCTCGAGATCGCGGTCCAGGCGTAGCCGAAGCCGGCGCTGACCACGACAAGCGTCCCCGCGGCGGACGCTTGCCTGCGGAGGACATACGGAGCGAGGACCGGGATCGCGACCAGGCCCAGGGCCAGAGCGATCGCCCAGGTCCCGGCGTGATCGGTGGTCCTGTCGGGCGCCGCCCATGCCACCCCCGCCACCCCGGCGACGATCGCCGCCACCGCCAGGTACTCCCGCGGACCCGGCTTCTCCCCCAGCCGCGTCACCCCCAGCCACAGCAGCACGATCAACCCACTGGCCAGACACGGCTGCACCACCGTCAACGGCGCCAGCAACAACGCCGCGATCTCAAACGGCCACCCCACCAGCCCCAGCGCCGTCGCCCCCAGCCATTTCCGGTTCCGCACCAGTTTCCCGATCAGCGAAACCCGCAACGAGTGCCTCTCCGGCACGTCCCGAGCCTCCAGCGCCTGCAGGGCGATGGAGGTGTTGTAGAGAACAGAAGCTCCTACGGCACAGACAATTCCGAGACCCAGCATCGGGCGAGCCTAATGGCGTCCCGGCCCGCGGGGGGGACGGTCTAGGTCTCTTGGTACAGGGGTCCGTCCCCGCCCTCGGGCAGCGTCAGGCGCCCACCCTTGGCTGTGATCGCTCCGCACTGGACGCAGTTGGAGGCGGTGACGTGGACGTCGACCTCGGAGGCGCCGTTCTCGAGCTGGTCGTCCGGGATCTCGTAGACCTGGGCCGGGCACATCGAGACCCAGGTCTGCGCGACCTCCTTCGGCACCCTGGTTTGGATGCGGACGTGGTTGGGCGCGTCGTCGCGGGTGGCGTTGCCGGAGAGGAAGACCGAGTCGAGCTTGTTGAAGGTGATCTCGTTGTCGGGCTTGACGTACATGTCGCCGGCCTTGCCGATCTCCATCTCGTTCTCGGCGTCGTCCTCCTGCTTCCAGTGGCCGCCGGGGAAGTTGCCTTTGGTGACGGTCATCGCCGAGGCGAAGGCGCCGCCGAGGAAGAAGCCTTTCGAGAAGGGCTGGCGCATGTTGCGCGACTCGTAGAGGTCCTTCTCGATCGCCGAGTTATGGATCTTCTCGTCGTAGGCCTCGAAGTTGACCGAGTCGTGCTTCAACGCCTCGACGATCGACTCCGCCGCGTACATGCCGGCGTGCATCGCGTAGTGGACGCCCTTCAGAGTCGGGACGTTGACCATGCTCGCCGCGTCGCCGGCGACGACCATGCCGGGCACGGCGAGCCGCTTGGGCATCGCGAAGTAGCCGCCGGAGGGGATCGTCTTCGCCCCCCAGGCGACCCGCTTGCCGCCCTCGATCAGCTTCTTGACGAAGGGGTGGGTCTTGAGCAGCTGCAGCGCGTCGTGGACGCTGAAAGTGGCATCGGTGTAGTCGAGTCCGGCGACGAGGCCGATACAGATCTTGTCCTCGCCCATCGGGTAGATGAAGCTGCCGCCGAACTCGTTGTATTTGGCGCCTTTGCGCAGCGGCCATCCCATCGTGTGGATCACCCGGTCGAGCGGCTCCTTCACCTCCCAGACCTCTTTCACGCCGAGCTCCCAGCGCATCGGGTCGGCTCCATGCATGTCGAAGTAGTCGTAGGCGGCATAGGTGAGGTGGCCGACGGTGCCCTCGGCGAGGACGGTCGCCTTCGCGACGACGTCGGAGCCGGGCTCAAAGTTGCCGAGCTCTTCGCCGTCCTTGCCGCGGCCGCGGTCGCCGGAACGGACGCCCTTGACGACGCGGTCTTCGACCAGCAGTTTGGTCGCGGCGGTCTCGGAGAGGATGTAGACGCCGGCTTCCTCGGCTTTCTCGGCCAGGAAGCGACCCAGTTTGGAGACCGAGGTGACGTAGTTGCCGTGGTTGCGGAAGTTCGGCGGCATCGGTTTCAGCGGGAAAGCCGCCTTCGACGTCAGCAGGTACACGGCGTCCTTGGTGACCTCCTGGTAGACCGGCCACTCCGACTTGTCGAGGTCGGGGAACAGCTCTTCCATCGCCGAGGGCTTCATGTTCGCCCCGGAGAGCAGGTGCGCTCCGGCGACTTTGCCCTTCTCGATCACCGCGACCGGGACTTCGCCCAGCTTCTCGGTCAGCTCCGGCTCGTTCTCGAGCAGCTGCATCACCTTGTTGGCGCAGGCGAGCCCAGCGGGGCCGCCGCCGACGATCGCCACGCCAACCTCGATCCGCTCGTCCTCCGCGTCGGTCGGCGGGCCGATTACGGTTGCCGGGTCGAACGGGGGCGGAAACTCGCTCGGTGCTACTGGCATCTCGACTCCTTCACGGGGTGAGTGGGGAGGCCGAGCTCTCGCTCAGCCGCCCTTCTTCGCCTTGATCGCCTCGGTCAGCTTGGGGACGATCTTGTGCAGGTCGCCGACCACGCCGAGGTCGGAGAACTCGAAGATCGGCGCGTTCGGGTCCTTGTTGATCGCGAGGATGTTCTCGGAGTTCTGCATCCCGACCTTGTGCTGGATCGCCCCGGAGACGCCGGCCGCCAGGTACAGCTTCGGCGCGACGGTCTTGCCGGTCTGGCCGATCTGGGCCGCGTAGGGGTACCAGCCGGCGTCGACGACGGCGCGGGTCGCGGCGACGGCGCCGCCCATCGACTCGGCCAGTTCCTCGGCCAGCTTGAAACCCTCCGCGGCGCCAAGGCCACGGCCGCCGCCGACGAGAATGTCGGCGTCCTCGATGTTGACGTCGGCGCCGCGCTGCTCGCCGCGCTGGACCATCGTCGCCTTCGTCGACCAGGGCGAGAGCTCGACCTCGACGTCGATGACCTCGGCGGTACCGCCGGTCTCCTTCGTGTCGAAGGCGTTGAGGCGGCTGATGATGATCCCCGGCTCGCTGACGTAACCGACGTCAGCGATCTGGGAGTCCTGCAGGATCGGCCGCTCGGAGACGAGCTTGCCGTCCTGGACCTTGACCTCGGTTACCTCCATGGTCACACCGGCGTTGAGGCGGGCGGTGAGCCCGGCGCCGATCTCGAAGCCGAGCAGCCCACCGCCGAACAGCGCGTAGGAGATGCCCTCGTCCTGAATCACCTTCGCCATCGCGTCGACGATCGGCTGGGCGAGGCCCTCCGGGACGCTCTTGGCCCGGTAGACCTTGGCGGCGCCGTAGTTGCCGAGTGAGGCGCAGGCGTCGTCGGCGATGTCGCCGACCACCAGCGCTGCGGCGTCGCCGCCGATTTCGCCGCTCAGCTTCGCCGCCTCGGAGATTGCCCCGAGTGAGTTTTTGTTGAAGTTGCCCTCGTCGTCGTGGAGGGCGTAAACCAGGATGCCTGCCATCTAGATCAATTTCCTCTCGTCAAGCCAGGCGACGATCTTTTCGACCGTCTCGTTGGTGTCTTCGTCCTCGATGATCTCGCCGGCTTCCTTCGCCGGCGGCGGGTTGAGCGCGAGAACCGCGGTCTTGGAACCGGCCTCTCCGACCATGCCGCCATCGATTCCGACGTCGCCGGTGGCCTTGGTGTCGAGCGGTTTTTTCTTCGCCCCCATGATCGCCTTCAGGCTCGGGTAACGGGGCTCGTTGATCGCGTCGCCGACGCTGATCACGGCGGGCAACTCGACCTCGACCGTGTCGTAGCCGTACTCGGCCTGGCGCTCGCAGCGGAGCTTGCCGTCGTTGACGTCGATCTTGATCACCTGCGTCAGCGAAGGCATCCGCAGGTGGTCGGCGACGACGGCGCCGATCGTGTAGCACTCGCCGTCATCGGACTGCTGGCCCAGGAGGACCAGGTCGGGGCTCTCGGACTCGAGCACCTTGGCCAGCGAGTAGCCGGTCGCGCAGACGTCGGAGCCGGCCAGCGCGTCGTCGGAGAGGTGCACCGAACGGTCGGCGCCGAGTGCCACCGCCTTGTGCAGGGCGCGAACGGCGGAGCCGGGGCCCATGGTGACGGCGACGACCTCCTCCACCGGGATCGCGCCACCCTCCTTGATCTGCATGGCCGCCTCGAGGGCGTGCGTATCGAAGGGATTGAGATTTTTCTCGCCACCGCGGTCCAGGCGCATCGTGTTCGGGTCGATGCGCTTCTGAACGGCGGCGTCCGGAACCTCCTTGACGAGGACGCAGATCTTCAAGTTGAAGCCTCCTTGGGGATGAGTCTCAGGTCTTCGCGGGCTGCGGTTTACGCCTCGCTGGCCCGTTGCGGGCGGGAATCTTATCGGTTGCGGGCCAGCCGTTGACTGACGAGTCAATCAGGATGATACCCCGATCGGCGAACCTATGCACCGATCCGTGTAAAGAGCGCTACTCGCCGCGCTCGTGGCGCTCGGTGGCGCCCTCGCGAATGAAGTCGACGATCTCGTCGGTGCCGGCGCCGGGAGTGAAGACCTCGGCGACGCCGAGCTTCTTCAGCTCCGGGATGTCATCGGCGGGGATCGTGCCGCCGACGGTGACGAGGACGTCGTCGACGCCCTGTTCGTGGAGCAGGGCGACGACCCTGGGCACCAGGGTCATGTGGGCGCCGGAGAGGATCGAGAGGCCGACCGCGTCGGCGTCCTCCTGGATCACCGTCTCGGCGATCTGCTCGGGGGTCTGGTGCAGGCCGGTGTAGATGACCTCCATGCCGGCGTCGCGCAGGGCACGGGCGATGATCTTGGCGCCGCGGTCGTGGCCGTCGAGGCCTGGCTTGGCGACTACGACGCGGATCTTGCGGGCGGTGGCGGCTTCCATCGGCGCCGCAAGCCTAGCCGGATCTGGCGCCCAGAGTGCTCGGCGTGACTCCCCCGTCCCGGCGATCGGCGCGATCGGAGCAGACGCGAGGCTGCCATTGCCATACCCGGGGGGATCCGGCCGTCGGTCGAAAGCCACGACCCGGCGAGGATCAGAAGCAGGCCGGCGACCGCACCCGCCCCGGGGGTCTCGCCGAGGAAGGCGACCCCCAGGCCGACCGCGACGACGGGGTTGATGTAGGTGATCACCAGTGCCCGCCCGGGGCCGACCTCGTTGACCAGCCTCGCCATCAGGACCAGCGCCGCGGCGGTGCAGAGGAGCCCCAGTACCACCACCGCTCCAAGCGCGCCATCGCTCGGCCTCGCCGCGGGGAGGCTCGTCGCGGCGACCGGCGTCAGCGCCACGGCCGCGAGCGCCAGGCTCCCGCCCATCGCCGCGACCGGGTCCAGGTCGCTCAGCTGGCGTTTCAGCACCATCGGCCCGATCGCGTAGCCGAGGGCGGCGACGAGCACAGCGGCGATGCCGAGCAGCTGGCCGGAGCCCCCCGTCAGGTCGAGGCCGACCAGGGCGGCGACGCCGAGCAGGCCGAGCAGCAAGCCGGTCAGCCGGCGCCGGTCGACCCGCTCGGCGGGCTCGAACCGGATCGCCAGCAGGGCCACCAGCAGCGGCGCCGTGGCGATCACGATCGCCGCGGTCGACGAGGCGATGCGCTGCTCGCCGGCGGCGATCATCGGGAACGGAATCGCGATCTCGGCGGCGGCGTAAACCGCGATCCAGCGCCACCGTCCCCGCAGCGAGGCGAGCGTGCCGGATCGCCAGGCCAGCGCCAGGAGAACCACGGCGCCGAGGACGACTCTGGCCCAGGCCAGCGTCACCGGCGGCATGCCGCCTTCGTCGGCGATCTTGATGAACAGGTACGGAATCCCCCAGAGCGTCGAGACGGCCCCGAACGCGATCCAGGCGCGGGCGCTCATCGCCTACCGCCTTGCGGTGAAGCGCCGCGACCGCGGCTTGCGACGGGCGACGAGGCGCGATCCACCGAAACCCGCGACCGTCGCCAGCAGCGTCACCGCGACCGCGACGAGGCGGCGGCCGAGGCGCTCGAACCGCATCGTCTGCCAGCCCTCCGCCCTGGCGATCTCGGCCAGCGGCGGATCCGGGTTGACCGCGACGGGGTTGCCGACCGCGCGCAGCATCGGCAGGTCGGAGAGCGAATCGGAGTAGGCGTAGGAGGCGTCGAGGTCGATCTCGTGAAGCGCGGCGAAGCTCTCCATCGCCTCGACCTTGCCGGGGCCGTAGACGAAGGGCCCGTCGAAGCGACCGGTGAAGTCACCGGCGTCGTCGACCTCGTAGCGGGTGCCGATCCCGCCCTCCATCCCCAGCACCCGGGCCAGCGACTCGACGATCCCGTTGCCGGCGGCACTGACGATGAAGGCCGGGCGACCGGCGTCCTGGTGGGCGTGGACCTCGTCGATCATCTGCGGGAAGACCCGCGGCAGGATCGCCGCCATCACCTCCGGCTCCATCCGCGCGATCGTCTTTTCGGGCACGCCCCTGATCAGCTCACGGGCGACGCGCAGGACCTCACCGGTGCGCTCGTCGGTCGTCCCGCGCAGTCGGTAGCGCAGGTGCTCGACGCCCCAGCTGGCCAGCTGACGGCGCCCGATGATCCCCTGCCGAGTGGCGACGCGGGCGAACTGCATGGCACTCGACCCCGCCATCAGGGTCTTGTCCAGATCGAAGAAGGCCGCGGCGCGGCTCAAGCTAGGACCCCGGGACTTCGATCACGATCGCGTCGCCCTGACCGCCACCAGAGCAGATCGCGGCGACGCCGAGACCGCCGCCACGCCGGGTCAGCTCATGGACGAGCGAGCCGACGATGCGGGAGCCGGAAGCGCCGATCGGGTGGCCGAGCGCGATCGCCCCGCCGTTGACGTTGACCTTCTCCTCGTCGACGCCGAGCATCCGCACCGAGTTCAGCGCGACCGAGGCGAAGGCCTCGTTGATCTCCCAGAGGTCGACTTCGTCGGCGCTCTTGCCGATCTTCTCCAGCGCCTGCTTGGCGGCGTTGGCCGGAGTCCTGACGAGGTAGGCGAAGTCGTCGGCGACGGTGCCATAGGAGAGCACACGGGCCAGCGGCGTACGGCCTTCGCGCTCCGCCCAGTCCGAGGAGGCAACGACGATCGCGGCGGCGCCGTCGTTGACGCCGGGCGCGTTGCCGGCGGTGTGGGTGGCGTCGTCGCCACCGATCGCCTTCAGCTTGGCGAGCGTCTCCAGCGTGGTTCCGGGGCGGATCGCCTCGTCGGCCTCGACCGTGCTCTCGCCCTTGCGGGACTTGATCGTGACGCCGACGATCTCGTCGGCGAGGCGGCCGGCGTCGGTCGCCTCGGCGGCGAGCCGGTGGGAGCGCTCGGCGAAGCGATCCATGTCGACGCGGGTGATCTCGAGCTCGTTGGAGACGTCGCTCGCCTCGTTGATCATCTGCTTGTCGGTGAAGGGGTTGGTAAGGCCGTCATGGGTCATCGAGTCGACCGCGGGGACGTCACCCATGCGGAACCCGAAGCGGGCGCCGGGCAGCAGGTACGGCGCCTTGCTCATCGACTCCATGCCGCCGGTCACCGCCACCTCGGAGTCGCCGGCGCGAATCGAGAGGTCGGCGAGGCCGAGCGAGCGCATGCCCGAGGCGCAGACTTTGTTGATCGTCTCCGAGGGCACCTCCTTCGGAACGCCGCCTTTGATCTGGGCCTGGCGCGAGGGAATCTGCCCCTGCCCGGCCTGTAGGACCTGGCCGAAGACGACCTGCTGTACCTGCGCGGGATCGACGCCCGAGCGCTCCAGGGCGGCCTCGATCGCGTGGCCGCCGAGGTCGGTCGCGTCGAGCGACGCCAGGGCTCCGCCCATCTTTCCGAAGGGGGTGCGCGCGGTTCCAAGGATGACTGAGCTGGGCATCTACTGCCTTTCTTCTGCGATTTGGTCAGGTCCGGTCAAGTGGGCGCCGAAACCAGGGCACGAGACGATACCGCGAGGCATCCTCGTGCCGGTTGCGAATGCATAGACTCGCGCCCGATGAAGGTCGAGGTGAGACAGAGCGAGCTGCCGGCGGCCGACGCCGCGCTGACAATCGTCGGCATCTACGAAGGAGAATCGGTGCCGTTCGCGATCGCCGACGCGCCGGGCGCCGCCGATGCCAAGGGCACATTCAAGACGCTCTCCGCCGTCTTTCCCGCCGGACGCGGCCGGGTCCTCGTCGTCGGGCTCGGCGAGCGCGAAGACGCCGACGCCGAGCGCCTCCGGGTCGCCGCCGCGGTCGCCGCGCAGGAGGCCGTGCGGCTCGAGGCGAGCTCCCTGGCCTGGGCGCTGCCGGAACTCGGGGACGACGACGTCACCGCCGAAGCGCTCGTCACCGGCACGATCCTCGGCACCTACCGCTTCGACCGCTTTCGCGGCAGCGATCCCGAGGAGCCGCAGCCCCCGCAGCTCAAGTCGCTGACGCTGCTGGCCCCGGCCAGCGTCGAGGCCGCGGCGGAGACGGCGCGGATCTGCGCCGAGGCCCAGAACCGCGCTCGAGACCTGCAGAGCACCCCCGCCAACTTCGCCACCCCGGCCTTCCTGGCGGCCCGAGCGGAAGAGATCGCCACCGCCGCCGACGGGGTCACGGTCGAGGTGCTCGGCCGCGAGGAGATCGTCGCCAAGGGGATGGGCGGCCTGGCGGCCGTCGCCCTCGGTGGTCCCGAGGACCCGCGCCTGATCGTCCTGCGCTACTCCGGCGGCGGCAACGGCCCGACCCTGGGCCTGGTCGGCAAGGGAGTCACCTTCGACACCGGCGGGATCTCGCTGAAGCCGGGGGCGGGGATGCAGGAGATGAAGTTCGACATGTCCGGCGGCGCCGCGGTGCTGGAGGCGGTCGCGGCGATCGCCGAGCTGGCCCTGCCGATCGAGTTGATCGCCGTCGTCCCCTCGACCGAGAACATGCCCTCCGGGACGGCGGTCAAGCCGGGCGACGTGATCACCCAGTACAACGGCAGGACGGTCGAGGTCAACAACACCGACGCCGAGGGCCGGCTGATCCTCGCCGACGCGCTCGCCTACGCGGTCGAGCTCGGGGCAGAGCGGATCGTCGACATCGCCACCCTGACCGGCGCCGTGGTGATCGCGCTCGGCTCGACCTTCGCCGCGGTGATCTCCAACGACGACGAGCTCGCCGCCGAGGTCATCGGCGCCGGCGAATCGAGCGGCGAGCTGACCTGGCGCCTCCCCCTGCACCCCGAGTTCAAGGCGATGATGAAAGGCACGGTCGCCGATCTCTCCAACCTCGCCTCCAAGCGCGAAGCCGGCTCGATCACCGCCGCCTCCTTCCTCGAGGAATTCGTCGACGACACCCCCTGGGCCCACGTCGACATCGCCGGCACCGCCTGGGACGTCGGCCGCGAGTACACCGGCAAGGAGGCCAGCGGCTATGGCGTCCGGCTGCTGGTCGAGCTGGCCCGACGCCAGGCTGGCTGATCGCACCCGATCAGCCGCCGAGGATCATGCAGGTCGCCATGCCGTGGGCGAGCAGCTTGCCGCTCTCGGCGGCGCTCAGCGTCGCCTCGGAGGTCGCCTGTTTGCGACCGCGGTAGAGGACCTTCGGGTTGTAGTGCTCCTCGCCGGGCTCGAGGCGGCGAACCGTCGCTTCAGCGAGATGCAGAGTTCCCTCGGCGCGGCTGCAGCGCCTGATTGAGGAAGACATCCTCGAACGCCGCGCCTACCAGCAGAACCCAGGCGCTAGCGTTGATCCCAGCAGCCAAAAGGGTTGAGCGCAACGGAGGAGGAATCGGGATGGCGACCGCAGCGGAGCTTCAGGTTCGGGACAGGGTCTTCATCGGCGGCGAGTGGGTCGAGCCGAGCGGCTCGGAGCCGATCGAGGTGATCAATGCGACCACCGAGGAGGTGATGGGCACCGTTCCCGCCTGCTCCCCCGAGGACGCCGACCAGGCCGTCCTCGCCGCGCGCGAGGCCTTCGACGCCTGGTCGCGGACGAGCCGCGAGGAGCGCGCCGGCTACCTCAGCGCGATCGCCGCGGGCCTCGGCGAGCGCAGCGAGGAGATCGCGGCGACGATCTCCCAGGAGCTGGGGATGCCGCTGAAGCTGAGTCAGATGATCCAGGTCGGGCTGCCGACCAGCCAGTTCGCGGCGATGCCGAAGCTGATGGAGGAAGTCGTCTGGGAGGAGGAGATCGGCAACTCGCGGGTCCTGCGCGAGCCGGTCGGAGTGCTGGGAGCGATCACGCCCTGGAACTACCCTCTGAACCAGATCGCGGCCAAGGTCGCCCCCGCCCTGGCGGCCGGCTGCACCGTCGTCCTCAAGCCGAGCGAGGTGACCCCGCTCAACGCCTTCCTGCTCGCCGAGGTGATCGAGGCGGCCGGCCTCCCGGCCGGCGTCTTCAACCTCGTCACCGGCGTCGGGCCCGTCGTCGGCGAGGCGATCGCCGCGCATCCCGGTGTCGACATGGTCTCCTTCACCGGCTCGACCAGGGCCGGCAAGCGGGTCAGCGAGCTCGCCTCGGCGACGGTGAAGCCGGTGGCGATGGAGTTGGGCGGCAAGTCGCCGAACCTGATCCTCGACGACGCCGACCTCGCCAAGGCGGTTCCCGACGGCGTCGCCAAGTGCTTCCTCAACTCCGGCCAGACCTGCAGCGCCCTGACCCGGATGCTGGTCCCGCGCGAGAAGCTGGCCGAGGCCGAGCAGATCGCCGCGGCGACGGCGGAGGCCTTCACCCCCGGTGACCCGTTCGAGGCCTCGACCCGGCTCGGGCCGCTCGTCTCCGACGTCCAGCGCCAGCGCGTCCGCGGCTATATCGAGAAGGGCGAGGCGGAGGGCGCGAAGCTCATGACCGGCGGCGCCGAGGCGCCCGACGGCCTCGACCGCGGCTATTTCGTCCGCCCCACCGTCTTCTCCGAGGTGACTCCCGAGATGACGATCGCCCGCGAGGAGATCTTCGGCCCGGTGCTGGCGATCCAGCCTTACGAGGACACCGAGGACGCGATCCGGATCGCCAACGACAGCGACTACGGCCTCGCCGGCGGCGTCTGGTCGGCGAGCAGCGAGCGGGCGATCGAGGTGGCCATGCGAATCCGCAGCGGCCAGATCGAGATCAACGGCGGCGCCTTCAACCCGCTGGCGCCGTTCGGTGGCTACGGGCAGTCGGGGCACGGCCGGGAGAACGGGCGTTATGGGCTGGAGGAGCTGCTGCAGGTTAAGAGCCTGCAGCTGTAGGAGGGTCGGGTACCCCTCCCCCGGAGACCGTCGCGCAGCTGAGTCGCTGGTCCGAGTTTCAAGCGTCTGAACTTGAGCCTCCGGGAGAGGGGTACCCGACCCTCCAAGCTCGCGACTCCAGGGACTTTTCTGGCTCCCAAGCTCCCGTCCTTTGGGAGCTTCTTCAATCTCGGAAGCTGCCTACCTTGGGAGCGGGTAGAGATTTCGTGGAAGCCAAACCCCTCCCCCAGCCCCCTTCTAGGCACCGCGGAGAGTGAAGTGGACCTTGGTCCCGGGAGAGCCCGGCTCGAGCCAGATCTTGCCGCCGTGGGCTTCGACGATCGCGCGCGAGATCGCCAAGCCGAGGCCGGCTCCCTCGGAGCCGCGGGCGGCGTCGCCGCGGTAGAAGGCCTCGAAGACCCGCTCGCCATCGGCGGCGGGGATCCCCTCCCCTTCGTCGGAGACCTCGACCTCGACGTCGCCGCCCTCGCTGCGGGCTCGCACGGTGACGCTGCCGTCGGCCGGGGTGTGGCGGATTGCGTTCTGGATCAGGTTGAAGAGGACCCGCTGCACCTTCTCGGCGTTGGCCTGGGCGACGACGTGCCCGGGCGGCAACTCGGCGGCGATCTTCACCCCGCGCTCAGCCGCCGGCGCCCGCATCGCCGCGACGGTGTCGCCGATCAGGTCGCCGAGCTCGACCTGGCGCATCGCCCAGGAGATGTCGCCGGCCTCGATCCGCGAGAGCTCGAAGAGGTCGTCGACGAGGTCGCTGAGGACGGCGACGTGGGTGCGGATCTCGCCGAGGTAGCGATCGCGGGTCTCCCCCGTCACCACCCCGTCGTCGATCGACTCGACCAGCAGCCGCAGCGAGGCCAACGGGGTGCGGAGGTCGTGCGAGGCGGCGGCGACGAGCTGGCGGCGCGCCTCCTCGATCTGGCGGCGCGATCGCTCCTCCATCGCCAGCCGGACGGCGAGCGCCGTCGCCAGGGCGGCGCCGGCGGCGGCGAGGACGGCGAGGAGGATCTGGGTGGCGCCCATCCGGTTGGGGACGGCGACCGCGGCGGCGCCCGCGAGAAAGGCGGCGACGGCGATGACGACGGCGCGCTTCACGCCTTGAACCTGTAGCCGAGGCCCCAGACCGTCTCGATGAAGCGGGGTTCGGAGACGTCGTCGCCGAGCTTGGCGCGAAGGCGGCGGACGTGGACGGTGACGGTGCTGGTGTCAGTGAAGAAGGGGTAGTCCCAGACCGCTTCCATCAGCTGGTCGCGGGAGAAGACCCGGCCCGGCCGGGCGGCGAGGTAGGCGAGCAGGTCGAACTCACGCTGGGTCAGCGACAGCTCCTCGCCGTCGAGGAAGACCCTTCTCGTCGCCGGCTCCAACCGCAGCGACCCGTGCTCGATCGGCGGCTCCTCGGCTTCTGGCGGCGGCGAGACCCGGCGCAGGACCGCCTCGACCCGGGCGACCAGCTCCGCCGGCGAGAACGGCTTGACGACGTAGTCGTCGGCGCCGTCGCGCAGCCCGATGAGGCGATCGTTCTCCTCGCCGCGGGCGGTCAGCAGGATCACCGCGGTGCGCGGTCCAGGGCGTTCGTGCAGCTGGCGCATCACCTCGATCCCGTCGATCCCCGGCAGCATCACGTCGAGCACGACCAGGTCGGGCCGGTGCAGCTCGGCCAGCCGCAGCGCCTCGGGACCGTCGCTCGCCTCGTAGGTCTCATAGCCGGCGCGCTCAATGTAGCGGCCGACGATCTCGACGATCGTCGGCTCGTCGTCGACGACCAGCACGGTGCCGTTGGATTCCTCGGCCACGGCCGCGATTGTCGCGCCTGCGGCCGGACTCTCCCTATCCGAAGGTGAACGCATAGCCCATCACCCCGGCTTCGGGCTCGAGTTCGAGAACGTGCTGGCCGACCCTGGGCAGGTCGACGAGGTTGTAGAGGCGCTGCGAGCTGACGTCCACGGCGGCGCCGTGGACGTCGGAGCCGGCGTCGACGCTGGAGATCGGCTTGCCGTCGAGCTTCACCCTCACCTTGCGATCCTGGCCGGGCGAGCCGAGCACCAGGTAGACGCGACGGGCGCTGAAGTTGAGGTCGAGCGAGCCCCCTTCCGCGGTGGCCGAGTCGAGCGCGATCCGCCAGCGCCCGTGGTAGGCGAATTCGTTCTCGGGCAGCGCCGCGGGAGCGCTGAAGTCGTGCGGGCCGGGTGAGAACATCGGGTTGGTGAAGCGTTCGGCCCGGGCGGCGCCGAGGTAGGTCTCCGGCGTGGCCACGGTCGTCGACGGCGTCACCGCGTGGACCCGGGTCTTCTTATCCGGGACCTTCCTCCCGGCTTCGGCGAGGAGGTCGCGGATCACCTGCTCTTTCTCGCCGTATTCGCCCTCGCCGAAATGGACGTAGCGGACGTCGCCCTTGGCATCGATGAAGTACTCGGCCGGCCAGTACTGGTTGCCGTAGGCGTTCCAGGTCGCCTGTTCGTTGTCCTGGGCGACGGGATAGCGGATGTCGTTTTCGTGAATCGCCGCTTCGACGTTGCTCGCCTCGCGCTCGAACGGGAACTCGGGAGTGTGGATGCCGACGATCGTCAGCCCGTCCCTGCGGTATCTCGCGTCCCAGGCCTTCAGGTAGGGCAGGGTGCGGAGGCAGTTGATGCAGCTGTAGGTCCAGAAGTCGACGAGGACGACGCGGCCGCGAAGCCGCTTCAAGGTCAGTGGCTGATCACCAGGGGTGTTGAACCACTGCTCGTTGCCGACGAATTCCGGCGCCTTGCCGAGCACCGGCAGGTCGAGGTGACCGCCCGCGCCGGCGCTGGGCTTCGCCGCGCTCGCCGCCCTGGCGCCGACGCCGTGGGAGGAGGCGCCGCGGATGTCGGCCAGCGCCGACCGCGCCGCGGCGGTGCGCTCCAGGCTTTCGGTCGGGTTGACGAGGAAGCTCGGCAGGTCGCTGGCGATCGTGTTCTGGAACCTGACGTCGTAGTTGCGCAGCATCGCCAGCGCGACGACGACCATCACCGCCCCCATCGCGATCTGCAGGCCGACGCCGCGGCGGGCCAGCGGGGCAACGACCTTGCGGCCGCCGAGCATCAGGAAGTAGAGGACCGCGGCGGAGCCGACCCCGTAGCTGAGGGCAACCGCGAGGCGGCCGGTGTCGAACGCCTGCGAAGCGGAGACGGTGATGACGCCGGCCAGGATCGGGCCGGCGCAGGGCGCGTAGACGAGGCCGAGGCTGGCGCCGACGGCGGTTCCCGACCAGAAGCCGTCGCCCTTGCCCCTGGCGACCCCGGCCCGGCTGGCGAACTGGCTGATCCAGGCCTCGAGCCGGGCGGCGAGCGGCGGGATCATCAGCGTGATCCCGAAGCCGAGCAGGATCACGATCGCGAACTTGCGGAGGAAGTCGTTCGGCAGGCCGAGGGCGGAGATCACGTAGACAAGCGCCACCGTGGCGAAGGTGAAGGAGACCGCCAGGCCGGCGACGATGCCGAGCGGGCGGCGGCGACCGCCGGTGGCGCCGGCCGAGAGCGCGATCGGCAGCACCGGCAGCACGCACGGCGAAAGCGCCGTGCCGGCGCCGGCGATGAACCCGAAGAGGATCAGCAGTGCCATCTCGTCAAACCTTTCCAGCTGAGGATTACGCGGAGATGACGGCTTCGGCTCAGAGCGAGCCGGCGCGGAGGCGACTCAGCCGGTGGGAGGAACGGCGGTGATCTCGCCCTCGGGGCGGCCAACCACGTCGGCGGCGCGGCCGACGGCCTCGCCGATCCCGTAGTGGGAGCAGATCGTCAGCTCGTGCTCGCGGCGCAGCGGCCGGGTCGGGTCGACGACCGGGGCGCTGGCGAGCTTCTCGCCCTCGTGCGCCGCCCAGACGCCGAACGCCGCCCCGGCGCAGCCGGCAAGCGGGACCGCGACGACGCGGGTGCCACGGCGCCGGCCCAGGCGGGCGATCATCCAGGCGGGCTCGGCACTGTCGCTGTCGACGAAGAAGCCCTGGACCTGACCGACCCCGGAGCCGCCCAACTCGGCGACCTCGGCACCGATCCAGCTCATCGCCTCGGCCAGAGACACCGCTGCCGCCGGCTCAGTCATCGATGTGCTTCTCCAGCAGCTCGGCGGCGGCCGATGCCGGGTCGAGCTCACGGCTGACGACGCGGTCGAGCAGGCCGGCGGTAGCCGGGTCTTCGGCGACGATCCGTTCGAGCCGGCGCCGCATCCGCGAGGTGGCGATGCCGAGCACCTCGCTGCGCAGGTTGCGGGCGCGGCGCTCACCCAGAGTCCCAGCGGCCTCGATGAAGGCGCGGTGCTCGTCGATCCTCGCCGCCAGCTCCTCGACCCCCTCGCCGCGGACCGCCTCGGTGCGCAGGATCGGCACCTTCCAGCCTTCCGGGTCGTGCGCGAGCGAGAGCACGCCGCGAATCTCGCGCACCATCGTGTCGGTCATCGGGTGGTCGGCCTTGTTGACGACGATCACGTCGGGGATCTCCATCACCCCGGCCTTCAGCGCCTGGATCGAGTCGCCCGAGCCCGGCATCAGCGCCAGCACGATCGTGTCGGCATGGTCGACGATGTCGATCTCGGCCTGGCCGACGCCGACGGTCTCGATCAAGACATCGTCTTTGCCGGCCGCGTCCATCACCAGGGCCACCTGGAGCGCCGCCTCGGAGAGACCCCCGAGGGCGCCGCGCGAGGCCATCGAGCGGATGAACACGCCGGGGTCGAGGAAGTGCTCGGAGAGGCGGATGCGGTCGCCGAGCAGGGCGCCGCGGGTGAAGGGGCTGGAAGGATCGATCGAGAGCACGGCGACCTCGCGGTCCGCCTTGCGCAGCACGACGGTGAGGGCGCCGATCAGGGTGCTCTTCCCCACGCCGGGGGGACCGGTGAAGCCGACGATCCGGGCCTTGCCGGTGCGGGGGTAGACCTCGCGGACGAGATCCCAGCCGGCGGGATCGTCGGACTCGATCAGGGTGATCGCCCGCGCCAGCGCCCGCTTGTCGCCCGCGATCAGGCGCTCGGCGAGGGGTGCGGGCTTGGCGGCATCGCTCGCTGGCTCGGCGCTCATCGGCGCCAGTCTAAGGCCACTAAAGTTGCCCCGCCGTGATCCGCTTCCTGACCCGCAACGGAATGCTCAACCGTCACTACGCGCGGTTGCTGTGGCGCTACCTGTGGCGACGGGCGCTGACCACGGGCGGCCGGCGCTGGAGCACCGAGGGAATGCTCTTCCTCGGTCGCCGCCTCGAAATCGAGATCGCCCCCAAGGCGCAGGTGCGCTTCGGCCGCTTCGTCTGGATCGGCGACGGCTCGAAGATCCGCTGCCACGAGGGGGTGGTCGAGATCGGCGAGAAAACGGTGATGGGGCAGGAGTGCACGATCTCGGCCTACCAGCGGGTGCGGATCGGCGAGCAGTGCGTGATCGCCGACCGGGCGATGTTCATCGACTTCGACCACGGCGTCGTCGAAGTCGAGCGGCCGATCCGCGTCCAGGGCATCTACAAGCGCGACGTCGAGGTCGGATCCAACGTCTGGATCGGCTACGGCGCCTGCATCCTGCGCGGGGTTCGGGTCGGCGACAACTCGATCGTCGGCACCAACGCCGTGGTCACCAAGGACGTTCCCGCCAACGCCGTGGTCGCCGGCAGCCCGGCGCGGGTGATCAGGATGCGTGAGGCACCCGCGGACCTGCGCTGGGCGGATCCCGTCGAGCCCGACCCTGCCGCGGCGACGACGCTGCGCCCTCCGAGCTAGCCGGCCCGCTCTCCTCGATGCCGGCGCGCTCCTCGGCCCAGCTCGGTCAGCTCCAGCATCACTCTCCGGCGATCGCCGGGATCGGTGACACGTTGACCCCTCTCACGTCGAGCATCGAGCTCCTGGATCAGCCGCAGTGGTAGGGGCCGGTCCCGGTTACGAGAACGCGAAAGGTCTCCGGGTCAAGTACGACCCGTACCAATTTGGTGCAGGTGTAACGGCCCTGAACGGCAGTTTCCCGGTCGTCGAAGATCCGACAGAAAACGACGTGCAGGCTGATGCGGCGGCAATTGGTGACACCGAACTTGACGCAGTGCGGATCGTGGTTGCAGGTGTTCTGGGCGAAGTTGAACGACTTGCTGGCCGCGGTTGGCGCCGGCAGGAACACTGCGGCGGCGGCTGGCAGGGCGAGGATTCCGACCAGCGCAAAGGTGGCGATAGCGACACCGATCAGGCGTTTCACTCTCATGGCGACCCTTCTTTTGCGGACCCCGGTTTCGCTGTTCGCCATCCCCGGAGCCCTGGTACGGACACGGTGGGATCGAGCCTATCCTGCGACGCGATCACTGTGGACTTATTGGCTTCGGCGATCCCGCGGCAGCTAGGCGGGGTCGAGCGTGGCCCCGACCAGGTCGGCGTAGACCGCGGCGGTCTGCTCGGCGACGTCGCCCCAGTCGAAGCGGCGCACGTGCTCGTAGGCTTCGGCGACCAGGCGGCGGCCGAGCTCGTCGTCGGAGAGGACGCGGACCGCGACCTCGGCGAGCGCGTCGGGGTCGTGGGCGCGGAAGCGCAGACCTGCCTCCTCGTGGGGGACGACCTCGCGCAGGCCGCCGGTGTCGGCGACGATGCAGGGGCAGCCCGAAGCCATCGCCTCCAGCGCCACCAGCCCGAACGGCTCGTAGATCGAGGGGACCACGGTGAGGTCGGCGATCCGGTAGAGCGAGTGCAGGACGTCGTCGCCGATCCAGCCGAGGAAGGTGCCGTGCTCCATCAGCCCCAGCTCCTCGGCCTGGCGATGCAGCTCCGCCTCGTGGGTGCCGGAGCCGGCGACCAGGAAGCGCGTCCCCGGCGCCTCCTCGATCACCCTCGGCATCGCCTCCAGCGCCAGCTGGAAGCCCTTCTCGTAGACCAGCCGGCCGATCAGCAGCACCAGCTTCTGGTCCGGCCCGGCGAACTCGGCTCGCAGCTTCGCCAGCTCTGCCGGCTCCTGGGCCGGCAGATCGCCGGGATCGATCCCGTTCGGGATGACGCTGACCCGCTCTTCCTCGACCCCGAAGATGTCGACGATCTGCTCGCGCATGTAATGGGAGCAGGCGATCACCCGCTGGGAGCGGTTGGTGATCCAGCGCTCGACCCCGTGGATGTAGGACTGGGGGTGCTTGTCGACCCAGCCCTGGTGGCGGCCGTACTCGGTCGCGTGGATCGTCGTCACCAGCGGCGCGTCGAAGCGGTTGGCGAGATGGTCGCAGGCGTTGGCGACGAGCCAGTCGTGGCCGTGGACGAGATCGAAGCTGTAGCGGTCGCCGAGCTCGACGCCAGCGGCCAGCATGTCCGAGTTCATCCGTTCGACCCAGGCGACGAACTCGCCGAGGTCGGTCGGTCGCTTCGGCTCGAGGATGCGGTGGATGAAGACGCCGCCGTTGCGCTCCTCGGCCGGTGACTCCTCGCCGCCGCGGGTGAGGACGTGGACCTCGACGTCGCGCTCGACCAGCGCCTCGGAGAGCTTGCGCACGTGCCGCGCCAGTCCTCCCTCGATCAGGGGTGGGTACTCCCAGGAGAGGATCAGGATGCGGGTCATTCGGGGCGAATCAGGGCTCCAGCAGGGGAGCGATGCTCATATCCGGGGCGAGAGAACGCATACGCGGATCGGTGACAGATGGGGAGTCTATGGCCTCCAACATCGCCCGGGCGTGATCGGTCGCTCGCTGGTAGGCGTAGTCGCCGGCCTGGCCCCGCAGGTCGAGGAAGGCCCAGTCGCTCGCCTGGACGGCCATCAGCTCGCGGGCGGCGCGCAGCGCCGGGTCGCCGCGCAGACCCTCCGAGAGCGCTCGCAGGAGGCGCAGCTCCAGCCGTCGCGCCCCCCAGGCCATGTCGGCGACCGGGGGCGAGTCCCAGGTGCGGAAGTCCTTCTCCTCGCCCCAGCTGGAGGCGGCCAGCCGGCGCTCGACCGGCTCGTGCTCGGCGATCGCCCGCGGCGCCGTCAGCAGTCGCACGCCGGCCGCCGCCGCTCCCTCCAGCACCGCACCGAGCCAGATCGGGCCCTCCGACCACCAGTGGCCGAGCAACTCGGTGTCGATCGCGAAGACGAGCAGGCCGCGGCGCCCGCGCTCGGCGGTGAAGGCGCGCAGACGGGTGGCCGCGGCGGCAAGGAACTCGCCGGCCTGACGGCGGGCCGCCGCCTGCGCCGCAGCCGGGTCGTAGGCGCCTCCTCCCACCTTCCAGAGGCGGATACCCCGCAGCGATTTGCCTTCGAACTGGGCGTGGGCGGGGTCGGACGGGTAGCCGTCGAGCGACCAGAGCCAGCCGACCGCCTCCCAATCGATCGGCAGCGCGGTCGGCCCGGACTCCGTCCGCACCGGCGCCAGCGCCTCCATCGGCTCCTCGTGGGCGCTCTGGTCGACGCAGAACCATTCCACGCCGTGCTCGGCCAACCGCCGCTCGAGGCCGGGCACGTAGGCGCACTCGGGCAGCCATAGCCCACCGTCCCAGCCGAAGCGCCGGCGGTGCGAGCGGATGCCGGCGTCGAGCTGGAGCGCCAGCCCCTCCCGCGTCGCCAGCAGCGGCAGCACCGCGTGGGTCGCCGAGGAGGCGGCCAGCGCCACCCTCCCCTCCCCCGCTGCCCGCTGGAACGGGGCCAGCGGGTCGCCGTCGAATTCGTCGAGCAGCTCCAGCGCCCGGCGGTAGCGGGCCAGCTCCGCCCGGCAGGCCGGCCGGCACTCCTCCGGCACCTCGCCCAGGTCGGCTTCGGCGGCGCCGATCCGCCACTCGAGCAGGAAGTCGCGCAACCGCCGCCGGGTTCCCTCGTCCTCGAGCTGGTCGGCGAGCACCGGCGTCACCGTCATCGTCAGGTCCCGCGCCAGCTCAAGCACCGGCAGGTAGGAGCGGATCACCGCGTCGAACAGCCACTCCTCGCCGAACGGGTAGGTCCCGAACCCCTCGACGTAGGGCATGTGGGAATGGAGGACGATCGCCAGGTCCCCGGCGCTCTCCTCGCCCCTCATGCCGGCATATGGCAAACCGCGAGGAAGTCGAGGGCACGGTCGAGGTCGCCCTCGCGCAGGGCGAAGTCGGAGGCGGCGATCGCCGGCGTGAAGCGGTCGTAGAACGGCCTGGTCAGGCCGAGGCGCTCGTGGACTCTGTCCCAGCCCAGCTTGATCGCCAGCTCGTGCGCCCGCAGCTTGCGGGCGTGGAAGAGGCCGCGCATCTCGACCCGGGGAAAGTGCGCCTCGCAGAGCCGGCGAAACTCGTCGGCGCGATACTCGTGGACGTGCCAGGGGTTGTCGGATTTCTCCGCCCCAGGCGGCGCCAGGGTCAGCAGGTTCGGCGTTGAGAGGTAGGCGACGCCGCCGGGTGTCAGCATCGACTTGAAGTGCTCGAGGATCGCCCCCGGGTCCTGTACGTGCTCGATCGTCTGCAGGAAGACGACGGCGTCGCAGGGCTCCGAGAAGCCTTCGACGAGGTCGCGCTCGAAGCGCAGGTTGGGACGCCTGTAGCGCAGCCGCGCGTGCTCGTGCGCCTCCGGGTTGGCGTCGACGCCGATGGCGCTCGCGGCGCTGGCGGCGAGGACGTCGGAGCCGTAGCCCTCTCCGCAGGCCATGTCGACCACCCGCAGGCCGGCGACCCTGGCGGCAATCCACTCGTAGACGACCAGGTGCCGCCGGTACCAGTAGTTCTCCTCCGGCACGTCGGGCAGGGTCCGCTCCCCGGTCAGCGGCAGCGGCGGCACCCCCGGGGGCTGGTTCAGCTGTAGGTACTCCTCCGCGCTCAAACCAATTTCGCGCTTCGCTCCCTGCGCAGGGAGTCAGATATGGATGCTTGGTCGCTCCGCACTCACGGAGAAGCTACCTGCGCTCCGTCGATTGCGCCGTTCTGCGTAGAGTTCCCGTCCGATGCCCGCCTCCCCGACCGCCACCCCGGAGCACATCAAGGACGTCAACACGCGCTACCACGACGCCGCCGCCGAGGAGTACGACGCCAAGTGGGGAATCGACTTCGGCGACATCGGCCAGCGGCAGGTGAGGCTGAAACTGGTCAAGGCGCTGGGCGGACTCGACGGTCGCCGCTTCGGCGACGCGCTCGAGATCGGCTCCGGCACCGGCTACTTCTCGCTCAACCTGGTCCAGCTCGGCGTGATCGAGCACCTGACCGCGACCGATATCTCACCCGGGATGCTGAGGCGACTCGCGGCCACCGCCGCGACGCTGGATCTCGACGGCATCACCACCGTCGCCACCGAGGCCGAGGAGCTTCCCTTCGCGGACGAGAGCTTCGACCTCGTCTTCGGCCACGCGGTCCTGCACCACATCCCCGACCTCGACCGCGCCTTCGCCGAATTCAAGCGGGTGCTGCGACCGGGTGGGATGATCGCCTTCGCCGGCGAGCCCTCGCGCCACGGCGACCGCCTGGCGGCGCTGCCCAAGCGCGCCGGGCTGCTCGTCGCCCCCGCCTGGCGGCGCCTGATCGGGGCCCGGCGCCGCGCCGTGCCGGAAGCCGAGCAGTCGGGCGGGCACGCGCTGGAGGGGGAGGTCGACGTCCACGCCTTCGCCCCGGCCGACCTGCGGAAACTGCTCCGCGACGGCGGCTTCGAGGATCGCCGCGTCGGCGGCGAGGAGCTGCTCTCCAACGCCTGGGGTTGGGGGCTGCGTGCGGTCGAGTCCAGCGCCGAGCCGGAATCGGTCTCGCTGCGGTGGCGCCGCTTCGCCTTCCGCAGCTACATCGCCCTGCAGAAGGTCGACACCGGCCTGCTCGAGCCCCGCCTGCCGGCCGAGCTCTTCTACAACCTGCTCGTCTCCGGCCGCAAGCCGGCGGCCTGAAACAGGCTCGACTCGGCGCTCAAGCCGGCGCCGCGTGCGTGTGGCGGACGCGGAAGAGCTTGATGCGGGAGTCGATGCCCTTGAGCCGGCGCTCGCCGGCGTAGGAATAGGAGAAGCCCTCGCCCGCCGCCTCGCGCGTCGTCGAGTCGACGAGCACGCTGCCGGGGCGGGCGACGCCGGTGATCCTGCTTGCGAGGTTGACCGAGCGCCCGTAGTAGTCGCCCGACTGCGGCAGCGTCGGTCCCGAGGCGAGGCCGGCGCGCAGCAATGGGAACTGGTCGCCTTCGGTCTCTGCCTCGGCGATCAGGGCGAGCGAGGCCTCGACCAGCGGCTCGGCCTCGGGTGAGACCAGCATCGCCGCGTCGCCGATCGTCTTCACCAGTCGCACCGGTGGGTTGGCGACGGCGCTCGCCATCTCCTCCAGCCGGCCCGCGACCATTCCCAGTTCCTCGGGCGCGACCTCCTCGCCGAGGCGGGTGAACTCGACCAGGTCCGCGAAGCAGATGGTCAGGTCGATGGCGCCGCCGATCTCCCCCGAGGCGAGGTCGGCGGCGCCGATGACGTCGCGCCGGACCTGCTCCAGCAGGTTCGCCTGGAAGGCGTAGACGAGCGTCGGCCCGACCAGCGGCAGCATGTGCTCAGCCGCGGCGGCGAAGCGGTTGGCGACGTCGCGCTCGGTATCGCCAGGCTGGGTAAGCGTGCGGATCGTCAGTTCGCGGTTGGCTTCGGCGATCCGTGCCGTGCCCATCCCGATCGTCCGCGCCACCTGGAGCATCCCGTCCTCGGGCAGACCGGCGTCGAAGAGCGCCTTCGCCCTCCGGGCGGCCTCCAGGTCGGCCTCGGTGCCGTTGGACTCGTCGGGGTCTCCGTAGGGGACACCCAGGGCGGCGCCGAAGCGCAGCAGCAGGTCGAGGTCGAGGCCCGACTTCTCGGCGATCTGGCGAGGCGTGTAGCGCGGTCCGTCGCCGGCCAGGGCGCGCTCGACCGGGAGCAGGGTCAGCCGCCCGGCCGCAACCGCGTCGTGCAGCTCCTCCAGCGTCGCACCGTCGGCCGCCAGCTGCTCGAGCAGCGCCAGTCGCGCCTCGCGGGCCTCGCCCTCGAGCTCGTCGAGCAGGCCCGCGGCCGCGAAATCGATCTCGGTTTCCCCGGCCATTGCCGCATTCTTTCCTAATCGGCGTAGGCGACGGCGCCGCCGCGGCGGGGATCGCCGCCGCCGCTGAGATCGCCGCTGCGGGGATCGCGGGCGACCGCCTGCACGCCGCCGAAGAAGAGGTTGATCTGCGGGCGCCGGGCGACGACGGCACCGCGAGCTTCGAGGCGCGCCAGCGCCGCCTCGTCGATTCCCGGCTCGGCCTGGACGACGCCCTGCTCGAAATGCAACCGCGGCGCCTCGATCGCGGCCGCGACCGGGAGCCGCTGCTCGACCGCGCGGACGACCGTCTGCAGGATCGCCGAGCGGATCCGGTTCGAGCCGGCGCTGCCGACGCCGAGCTCGATCTCGCCGTCGCGGAGGACGATCGTCGGCGCCATCATCGAGGGCACCCGGCGGCCGGGAGCGATCTGGTGGAAGCCGCGGGGGTTGAGGTCCTCCTCGCCCAACATGTTGTTGAGGATCACGCCGGTCCCCGGCACCAGCACGCCGGAGCCGGAGCCGTTGGAGCAGGTGACCGAGGCGCACATCCCGTCGCCGTCGAGAGCCGAGATGTGGGTGGTCGAGCCGAGCAGGTCCGCCGCCGCCAGATCGAGGCCAGCCGGATCGAGGAACCCGGACTCCATCCCCTCCCCGTAAAGCGCCTCGGCGAACTCGAGGTCGCGAAGGTCGTTGGCGGCGCCCATCGCGGCGACCAGCTGCTCGGGACCGCTGCTCTCGCCAAGGCGCTCGAGCAGGCCCAGGCAGTAGGCGATCAGAATCCCTCCCGACGAAGGCGGCGGGTTGGTCAGGACCTCGGTGCCCCGGAACCGGGCGCTGATCGGCCGCCGCTCGATCGCGCGGTAGGCGGCGAGGTCGCGGCGGCCGACGGTGCCGCCGCTCTCGACGACGAAGTCGGTGAGCGCGGCGGCGACCTCTCCCCGATAGAACGGCTCGGCCCCTTCGGCGCCGTAGCGTTCCAGCGCCTCGGCCAGCTCGCCGAAGCGAAAGCGCTCACCCACGCGCAGCCGCCTGCCCCCGGGCGCGTAGAGCTCCCGCGTTCCCGCCAGGCGGTCGTGAATCGGAGCGAGGATCTCGAGGATGTAGGCCTGCTCGGCGTTGACCGGCGCTCCCTGGCGGGCAAGCCGGACAGCGGGTCCGACCAGCGCCTCGAGCGGCATCGAGCCGAACAGCTCCAGCGCCCGCACCAGGCCGGCCGGAGTGCCGGGAACGCCGCAGGAGGCCGGGCCGACGTAGAACGTCTGCACCGTCTCGGCGTCGAAGTGAACCGGCACCGCCGCCAGCTCGGTCCCGCGCTCGGTGCCGTCGAGGCCGGGGGCCGCGACGAAGAAGTCGATCAGCGTCGTCTCGCCGCCGCCGTGGACCATCATGTAGCCGCCAGCGCCGAGCCCAGTCAGCGGGCTCTCGACCGCGAAGGAGGCGAGCACGGCGGCGATCGCCGCGTCGACCGCGTTTCCGCCCTCGCGCAGCGTTCCGGCACCGGCCTCTGCGGTGAGCGGGTGACCGGCTGCGACTACGCCCTTCACGACCGGGGACCCGGGGAGCGGTCACTCCCGAGGACGCCGCCAGACGAAGGTTTGCAGCCGCCCATGCGCCGCTGCGACAAGGGAGGGGCCGCTACCCGGGGAGGAACTCGGGGACGTCGATGCCGAGCTCGCCCCCACGCTCGGAGCGACCCTGGCGTCCGGCCGGGGCGTCTTTGGTGCGACGGATGGTCGGCTCGGTGGCGCGCCGCGGTGGCGTCCGGCCGTCGAAGCGGGTCGCCACCACCGTGACCCAGATCTGGTCGGAGATCTCGTCGTCGACGTTGGCGCCGAAGATGATGTTGGCGTCCGGATGGGCGGCCTCGCCGACGACCTTCGCCGCCTCGCTGACCTCGACCAGCGAGAGGTCGCTGCCGCCGGTGATCGAGAGCAGGATCGAGCGCGCTCCCTCCATCGAGGTCTCGAGCAGCGGCGAGGAGATCGCTTTTTCGGCGGCGAGGACCGCGCGGTCGTCGCCGTAAGCCATGCCGATCCCGAGCAGCGCCCGGCCGGCGTCGGACATGATCGTCCGCACGTCGGCGAAGTCGAGGTTGATCACGGCCGGAAGCGTGACCAGGTCGGAGATGCCCTGAACGCCCTGGCGCAGGACGTCGTCGGCGACCTGGAAGGCCTCGACCATCGAGGTCTGCTGGTCGAGCACCTCGAGCAGGCGGTCGTTGGGGACGACGATCAGCGTGTCGACCTCGGAGGCGAGCTCTTCGATCCCCTTGTTGGCCTGATCGCCGCGACGGTTGCCCTCGAAGCTGAACGGCTTGGTGACGATGCCGACGGTCAGCGCCCCGACCTCGCGGGCGAGGCGGGCGACCACAGGCGCGGCACCACTGCCGGTGCCGCCGCCGGCTCCAGCGGCGACGAAGACCATGTCGGAGCCCTTCAGCAGGCGCTTGATCTTGTCCTGCTCCTCGAAGGCCGAGCGGTGCCCGACCTCGGGGTCGGCGCCGGCGCCGAGGCCGCGCGTCTGCTCGTCACCGATATGCACGGTGACGTCGGCGACGCACAGCTGCAGCGACTGAAGGTCGGTGTTCACCGCCATGAAGTCGACCCCGGGGATGCGGGCGTCGACCATGCGGTTGACCGCGTTGACGCCGGCGCCGCCGACGCCGACGACCTTGATCACCGGCTGGTGCGGCTCACCGCTCCCGGGCGGCTCGTACGCCGGCTCCTCGCGCCCGTAGCGCGGGTTGCCCGGCGCGTACTCCTCGCGCCGCGGCTTCGGTTCCTCCGAAAAGACTCTCTTCAGGCGCTCGGGCGCACTCTCGGAGCTCTCCGCAGGCTCCTCAACCATCGGCTCGTCGGACGCCTGATCGAAGAACGGAGCCTTTGGAGCTGCGTCAGCCGGAGCGGCCTCTGCCGCGGGTGGCGGGGGGGATGGCTCCTCGCCCGCAGCTCGCGCGGACGAGGAGTCGTCCCCCGCGACAGGACCCGCGGCCTGGGCTGCTTCGTCCTCACGCTTCTGCGCCTCAGCCGGATCCAGCCGTCCGTAACGCGGCTCCTCGGGCGGATCCGCGGGCGCTTCTTCTGAGGTGGAGCGGAAGAGATCGGCGAGGGGGCCCTCGCGCATGCTTGCGCGCTTATTCCGCCGAGCCATTCGCCAAAACCTCCTTCGCCAGCTCCCGATAGTAGTTCGCGGCGCTGCTGCCGGAATCGTACTTGAGGACGCTCGCACCCTTCACGGGCGCCTCGGCGAATTTGACCGCCTTGCGGATGCGGGAGTGGAAAACGAGGTCACCGAAGTTCTCTTCGAGGATCTCCACCGCCTCCTTGGCGTGGACGGTCCGCGCGTCGAACATGGTCGGCAAGATGCCCTCGATCCTGACGTCCGGGTTGAGGTTCTCTTGGATCATCTTCAGCGTGTTCTGAAGCTGGACCAGGCCACGCATCGAGAGATACTCGCACTGGACGGGGACGATTATTTTGTCCGCCGCCGTCAGCGCGTTGATGGTCAGCAGACCGAGGCTCGGCGGCGTGTCGATGCAGACGAAGTCGTAGTCGCCGGAGACTTCCTTCAGCGCCTTCTCGAGCGAGCGCTCGCGGCCGATCTTCGTGCTCATCGCGATCTCGGCGCCGGCCAAGTCGATCGAGGCGACGGCGATGTCGATCTCGCGCTCGACGATGATCTCCTTGATCGGCATGTCGTTGACGAGGACGTCGTAGAGGCTTTTCTCGACCTTGTCGGGGTCGATCCCCTGGCTCATCGTCAGGTTCCCCTGCGGGTCGAGATCGATGCAGAGCACCCGGTAGCCGAACTCGGCGAAGGCGACGGCGAGGTTGAGGGTCGTCGTCGTCTTGGCGACGCCGCCCTTCTGGTTGGCGAAGGCGATCACGTCCGCGTGCTTGACCGGGACCTCCTGCTCGGCCTCGCGTTCGGCGACGAAGTCGAGCCGGCTCGGCGCGATCAGATCGATCGCCTTCATCCGCCCGTCGTCCTCCTCGACGGCGATCTCCGGCTGATCCTCGACCTCAGGCTCCGCGTAGGTAACCGCCCTGGCGACCGGCTCCTCCGCCGGCATCTCCTCATCGGCGTAGTCCCCGTCGGAGTCCTCGTACTCGTCGGAGTACTGATCCTCCTCGGACTGCGCGACGTAGGTCTCCTCGAAATCGTCTGACGGACGCTCCGGCACGGCTTCCTCCATACGCTGGAGCTCCTCGACCATCGGATGCGGCTCCTCGATCGTCACGGGCGCGGGCTTTGGCTTGCGGCTTAGAAATCCCATTGCGCGGATATTCGTATGGCGGCCGGCTTTTCCTGCCGGCTCTTGAAATTGCTAGGAATTGCCCGATACCCGAACTCCTCGACAAGCGATTGGTGATCGTCACCGGCAAGGGTGGCGTCGGCAAGACGACGGTCGCGGTGGCGCTCGGCCTCCGCGCCGCGGCGGAAGGGAAGCGGACGATCGTCTGCGAGGTCTCCTCCCAGGAGAACACCTCGCGGATGTTCGACCACACCGCGGTCGGCTTCCACGAGGTCGAGATGGAGGAGAACCTCTGGTCGATCTCGATCGATCCCGACGAGTCGATGCGCGAGTACGTGCTGCTGCAGCTGAAGGTGCGGGCGATGCGCGACATGCTCTTCCGCAGCCGCATCTTCAACTACCTCGCCGCCGCCACCCCCGGCCTCAAGGAGCTGGTCACGATCGGCAAAATCTGGGAGCTGGCGCAGCTCGACCGCAAGGTCAAGTCGGGCCGCAAATACGACCTCGTGATCGTCGACGCGCCGGCCACCGGCCACGGCGTCGGCTTCCTGCAGACGCCGCGCACCTTCGCCTCGATCGCCCGCGTCGGCCCGATCCACAGCCAGGCGCAGACGCTCGACCGCTTCATCACCGACCACGAGAACACCGGGACGGCGATCGTCGCCCTGCCGGAGGAGATGCCGGTCAACGAGTCGGCGGCACTGGAGAGGGAGCTGCGCGACGAGGTCGGGGTCGCGGTCGACCGCGTCTACCTCAACGGCCTCTACCCGGAGCGCTTCTCCAAGCCCGAGGCCGAGCGGCTGGAGGGGCTCGCCGACGGCGAGGACGGCGCCGTCAGGGCCGCCGCCCGGGCGGCGCTCTCCGAGCACCGGCGGGCTCGCTCGCAGCGGGCCCAGCTGGCTCGCCTGCGCCGCCGGGTCGAGGCCCCGGTCAAGACCCTGCCCTTCCTCTTCGAGCCGGAGCTCGGGCCCGAGGCGGCGCGAAGGCTTTCGCGGAGGCTCTCCTGATGCCGACGCTCGACGAGGTCCTCGAGGGCAAGACGATCTGCATCTGCGCCGGCTCAGGCGGGGTCGGCAAGACGACCACCTCGGCGGCGATCGCGACCGGGATGGCGGCCCAGGGGCTGAAGGTCTGCGTGCTGACGATCGACCCGGCCAAGCGCCTGGCCGACTCGCTCGGCCTCAAGGAGCTCGGCAACGAGGCGCGCCGGGTCAAGCCGGCGCTGTTCGAGAAACAGGGGGTCGAGATGAAGGGCGAGCTGTGGGCGATGATGCTCGACGCCAAGGCGACCTTCGACGAGCTGATCGCCCGCCAGGCACCCGACGAGGAGTCGCGCGACCGGGTGCTCGAAAACCGCATCTACCAGCAGATCTCCAGCGCCCTCGCCGGCTCGCAGGAGTACATGGCGATGGAGAAGCTGTTCGAGCTCCACACCGAAGGCCAGTTCGACCTGCTCGTCCTCGACACGCCTCCGAGCCGCAACGCGCTCGACTTCCTCGACGCGCCGAAGCGCCTGACCCAGTTCATCGAAGGTCGCTCGCTGCGCGTCTTCATGAAGCCGACCGGCCTGGCGGCGAAGGTCGCCGGCCGCGGCGCCTCGGTCGCGCTCAGCGTGATGAAGCGGATCGTCGGCTTCGACCTGATCGCCGACCTGGCTGAGTTCTTCAACGCCTTCAGCGGCATGATCGACGGCTTCCAGGCGCGGGCCAAGCGAGTGAACAAACTGCTCGCCGACCCCGAGACCTGCTTCCTGGTCGTCTGTGGCCCGCAGGGAGAGCCGATCAACGAGGCGGTCTACTTCCACCGCAAACTGGTCGAGGCGAAGCTCCCTTTCGGCGGCGTCATCGTCAACAAGGTCCACTACCCGGCCGAGCAACTGCGCGGCGCCAATCCAATCGACCTGCCGGCGACGCTGGCCGAGAAGCTCGGCGACGCCGACCTCGCCCAACGGGTTGCCGCCAACTTCTCCGACTACCAGGCCCTGGCCGAGCGCGATGCCCGCAACATCAAGCATCTCGCCTCGGAGATGCGGACCCGCGGCGTGATCCGCGTCCCCTACCTCGACGAGGACGTCCACGACCTCGCCGGCCTGGCCGAGATCAACCGTTACCTGTTCGCCACCGGCGAGGAGCGGGTGGCGATGGCGGCGGGACGGGCCTAGCTCGCGTCCCTGCCGTAGTGCTCGTACTCGAGGTGGCTGACCTCCCAGTCCGCGTCCGGGACCGGGAAGAGATGGCGCACGCGGGGGGTGTCGATGCGCTCGCGGTGCTGCAGGTCGCGCTCGGTTTCGGGTGCGGGCCACTCGAGCGAGTCGCCCGGGTTGCCTTCCGAGACCTCGTCGAGCCAGGGAGTGGCGATGATCCTGATCTCGTCCGCGGCCGGGATCGGCTCCATGATGCGGGTTTCCTGCATGTCTTCCTCCTGCTCGAATGGTTCGGGTGCCGGCTGGAGGTGGGCATCGGGGCCCTCATCCGTCCGCGAGAGAATCAGGTCGTGATCGCGGCCGAATGAGGGCGGCGTCGGATCAAATCCGCCCATGCCCTCGCCTTCGGCTGCGGGCATATGCGGGCTCTGCTCAGGGACGATCTCCTCTTCGGGACCCGGCGTGTCGTCGACCGAGACGGTGATCTCGGCGTCGCCGCCTTCGAGGCCGGTGGCGATCAGGGTCTCGTCGGCGGTGGCGCTGAGGTCGCCGCCGAGCTCGCCGAGCGCGGCCTGACGCAGCAGCCTGCGTACGCCCTCCTCCGCCCAACTCGCAAGCTCGGTGGCCCCCTCCAGCGAGCGTCCGTTCATGAACGAGCGCTCGAGCTCGAGCGTCTCCTCGACCTTCTCGCGGGCCTCGACGCGGTCCAGGGAGTCGTCCGAGATCAGCGCCGCCGCCCGCATCGGCAGTGAGGCGCCGACCGGCCCGTGACCCTCGAGCACCGCGCGCAGAGCCAGCAGGTGGTCGCTGAGCCCGTCGAGCGCGCTCTCGCGCTCGCAGCCCATCTCGAAACGGCCGACCGCCCAGGTGAGGGCGTTGTCGGGATCGGGCCTCGACTCGAGCGTGCTGGCGAACTCGGTCAGCTCTTCGGCCTCCGCCTCGCTGAGGCGGTAACCGCCGGGCCGGGTGGCCGGGGCACCGGTGGCGATCCGGCGCCAGCACTCGGCGCCGGTCGGAGCGAACGCGTGCGGGCCGAGGCCGACACCGCCGCCCTTGAAGAGCCTCATCACGCTGATCAGCTCGTGCAGCTGGCGCAGTGCCGCCTCGGCACCTTCGTCGGGATGCTGCTCGGCGACGGCGAGGTACTGCGGCTCCCAGGCCGCCCGCCCCATGCCCTCGCTGCGCATCGCGTCGACCGGGGCCTCGATCGAGTCGGCGCGCACGATCCTCACCCCGTGCGGGAGCTGCAGCCGCGGCATCGACATCCTCAGACCGACGATCGGGACGATCAGAACGTCGGCGTCGTCGGCGTCGCGCGCTTCGGCGTCGAGCGTCGAAAGAGCGTCGTCGAGACGTTCGCGGTCGAGGGAGAACCCGGTGGAGCCCTCCCAAAGGGACGAGAAGAAGGTGGTCAGCATCGATTCAGCGCGCTCGCCCGGGTCTGCCGGGACCGGCTCACCGCGGGACTCGAGGTAGGAGGCGGCGACGCCGGCCTCGACCGCAGCCTCGCGAGCCGGAGCGAAGCTGGGCAGCGAGCGCAGCTCGTCGGCGCGCTCGGCCACATAGCGGCCGGTCAGCGGCACGTAGCTGTAGAAGGCGGATTCCTCGCCGTCGTCGGCGGCGACGTCGAAGGGGATCTGGTCGCCGCTCGCGACCAGCGTGCTGAACCTGGTCGCGGCCTCGGTGGCCAGGCGCCGCAGCGCTTCGGTGAGGAGAAAGTCACGCACGCCCCAGGCTTCCGCCCCCCGGTCGGCGCTCCTGCGCCTGCACGACGCCTTGCAAGGCGCTCGCGTGCGGACGTTTGATCTAGATGGCGGCGGGCTCGAGCTCGTCGGCGAGCAGCCAGCGAGTCCCGTATCTGCGCATATCGTCGATCAGCGGCACCAGCGCCTCGCCTTTGACGGTGAGGGCGTACTCGACCCTCGGTGGAACCTCGGGATAGGTGTGGCGCTCGAGGATCCCCTCCTCCTCCAGGGCGCGCAGGCGCAGCGACAGCGTGCGCGGGCTGATCCCCTCCAGAGAGCGCTCCAGCTCGCAAAAGCGGCTGCTCCCGGCCGCGAGATCGCGGATCAGGAGAAGCGTCCACTTGCCGCAGACCACCTCGGCGGTGCGGCAGACGGGACATTCGGAGTTGCTAAGAGCGCTCATCGGCAGGTGGCAGGGGGTCGATGGAAATACCCCGCTTCAACAAGTGTAGCCACATTGCTTCACTAACTGAAGCAATGGCGGAGGTCAGGCCCCATGGGACTTTCCGCCAAAACCAGGCTAAAGCCGGGCGCGGCCGGTACCGATGGATAGGCATGACCCCGGCAAGAGCGCCGAACCCTCCGCCTGCCCAGGCAGGCTTCGCCCTGATCGAGGTCGTTGTCAGTGCCCTGATCGCGGTGACCGTCACCGGCGCGGTGATCGGCCTGCTCAACTCGACCGGCAGGGCCGGCGCGTCAGAGCGGCACCGATCCCAGGCCTTCTCCATCGCCCAGGAAGACCAGGCCCGCCTGCGGTCCACCAGGATCACCGATCTTGACGTCGCGATGAAACCGCAGACGGTGACGCTGAATGGAACCCCCTACGAAGTCAAGTCAACGGCCACCTTCGTCAGCGACAAGACCGGGACCACCAGTTGCGGCAGCGAATCCCGGTCCGACTACGTCCGGCTCGGCTCCGAAGTCACCTGGCCCGGCATGGGGTCGGCTAAGCCGGTGCTACTCGAAAGCATCGTCTCGCCGGTCACCGGCTCCCTCGATCCCACCCATGCAAACCTCGCGGTTACCGCCGTCAACGGGGCGGTGCCGCCTGTTGCGATCTCGGGCGTCAACCTCAGCGCCACGGGACCGGGCGCCTTCAGTGGATCAACCGACTCCAACGGCTGCGCTCTATTCGGCGGTCAGCCGGCCGGCGAATACGTGGTCACCCCGAGCCTCGGCTCCGAATACGTAGACCCCAACGGCAACGCGCCGAGCCCCGAAACCGTGACGCTCACGGCCGGCACGACGGCGGTGCTTCCGCTGGTGTACGACAGAGCGGGAACGGTCCAGGTTGGATTTTCGGTAAGGAACAGCACCAATGTGATCGAAAACTCCTTCGACGACGCCGTCACGGCGACCGCCACCGGGCTCGAAAACGGTGCGAAAATTTTTGGAAATCCTGGCGGAACGCTGATCCGGCCCGTCGCCGCAACGCCGCTGTTCCCATTTTCCTACTCGTACAACTTCTATGGCGGATCGTGCCCCACGAACAAGCCGGAATCCGGCTCCGCCAACGTCCTGGTCGCTCCCGGGAGCACCAACACGCCAACGGTCCAGCTTCCGGCGTTGTACCTGACCGTCAAGAACAGCAGTGGCTCGGCTATCAGCGGAGCTCGGGTCACCGTCACCGACACGAAGTGCTCTGTCAGTGGCACCCCCGTGAAGCGGGTGTACACGACGAACTCGACCGGCAACCTGCCCAACCCCGGGCTCTCGTGGAGCACCTACAACCTCTGTGCGTCGGCGTCGATCTCCAGCACGGTGAGGCACGTGAACACCAGCGGCGTCGTCGTTCACAGCCTTGAAGGTACTTCTGAAACGATGACCATCTTGAGCGACTCTCCCACGGGAGCCTGCCCATGAAGCGCCTCGAGCTGCTCCGCGACGAACGAGGCATGACCCTGGTCGAGCTCCTGGTCGCGACCACTGCGGGGGTGGTGGTGATGACCGGGGTGGTGCTGACGATGATCGTGACGATGCGCGAGACCAACCGCGTCTCCAGTCACGTCGAAGCCAACCAGAACGCGCGTATAGCGATGACCAAGATCATCAACCAGCTTCACTCGGCCTGCGTCGCTCCACAGATCACCCCCGTACAGGAAGACAGCACCGGAACCACGCTCAGCTTTCTCCACCAGTCCGGTTCGGCCGTCGCCCCGACGCCGGTGCTGAGCAGGATCAGCCTGACCGGGACCACGCTCTCTCAGTCCGATTACCAGGTCACCGGCGGTGCCGCGCCGATATGGACGTTCGCCACCATCCCATCGTCGACCGTACAGCTGATGACCGGGGTCAGCGCGATCTCCGCAACCGTCCCGATCTTCACCTACTTCGCCTACTCGAACGGTCAGGTATCGGCAACCCCACTTACGACCCCGCTTGGGGCCAATGCGACCAACGCCGTGAAGGTCAACGTCGCCTTCCAGGCTGCGCCGTCGCGAATCGTGGTCGGAGACGCCAATGCCGAAACCGAGATCCAGAACTCGGCGCTGCTCCGACTCACGCCCCCGGGCTACAGCTCCGCCTCCGCAAACCTCCCATGCCAATGACGGATCGAAATCACGAGAGCGGGTTCACGATGATCGCGACCGTGATCGCGATGTCGATCATCATGCTGCTCGCCGCGGTGGCCGTGGCCGCGGTCAACGGCGACACGCACCTGACCCGGCGAGATCTAGACGGCAAACAGGCATTCGAGGCGGCCAAGGCGGGGATCGACGACTACGCCTTCCACCTGACCGCGAACAGCGGCTACTGGGCCGAATGCACCGGCGTGCCGGCACCGAACGCGGTCAACCAGCAGGAATCGACGGCGAAGCGGCGCCCCGTGCCCGGCAACACGGGCGCGACCTACGCGATCGAATTGATCCCCGCAACCGGACAGACGAGCTGCAACCCGACGACCATCTCGACGGCGACGACGAGCATGATCGAGACGGGGGAAACCCTGCCAGGTTCGTTCCGGATCCGCTCGACCGGCTTCTCGGGAAACGCGAAGGCGAAGATCATCGCCACTTTCAAACCGCCGAGCTTCCTCGACTACGTGTACTTCACCCAGCGGGAGACCCTGGATCCGGTCTCCTACGGCTTTCCGATCGGCTCTACCGAACTCGAAAAGGCGAACACCCAGTGCGCGCTGAAGTGGCAGCAGGGGCGCTACAACGTGCCGATCAGGCAGGTCTATAACCAAGCAACGAATCAATACGAACCGGAATACTGCTTCAAAATCTCCTTCGCCACCGGAGACCAGATCAAGGGTCCGATGCACACCAATGACGCGATGGCGATCAACGGCACCCCGGCTCTAGGTCGAACGAGCCAGGACATGATCGAAGTCGGCGCCGAACCACCCGGGTGGTATCCGATCACCAGCACGACCGTGGATAGGCCCAACTTCCTCGGCACCTTCGTCACCAGAGCTCCGGAACTGGTGCCGCCTGCGAGCAATTCCCAACTCGCGACCATCGCCCAGCCTTCGTTCAGATACACCGGCCAGGTCAGGATCTGTCTCAGCGGGACGACGATGACGGTCGGCGAAGACGGCACCTGCACCGGCAAATACTCCGGGAGCATTCCCTCGAACGGCGTCATCTACGTCTCCAATGGCACCTGCCAAGACAGCCCGTACTCCCCGTTCACCGCCACCTATCCGACCACGTCCGGCTGCGGCAACGTCTACGTCAATGGCGAATACTCCGGGCAGCTGACGATCGCGGCCCAGAACGACATCATCATCAACGGCAACCTGACCAGGTCCG
>JADGPJ010000021.1 GCA_017882505.1 Solirubrobacterales bacterium | reverse complement strand
GGCCACGTCGCCAACCTCGACCCGCTGATCGACATGGGCCTGCTCGAGGAGCCGCTGCAGATCTCTCTGGTGATGGGGGTGACCGGCGGCATCCGGCCGACGCCGCGCAACGTCACCCTGATGTCGGACCAGATCCCCGGCGGGCCCGAGGGACGCAACCAGTGGCAGACGATCGGCATCTCCCGTGACCAGTGGAAGCTGCTCGGCTCGGCGCTCGTCCTCGGCGGCAACGTCCGCGCCGGGGTCGAGGACAACCTCTATCTGCCGGGCGGCGAGATGACCAAGTCCAACGGCGAGCTGATCGCGAAAGCGCGGCAGATGGCCGAAGACATCGGCCGCCGCCCCGCCAGCGTCGCCGAGGCCCGCGAGCTGCTGGGGGTTTCCAAGCGTGAGCGCTCTCCCGCTTAGCGACGTCAAGGTCCTCGATCTGACCCGGCTGCTGCCGGGCGGATTCTGCTCGCTGCTGCTGGCTGACCTCGGCGCCGAGGTGCTCAAGGTCGAGGACACCGGCATCGGCGACTACATCCGCTGGGCGCCTCCCTACTACGGCAGCGACGAGCAGCAGCAGCTCGGCACCCGCTCCTCGCTCTACCTCTCGCTCAACCGCGGCAAGCGCTCGGTCCGGCTCGACCTCAAGAGCGACGCCGGACGCGAGGCGTTCCTGCGTCTCGTCGGAAAATACGACGTCGTCCTCGACGGCTTCCGCCCCGGCGTCCTCGACCGGCTCGGGGTCGGCTACGAGCGGCTGCGCGAGGCCAACCCGGCGATCGTCGTCTGCGCGATCACCGGCTACGGCCAGGACGGGCCCAACACCCAGCGCGCCGGCCACGACATGAACTACCTCGGCCTGGTCGGGATGCTCGGCCTCTCCGGGCAGAAGGACGGCCCGCCGGTGCCGGCGGCCGGCCAGATCGCCGACATCAACGGCGGCCTGATGGCCGCCTTCGGGGTGATGGCGGCGCTGCACGAGCGCCGCCGCTCCGGCGAGGGGCAGTTCGTCGACATCTCGATGGCCGACGGCGCCCTCTCCTGGCTGGCGATGGTCGCCGGCCGCTACTTCTGCGACGGCGAGGTGCCGGTTCGCGGCGAGGGCCAGCTGTCCGGCGGCTTTCTCTGTTACCTGCCCTACGAAGCGTCCGACGGCTGGGTCAGCTGCGGGGCGCTGGAGCCGAAGTTCTGGGCCGCCCTCTGCAACGGCGTCGCTCGCCCCGACCTGCTCGAGGTCCAGTTCGAGGCGCCTGGCACGGACGCCTGGCGGCAGGTGGCCGAGGTCTTCCGCTCTCGCAGCCGCGACGAATGGCGCGCCTTCAACGACGAGAACGACTGCTGCATCGAGCCGATCCTCGACCTCGACGAGGCGCTCGACTCCGAGCTCGTTCGCGCCCGCGAGATGGTGGTCGAGATGGAGCAGCCCGAGCTCGGCCCGGTGCGCCTGCTCGGGGTGCCGGTGAAGCTGAGCCGTACTCCCGGTGACCCGACCCGTCCGGCGCCGGCCTTCGGCGAGCACACCGCCGAGGTACTCGGCGAAGCCGGCTACTCGGGCGAGGAGATCGCGGCGATGCTGGAGTCCGGCGCCGCCGCCGGCTCCGACGCGGCGGGGCAGGGCGCGGAGTTCCGGGCATGAGCGGCAGCGGCGTCGAGCTGCTGCGAGTGGGTGAGCTGGCCGAGGCCTCGGGGGTCCCGGTGCCGACGATCAAGCACTACCTGCGCGAGGGCCTGCTGCCGGAGCCGGTCAAGACCAGCCGCAACATGTCCTACTACCCGCCCGAGTTCGTCGACCGGATCCGCCTGATCAAGCGCCTGCAGGAGGAGCGCTTCATGCCGCTGAAGGCGATCAAAGGGGTGCTCGACGAGGGACCCGAGCGGGCCACGGCGATGCTCGAGCTGGAGGACCGGATCCTCGACCGCGCCCTGGTCGGCGAGCGAGCACGGACCGGCGCGGCCGAAGTCCGCAAGCGCTACGGGGTTCCCAGGGAGGTGCTCGATCGTCTCGCGGCGCTGGAGGTGCTGACCCCCAACAGCCGCGGCTACTCGCCCTCCGACGTGACGATCATCGAGGCGATCAGCCGCTTCCGCGCCGGCGGCTACGACGAGGAGATCGGCTTCACCGTCTACGACACCCTGCGCTACAAGACCGCGCTGGAAGGGCTCGTCCGCCAGGAGGTCGACATCGTGATGAACCGCCTCGCCGGGGAGGTCGAGCCCGAACGCGTGGTCGAGATGCTCGAAGCCGGCGCCGAGCCGCTGCGAGATCTGATCGCCGCCCTGCACACGAAGCTGCTGGTGGCCGAGCTCGAGCGCCACCGCGCCGGCCGCGGCTAGTTCGCGGAGGTTGCGGCAAGCCGGTCGCGGCTGGCCCTGATCTGCTCCAGCGCCATCTCGTGCCCATGGCGCTCGGCGACCGCGGTCGCCTCGTCGAGCGCCTCGGTGACGCCCGCCGCCCCGGCGGCGGACCGCGCCTGGGCGAGGACGTTCAGGGCGGGGGGAAGCTGCCAGTTCATGCCCCGCCGGCGCGCCGTGTCGGACGCCCATTCGGCCTGCGCGATGGCCTCCTCGGTGCGCCCGAGGCCGAGCAGGGCGCCGGCTCGCAGATATCCGCGCCAGCCCTCGGTCTCGCCGCCGGTCCCCATCGCCTCGCGGTAGCCGCGGTCGGCCAGCTCGACGTCATCCAGCGCCGCGGCGAATTCACCCGCCACCAGGCGCACGTAGGCGAGGGAGGTCAGCGCCATGCTGCGCGAGAAGACGTCCCCCAGGCGGTCGGTCAGCTCGCAGTTGCGCAGGGCCAGCGCCAGCGCCGCCTCGATCTCGCCGCAATCGGCGAGCACCGCCGACTTTGCGCCGAGGATCCAGCTCTCGGTCTCCGGGTCGTTGCGCTCGACGACTTCGCGCAGTGCCTCGTCGAGAAGCCGCCCCGCCTCCTCGGGCCTCCCGCGCTCGCGCAGCGCGCTCGACTTCGCCATCAGTCCCCAGGCGATCGGGCTGCCGATCACGATCCCCGCCCCGACCTCGGGGTCGCCGTCGATGATCGCCAGCATCTCGTCGGCGGTCGCTTCGAGCCGGTCGAGATCGCCGGCGCACATGTGGGCGTACGCGGCGGCGCCGCGAACCGCCACCCGCAGGTCCCGGGCGCCGGATCTGTCGGCGAGACCGATCGCTTCGTCGGCGGCGCTCACCCATTCGCGGGTGTGCTCGGCGACTCCCGGACGGGCCGAGGTCAGCAGCTTCAGCAAGGCCAGGGAGTTGAGATCGCCGCAGCGCGTGGCGATCTCGGTCGCCTCGGTCGCGAGCGCATCGGCCTGCTCGCGGTCCATCCCCAGGCGCCAGGCGTATTCGAGCTGCAGCGTGCGGGAGAGCAGCGAGAGGGCGATCGTCTCTTCGTCCTCCTCCAGCTCGTCGGCCAGCGCGGTCACTCGCTGCCAGAGCCGCAGCGCGTCTCGCGGCTGGCTGTGGCCGGCCCAGTGCCCGGCGCGCGCGTACCAGCGTGCCGCTTCCAGGGTTTCGCCGCCCTCGGCCAAGTGGTGGCCGACCAGGGCCGCCAGCTCGTCGAGCCGATCGCGCTCGAGCTCAATCGTCGCTCGCGCCGCCGCCGCATGGGTGGCGGCGCGGCCGTCGGCGAGCTGGGTGCCGTAGGCGACCTCGCGGGTCAACGGGTGGCGGAAGGCCAGCACCCGCTGCGGGTAGAGCTCCGCTTCGTAGAGGAAGCCGGCCTCGATCAGCTCGCAGAGGGCCTGGTCGATCTGGTCGAGCTCGATCCCGGCGGTCAGCCCCAGCGCCCGGACGCTGAGTTTCTTGCCGACCACCGAGGCGACTTGGAGCAGCTGCTTGGAGCTGGGGTCGAGGCGGTCGATGCGGGCGGCGAGGATCGCCTGCACGGTGACCGGAACCCGGGAGTCCTCGATCGGCCGCGCCAGCCGGTAGGCGCCGCGCTCGCCCTCGAGGTGCCCGGACTCGGCCAGCTCGCGGACGATCTCCTCGATGAAGAAGGGGTTGCCCTGGGTGCGCTCGTGGATCGGCTCGTCGAGACCGTCGAGCGAGGGGTCCGCGCCGGCGAGGTCGCGCAGCAGCTCGCCGGTGTCCGCCCGCGCCAGCGGCGCCAGCGGGATCCCCTGGTAAAGCGGCGAGCTGACCCAGGCCGGCGTGTACTCGGGCCGGTAGTTGAGAACCGCGAGCGTGTTCGTGCCCTCGATCGACTCGACCAGACCGGCCAGCATCGTGTTGCTGCCCTCGTCGATCCAGTGCAGGTCCTCGATCACCAGGACCAGCGTCTTGCGGCGGCTCGGGGCGTTGACCAGCCGGCAGACGATTCCCCCCAGCGTGCGCTGCCGCGCCTCGGCGTTCATCTGCGGCACCGGCCGGTCGGGATCGGGCACGCCGAGGAAGTCGAACAGCAGCGGCAGGTCGTCGCTGAATTCCGGATCGAGGAGGAGGGCTCGGCCGGCAATCTTCTCCCGCGCCAGCTGCTCGCGCTCGCGCTCGCCGATCCCGAAGAAGGAGCGCAGCATCTGCAGGACCGGCATGAAGGGGACCGCCTGCCCGTGGGCCTGGGCCTGCGCCTCGAAGACCTCGACCCCGTCTTCGCGGCAGCGCTGGGCGAACTCGTGGCAGAGGCGGCTCTTGCCGACGCCCGGGTCGGCGATCAGGCCGATCGCCCGGCCCGCGCCTCCCTTGGCCCGCTCGAGGGCCGTTTCCAGCGCGCCCATCTCCTCGGTGCGGCCGACGAAGCGGGAGAAGCCCCGTTCGCGGGCGAGATCGAGGCGCGAGCGGGCGGCGCCGACTCCGGCCAGCTCGAAGACTCGGACGGGCTGGCTCGCGCCTTGGATCTCGAATTCGCCCAGGTCCTCGAGATCGAGAAAGCCGGTGGCGAGGGCGGCGGCGTGCTCGGTCAGGTACGCCTTGCCCGGCTCGGCGAGGGCCTCCATCCGCTGGGCGAGCCCGACGGTATGGCCGATCGCCGTGTAGCCGCCCTCGGCGCCGGGCCCGATCGCGCCGGCCACGACCTCTCCCGAGTTGATCCCGATCCGGATCGAGAAGTTGAGCCCCGGGCCGCGGCGCAGCTCCGCCGCGTACTCGGAGACGTCGTCGAGCATTTGCAGGGCGGCGTAGCAGGCTCGCCGCGCGTGATCCTCGTGGGCGATCGGCGCCCCGAAGACCGCCATGATCCCGTCGCCGGTGAACTTGTCGACGGTGCCCTCGAACCGGGTCACCGCGTCGGCCAGGATCGAGAAGAAGCGCTGCATGACCTTGCGCCACTCCTCCGCGTCCTGCTGCTCGGCGAGGTCCATCGAGCCGCTGACGTCGGCGAACAGGACCGTCACCTGCTTGCGCTCGCCATCGTCGGTGCGTAGGTCGGTCACGGCACCTTCAAGGGTAGCCTGGTGACTGTGCGATCCGTCCTGGTTACCGGAGCTTCGACCGGCATTGGCCGCGCCACCGCACTCCGGCTGGACGCCGCCGGCTGGCGAGTCTTCGCCGGCGTCCGCAACGATGGCGACGCCTAGGCGCTGCGGCAGGCCGGCTCGGAGCGTATCTCGCCGCTCTTGATCGACGTCACCGACGCCGATCAGATCGCGGCGGCGGCGGCGCTGATCGGCGTCGAGCCGGGCGGCCTGGACGGGGTCGTCAACAACGCGGGGGTCGCGATCCCGAGCCCACTGGAGACGATGCCGATCGACGATTTCCGCCGCCAGATCGAGGTCAACCTGACCGCGCACGTCGCCGTCACCCAGGCGGCGCTTCCATCGATCCGTCGCGCCGGCGGCCGGGTCGTCTTCGTCAGCTCGATCGGAGGGCGGATCGCCTTCCCGCTGACCGGGGCCTACCACGCCGCCAAGTTCGGGATCGAGGCGGTGGGGGACACCTCCGTCAGGAGCTGCGGCCCTGGGGCATCCGGGTCTCGATCGTCGAGCCCGGCTCGATCGACACCCCGATCTGGGAGCGCGGAGAGCGCACCTCCGACGAGATCGGAGCGCGCTCACCGCATCGGGAATCCCTCTACGGCAAGGCGATCGAGAGCTACCGCAAGGTGATCAAAGAAACCGCCGAGCGGGGAATCCCTGCGGAGAAGGTCGCCCGCGTGATCGAGCATGCGCTGAGCGCGAAGCACCCACGGAGTCGCCACCTGGTTGGCCTCGACGCCAAGGTCCAGGCGCGGATCAAACCGCTGATCCCGACCCCCGTCTTCGATCGAATCGTCGCCCGAATGATGGGCCTCTAGACGTGCGCGGCCTGCGCATATCGGCGTTCTCGGTCGCTCGCCTGCAGGGTGCTGCGCACGCCACGCTCTAGCGCCGAAAGCGCGCGTGAGCGCGAAGCGCGAGATCCTTGATCTGCTTGGCACCGCCCGCCTAGAGCACTCATATACTGAGACAACCGATTGACTGGTCAATCAGTGGAGAATGTGAGGCAGATGCGGGCAGCCGCGGTACAGCTCAACTCAAACGGGGACAAGGCTCGGAACCTGGTCGCGGCCGAGCGACTCGTGCGTGCCGCGGCGGCCGACGGCGCCGACTTCGTCGCCCTGCCGGAGAAGTGGAACCTGCTGGCGGGGGGCGAGGAGCTGCTGGCCGCGGCCGAGCCGCTCGACGGGCCGAGCCTGACCGCGGCTCGAGGTTGGGCGCGCACCCTGGGCATCCACCTGCTGGCCGGCAGCATCAGCGAGCGCGGGACCGAGAAGGCGTCGAACACCTCGGTCCTGATCGGACCGGAGGGGGAGGACCTGGCGGTCTACCGCAAGGTCCACATGTTCGACGTCGACGCCGGCGGCGTCTCCTACCGCGAGTCCGAGCACGAGCAGGCCGGAGCCGAGCTCGTCACGGCGCCGCTCGGCGAGTCGATCGCCGGCCTCAGCGTCTGTTACGACCTGCGCTTCCCGGAGCTGTTCAGGATCCTCGCCCTGCGCGGCGCCCGGGTGATCGGCGTCCCCTCCGCCTTCACGATGGCCACCGGCCGCGACCACTGGGAGGTGCTGCTGCGGGCGCGCGCGATCGAGAACCAGGTCTTCGTCGTCGCGCCGAACCAGTTCGGCAAGGCCGCGCCGCACTACGACTCCTTCGGTCGCTCGTCGATCGTCGACCCCTGGGGAGTGGTGCTGGCGACCGCCCCCGACGACGAGTGCTTCGTCGCCGCCGACCTCGACTTCGAGGCCCAGGACAGGGTCCGCGAGTCGCTGCCCTCGCTGGCCAACCGCCAGCCCCACGCCTATGTCTGGCCGAAGCTGACGGAGGTGCGCGTATGAGCCGCCGGGGATGCCGAGATGGCCTCTAAGTCCGCAACCGTCGACAAGCGGCGCCAGATCCTCGATGCCGCGGTTCGTGTCTTCGCCCGCCAGGGCTTCCACGCGACCCGGGTCTCCGACATCGCCGACGAGGCGGGCGTCGCCTACGGGCTCGTCTATCACTACTTCCGCTCCAAGGACGAGGTCCTGAACGAACTCTTCGCCGAGCGCTGGTCGCTGCTGCTGGCGGCGATCGAGGAGGCCGACCGGGCGGGAGGGCCGCACCGCGACCGGCTGGCGGCGGTGGCCAGCTTCATCGTCGATTCCTACCGTCACGACCCGGAGCTGATGAAGGTGATCATCGTCGAGGTGACGCGCGCCGCCAACTCCTTCGGGCAGACCCACCTGGCGGAAATCCGCCGCGCTTACGAGTCGATCGCGAAGATCGTCGCCGACGGCCAGGAGGCGGGTGCCTTCCGCAGCGACATCGCGCCGCTGTTCGCTTCGATGACCTTCTACGGCGCCGTCGAGCAGCTGCTCTCGGGCTGGATCTTCGACGTGATCCCGGCCTCCGACACCAACTTCGACCAGGCAAAGGATCTTCTCGTGACGACGATCTGCGACGGCCTGGAGCCGCGATAGGTATGGTCGGGCCGCGTGGATAACGAGATAGTCAAAAGACTCGTCTGGAGCGCGATGCTCGCGGCGGGCGGCGCCCTCGCCAGCATCCTCGCCTCCAAGCTCGCGGCGATCCTCTACCGCCGACTGTTCAACGAAGACCCGCCGGACTGACCGCGATGCCCGAGCCGAAACCGACGCCCCCCCAGGTCCCGCCGCCCGAGCCCGAGAAGGACACCCGCACCGTCGCCGAGATGGTCTTCGACGTCTCCGAAGGGGCCTCGACGCTGATTCGCGAGGAGTTCGAGCTCGCCAAAGCCGAGGTGACCGAAAAGGTCGGCAAGCTCGTCCGCGGCTCGGTCGTCGGCGTCGCCGCCGGCATTTTCGCCTTTCTGGCGCTGATCCTCGTCATGGAGGGGATCGCCTGGCTGCTCAACGAAGAGGTCTTCGACGGCAAGGTCTGGCCCGGCTTCTTCGTCGAGGCCGCCGCCTTCCTGCTGATCGCCGCCGCCGCCGGCTTCATTGCCTACCGCGCCGTTCAGGCAGGGGCTCCGCCCGTGCCGGAGCAGGCGATCGAAGAGGCGAAGCTGACCAAGGAGATGCTGCAGAAGGAGGAGAAATGAGCGCCGACCCCAAACCGGCCAAGCCCTCCACCGCGGGAGCCCCGGGCCGCTCGGCGGCCGAGATCCGCCGCGACATCGATCTTCAGCGCCAGCAGCTCGGCACTTCGGTGGAAGCGCTGCGCGGCCGGGTCAGCGAGTTGACCGACTGGCGCCGCCAGGTCAACGAGCACAAACGCGAGCTTGTGATCGCTGCCGCCGCTGTCGGTTTTGCGATTGGCGTCCGCGCCATGCTCCGCCGCCGCCGCTGACGGCCCGTCAGGGCACGACCAGATCCGTGGAGACGCTGCCGACTCCGAGCAGCCCCGGGCCGACGTGGGCGCCGAGGACGGCGCCGATCTCTGAGATGAAGACCGGCTCGCAGCCGAAGATCTCGCGGCAGTCGTCTGCCAGCGCCGTGGCCGTCTCGTCGTCCTGGATGTGCTGGACGACCCAACCGTCGAGACCGGATTCGTGGCGCTGGCGGGCGTAGTCGCGCAGTCGCTCGACCGAGCGGGCGCGGGTGCGGACCCTCTCGACCGGCGTGATCTCCTCCTCGAGCGTGAGGATCGGCTTGATCTTCAGGGCGCTGCCGATCCAGGCCCGGGCACCGCCGATGCGGCCGCCGCGGCGCAGATACTCGAGGGTGTCGATCGCGAACCACATCTTCAGCTCTTGGCGGGTGCGCTCGGCTTGGGCGAGGACGGCGTCGGCGTCGCCTCCGTTCAGCGCCGCGACCGAGGCTCCGAGCGCGCAGAGGCCCATCCCTCCGGCGGCCGAGCGGGAGTCCATGACCCGGATCCGCTCACCACCCTTGCCTTCCTCGATCAGCCGCTCGCGCGCCTGCCCGGCGGCCTCGAAGGTGCCGGAGATGCCGGCGGAGATGTGGATCGAGGCGATTTCCTTGCCGGCGTCGAGCAGCGGCTCGTAGACGGAGAGGAAGTCGCCGATCGAGGGCTGGGAGGTGGTGGCGCCGCTTTTTGACGCCCGCAGGCGCTCGTAGAAGCTGGCGTAGTCGGTGATCTCCGACTCGCGCTCCTGTACGCCGTCGACGGACACGTAGAGGCTGATCGTCTCTATGCCCCGCTCGGCGAGGAGCGCGCTGGGAAGGTAGGCCGTGGTGTCGCAAACGACGGCGGTCTGGGCGCTCGAGTTCAACCAGGCGATTCTCGCAGACCGCCGAGTCCAGAGCTGCCGCCTCCGTCCAGCTACACTTATTGAAGTGACCGATACCACTGACGCAGCGATCACGCTCACCGACAAGGCCGCCGAGAAGATCGGCGAGCTGCTCGGTGGCCAAGCCGACAGCGGCGATCAGGCCCTGCGCGTCGCAGTCCGCGGCGGTGGTTGCTCGGGCTTCCAGTACGCGCTCGCCTTCGACAAGCCCAAAGACGATGACAACGTCTTCGAGGTCGACGGCGTCGCCGTCGTGGTCGACAAGGTCAGCATGCAGTTCGTCTTCGGTTCCGAGGTGGATTACGTGGAAGGGCTGCAAGGGGCAGGCTTCCAAGTGAATAACCCGAACGTGGTTGCTGCGTGCGGATGTGGGTCCTCTTTCCAGGTGAAAGAGGACGCACCGCCCGTGACTGCCTAGCGCGGACGCTGCAAATCGGCGCATCTCGCGGCCTTCGACAACGGGATCGTCCGCGCCGAGGGGCGAACAGCAACGCGACGGGACTATTCGATCTGGAGGGGGGGTGACTGCGCGGGGAGGGTGTCGGCCGGCACCGAGGCCGCCTGGGGCTGCTCGACTCCGAGCGCCTCGGCCAGCTCGCCGGACTCGAACATCTCCTCGACGATGTCGGCGCCACCGAGCAGCTGGCCGTTGACGTAGAGCTGGGGGAAGGTCTGCCAGTCGGACAGCTCGGCGGTCACCTCGCGCAGCGGCTGCAGCGCCGGCAGCACGTCGATCGCCCCGTACTCGACGTCGACGGCGTCCAGAACCTGGACGACGCGCATCGAGAAGCCGCAGCGCGGCATGTCGGGGGTGCCTTTCATGAAGAGCAGCACCCGGTTTGCGGCGATCAGCTCCTCGACTTTGGTCTTCAGCTCTGGGTCGGCCATCGGCACAGAGTAGCTAGGTCGAAACGTCGGTCTTCACCGAGAGGGCGTGGATGGTGCCGTCGTCGAAGCGAGACCTGACCGCGGCCTTGACCAGCCGGTGCTGGTCGATCCGCGAAAGGCCCTCGAATTGGGAGGCGCTGACGGTAGCCCGCAGGTGGTCGCCGGCACCGGTTTCGTCGCTGACCTCGACCGCGGCGCCCGGAAGCGCCGCCTCGATCATCGCCTTCAGCTCTGCCAGGTCGGCCACGCGGGGATTGTATGGGGCCGTCGCTCGGGACTGGAGCTGGGTCGCCACCAAGCGAGGACGGCTGCGATGAGTCCGTCTGCGAAGCCGCGCCGGCGCTAGCCGCTGATCCTCTGGCCGACGGTGTCGAGCATCTCCTCGACGCGGACGAACTTGACGCGGGGGCGGCCGTGCGGCTCGCCGCGGCCGATCTCGGCCTGGTCGATCGCCTGCCAGTCCTCGAAGCTGATGTAGCGGATGCCGCGCTCGGCGAGCAGATCCTCGACCGCGGTGGGCGCCGGGTTCGCGGGGTCGAGCAGGGCCTGCGACTCGACGTCGGTGAGCAGGTGGGTGACGGTCTCGAGGGCGTCTTTCTTGTTGGTGCCGATCACTCCCGAGGGGCCGCGCTTGATCCAGCCGGCGGTGTAGTGACCGACCTTGTGGCCGGAGTCGTGGGAGTCGAGCACGCGGCCGCCCTCGTTGAGGATCAGACCCCGCTTCTCGTCGAAGGGCACCCCCTCGATCGGGATGCCGGTATAGCCGACCGAGCGCAGGACCAAACCGCACTCGAGCTCTTCGCGCTCGCCGGTGTCCTTGGCCCGCAGGGCGCCACCCTCTTCGACCAGCTGGTTGCGGCCGATGACGATCTTCTCGACCTTGCCGTCGCCCTTGATCTCGACCGGGGAGGCGAGAAAGCGGAGGACGATCCGCTGACGCTTGCCCTCGGGCGTGCGCTGGGAGAACTCGCGCAGCGTCTCGACGTTGACCCTGGTCGTCTTGTCGGCCTCGTCGGACTCGAGGAAGGCGGCGCTTGCCGCGTCGAGCTCGACCTCGGCCGGGTCGACGATTACGTCGGCGTCCTCCATCTCGCCGAGCTCCTTGATCTCGGGGTTGGTGAAGGCCGCCTGGACCGGCCCGCGGCGGCCGAGCACGACGATCTCGCGGATCTTCTTCGCGTCGAGCATCTCGATCGCGTGATCGGCGGTATCGGTCTCGCGCAGCTCGTGGTCGGTCAGCGCCAGCATCCGGGCGACGTCCATCGCCACGTTGCCGTTGCCGATCACGACCGCGCGCTCGCAGGAGAGGTCGAAGTCCTCATTCGCGTAGTCGGGGTGGGCGTTGTACCAGCCGACGAAGGCGGTGGCGGCATGGCTGCCGGGAAGGTCCTCGCCGGGAACCCCGAGCTGGCGGTCGGTCTCGCAGCCGACCGTGAAGACGATCGCGTGGTAATGGCGCTCCAGGTCCTCGACCTCGATGTCGTGGCCGATCTTGACGTTGCCGAAGAAGCGGAAGCCTTCGCGGGCGGCGGTTTTTTCGTAGACCCGGATCACCGACTTGATCTTTGGATGGTCCGGGGCGACGCCGCCGCGAACGAGGCCGAAGGGGGTGGGGAGGCGGTCGAAGAGGTCGACCTGAGCGTGCAGATCCTCGCCCTTGAGGATGTGCTCGGCGGCGTAGAAGCCGGACGGGCCGGCGCCGACGATGGCGACGCGAAGGGGGCTCTCTGAGGTTCCGATCTGAGTCATCTGCCTACCGGGGTCCGGTGAGGAAAGTGCATCGCTCACTGCACAGGGAGCGCGAAAGAATAGGGACTCGAGTGCGAGGCGAGCGCCGCGCCGGAGGCTCAGGCCGGAGTGGTGGCGTTGGCCGGAACCGCGCTGGGGACGCCGTCGAGGGCGTCGAGTGCCTTGCCGACCGACATCGCGACGCAGGTGAAGATCGGCGTCTCGAGCTCCGTGTACTCGCTCGACTCGGTCGGTCGCAGCTCGTTGACGAGGTCGAGGAACATCCCCGGGTCGTCGCCCTCGAAGCAGACGACGAACTCCTGGTCATCGATCCCGAAGGAGTAGGTCGTGTTGATCGTGATCTCGGGGTAGCGACGGCCGACCTCGATGTGGCTTTTCATGATCCGCCCGCGCTCCTCCGGGGCCAGCCCGTACCAGCGACGCTGCTTGATCATCGGGTAGAGAAACAGGTACTTGCGCTCGGAGACGCAGATCTCCGGCCGCGCCTGCTCGTCGGAATAGGGCGAGCGTTTGGTCATCGAGAGGAACGAGTAGGGCGTCTCCGCCCATTTCGCCAGGCCGCTCTGGCCGAGGACGACGTGGAAGGTGTGGATGTCGTCGAGGTTGTGGCTCTGGCCGAGCAGCACCAGGTCGACGTCGCCGCGCGTGCCTATGGTTGAGTAGGCGCGCAGCGACCGATCGATGCCGAAGTCCTCGCAGGCGGCGAGGAACTCCTGCTTGTCGGCGGCGCGGAGATCGGCGTCGCGGCGGCGCCAGGCGGGATCGAGCTTGAAGAAACTGAACTTGGCGAAAGTGCGATCGGCCATCGGGGTCACCATAGCGCTCGCGGCGCTGGGGTCCGTGGGTGGGGTTTCGCCCAACTTTTTCGAGATTGGATCGGCGGCTGCCGCGCCGGGGGCAGGCGGCGAAAAGGCACAAGACGCTTCACCCCACCCACGGACCCCAGCGCAGGTCACGTTGGTGTGGCTCCCGAAGGGAACCGGAGTCGCGGAGCTTGCTCGGGATGGGTTGTCCCCGGGGCTGCTTTCGGCTGGGCTGGGGACGGTTTCGGCTCAGCAGACCTACCTCGACATGACCCAGGGCAACCGGGTTTTCAACTCGCTCTACAGCTCTGAGCTCCCGGAACCGGATGGCAACTGCGCGAGCTGGTGGAGCTCGGTGGTCAAGCGCGCCGAATCCGCACCTGCGGACATCGTCCCCGGCCTGCTGACTTCGTCTTTGGAAGCCGCTGGAGTGAGCGTGCGGGCGAGGGGTGAAGCGTCTTGTACCTTTTCGCGGCACCGTCTGGGGGGCCGCGGGAGTCGTTCCTCGAAGAAGTTGAGAGAAGCCCCTCGCCCGCAGGCTCTTCCCTCCGCCTTCGAAGTCCGCGGTTCGACCCTGCGCCAGCTGTCGTCCCTCGTGGGCGAGCTCGGTGGAGAAGACCTGCTGATCGCCATCGCCCGCCCCACCGGACGCTCCGAGGATCCGTTGGCAATCGGCATCGCCGGGAAGGGCTTCGACGGCGATCTCGCCTCGGACAGCACCCGCACCGACGGCTACGTCCTCTCGACCGACGTGGCGCCGACGATCCTCGAACACTTCAACGCCGAAATCCCGGCGGAAATGTCGGGGCAGGCGATCAGCTCGGAGGGCTCGGTAGACCCCGCCGCGATCGAATCCCTGGCGGCGCGGATGGCGGTCATCTCGTCGCGCCGCGGGCCGGTGATCGGCCTCAGCCTGCTGGCATGGGCCGTGCTCCTGGGCCTGGCGATCGCGGTCACTCGAGGCGGTGCCGCGCGGATCGGCGTCCGCCTCGCGGGTCTCGCGGTGATCTACATGCCGCTCGTGATGCTGGCCGGCGCAGCGATCGAACCGGGCGAGAGCGCCGAAGTGCTGCTCGTGCTGCTCGGTGCTCCGCTGCTCGGGACCCTGACGCTGGCGGCGCTGAGCGGCTACCGGGCCCTCGCCCTCGCCTCGGCGCTGACCGTGCTCGCCTACGCGATCGACGTGATCGCCGGCTCGCCGCTCACCTCGCTTTCGCTGCTGGGACCGAACCCCGGCCTCGGCGTTCGCTTCTACGGGATCGGCAACGAGCTCGAGGCGCTGCTCGCGGTGCTGATCGTGGCCGGGACCGGCGCCGGTCTCGCCGGCTTCGCGCCGGCCTCCTCGCCGCGGCGCTGCGCGATCGTCTTTATGGCCCTGGGGCTCCTCTGCGCGTTCGTCTTCGCCGCCGGCCGCTTCGGCGCCGACGTCGGCGCCGCGATCGTCTTCCCGGTCGGGGCGGCGGTCGCGGCGGCCGCGATCGCCGCCGGGCGCCGGCGCTCGGCGCTGCTGGTGATCGCGGCGCCGTTCGCGGTCCTGGCGCTGCTCGCCGCGATCGACCTCGTTTCCGGCGCCAACGCCCACCTCACCCGCTCGGTGCTCGACGCCGGCGGCCTCGGAGACCTCTCGAACGTCGCTCAGCGACGGCTGCAGCTCTCGGCGCACAGTTTCGCGCGGCCGATCCTGCTCGTCTTCCTCCCGGTGGTCGTCGCCCTGGCCTGCCTCGCGCTGGTGCGCCGCGATCGGCTGCGCGATTGGCTGAGAGAGGTGCCGGCGATGCGGGCGGGGCTGATCGGCGCCCTCGCCGCGACCGCGGTCGGCACCCTCGCCAACGACTCCGGCGCCCTGCTGCTCGAGATCGGGACCGCCTTCCTTCTGGTATTCCTCGGTTTCGTTTGGGCTGAAACGCGAAAGGCTCCTCCTATCCGCGCCGAGTAGGTACCGATATGTGGCAAAACGCCGGTCGAGGCCCGGTCGATGCCCTACCCTTAATACCTCGTGCGAATAGGTCTCGTCTCGCCATATTCCTGGTCCTACCAGGGGGGCGTGAACCGGCACGTCGAAGCTCTCGCCGAGGAGTTCATCGGTCGTGGCCACGACGTCCGCGTCCTCGCCCCCATGGATCCGCCCGGTCGGATCAGTCGGATCCTGCACCGAGCCGCCGCCGAACAGCGCGAGATCCCCGACTATCTGACGCCGCTCGGGCGCACCGCGGGCTTCGGCGCCAACGGGGCGGTCTGCAACCTCGCGCCCTTCCCTGTCGGAGGGGTCGTCGCCCCGCGCCGAGCGGTGCGAGCAACCGAGTTCGACGTCATCCACGTCCACGAGCCGCTGGCTCCGTTGGTCGGCTGGAACGCGACGCTTGGCGCGAGGACGCCGGTGGTCGGGACCTTCCATGCGTACTCGACCAAGCCGGTCCCCAACTACATCGCCAACGCGGTTGGCGCCCGCCGGCTCCTCAACCGCCTCTCGGCGCGAATCGCCGTTTCCGAGGCGGCCGCCTGGAGCGGTCGTCGCTGGTACGGCGGCGACTACACGATCGTCCCCAACGGCGTCGACGTCGACGCGGCGGCGAGCGCGCCGTCGCCGGCCGGAAAGGATCTGCGGATTCTCTTCGTCGGCCGGCCCGACGAGCGCAAGGGGCTGCCGATCCTGCTGACCGCGTTCGGGGCCCTGGTCGAGCATGTTCCCTGCCGACTGACCGTGATCGGCGCCGAGCGCGAGGACGTCCTGCGCTACACGGCGGACCCCGAGTTGATGCAGTGGATCGACATCCGTGGCCGCGTCTCCGGTGAGCGCCTCTGGTCTGAGCTGCACGAAGCCGACGTGCTCTGCGCCCCCTCGCTCTCTGGGGAGAGCTTCGGGATGGTGCTGACCGAGGCATTCGCGGCGGGCACGCCGGTCATCGCTTCCGCCATCGCCGGCTACAGCGACGTCGTCACCGACGGGGTCGACGGGATCCTGGTGCCGCCCGCCGATCCGCAGCGCCTGGCCGAGGAGCTGCAGCGGGTCCATCACGAGCCCGAGCGGCTCAGGGCGATGGGTGAGGCCGCTCGCCACAGTGCCCAGCGCTACGCCTGGCCGCGAGTGGCCGACCAGGTGACGGAGGTCTACGAGCGAGCGATCGAGGTGCCCCGACCGAACACCTCTGGGGAACGGTTCGCGCACTGGGCCGGGTTCCGGCCCGCGGACGGCGAGCCGAAGCGTCCTTCTCGGCGACTTCCCTCGCTCGACCCGGCGCCGGCTCAGGTCGGCAACCGCGGCCGCCGGGTCGCGCGACGAGTCGGGCTCGGGGTCGCCGGTGCGCTCGGCATTGGCCTGTCGCTGCTGGCGGCACAGAAAATCGGTGTCGACAAGGTCGTCGAAAGCATCGTCCGCTCCAACTTCACCCTGGTCGTCGTCGCCTGTGCCCTGATGGCCGTCTCGCTCTTCTTCCGCGCCGCCTCCTGGTACTGGATCGTCCGCGCGGCGCTGCCCAACCGGCCGATTCGGCGCCGCGACGTAACCTCAGCGACGATGATCGGGGTGCTGATGTCGGCAACCCTGCCCGCCCGCCTGGGCGAGCCCGCGAGGGCGCTGACGCTCGCTCGCCGCACCGGCCGGATGCGGGAAACCTTCCCGGTCCTGCTCGGAACCCTGGTCTCCCAGACCATGCTCAACCTCGTAGCCCTGGTGCTGCTGGGCGTGATCATCGTCTCGACCACGCCGCTCTTTCACTCCGGTACCAAGCAGCTCTTCCTCTTCAGTCTGGTGCCGTTGCTGCTGCTGGTCGTGGTCCTGGTGGCGCCGCTGGTGATGCGCCGCAACGGCAACGGACGCGTGGCGCGACTTGGGGCCGCGGTGCACCGAGCGCTGGTTCAAGTGCGGGCCGGGCTCGCGGTCTTCCGCGAGCCGCGACGCGGTGCCGCCGCGGCCGCCGCCCAGCTCGGCGCCTGGGCGATCCAGCTCGCGGCGTGCTGGGCGCTGCTCTACGCCCTCGGCCTCGACGGCAAGGCGGGAATCGGCGCCGCCGCCGCGGTCCTGTTCGCCGTCAACGTCACCGCGGTCGTGCCCGCCACCCCCTCGAACATCGGCGTCTTCCAGCTGGCGGTGATCAGCGTCCTGCACACCGGCTTCGGAGTCGGCACTGCTGACGCGCTCGCCTACGGCGTCATCCTCCAGGCGGTCGAGATCGCGACCGCCGTGGCTCTCGGCCTTCCGGCCCTCGTTCGCGAGGGCCTGACTTGGAGCGATCTGCGAGTGCAGGCGCTCTCGACGGCGCCGGTCCGGCTCGAGTCGGAGCCTCCTTCTCGCGCTGAAGCGAACCGCGAAGGCGTCGTTTAGCCCCAAACTCCAGTCTCGGGCGGTCACCTGGCCCGAGCGGTCGAATGGTTGCGGGCAAGCGAGGTCGACTGAGGCGACCGCTAGCGGCCGAGCGGCTCTGGAGCCGGGACCGACTCGGTGTCGTCGGGGTCTGACTCGGGCGGCAGATCGCCACCGCGGTCGGTGCCGGCGATCAATTCGTCCGGCGTCTTCTCGGCCGGGACGAATCCGGACTTCATGCCGAAGTAGACGGCCTGGGGGTGGTGCGCGACGATCGCCGCCGTCGACTGCTCGGGCGTCACCGCGAAGCCGTCGGAGAGGGTCATGCCGATCTCTCCGAGCTCGAGCAGGCGCCAGACTTTCTCGTGCTCGGACTGATCGGGGCAGGCTGGGTAACCCCAGGAGTAGCGGCGCCCCTGGTCGGCATCGATTTGGAGTCCGCGGCGAATTTCGGAGTGCAGCCACTCCGCCAGTCCCTCGGCTGACTGGACGCCGAGTCCGTGGACGAAGAGCTGTTCGGCGAACTCACCTTCGCTCTCCAGCCGTTCGATCAGCTCGGTCACCTCCGGCCCCACGGTGACCCCCTGCAGGGCGACCACGTCGCGCTCGCCCGACTCCAGCGGACGGTAGAAGTCGGCGAGGCAGATGCGATCGTGCTTGGGCTGGCGCGGGAAGACGAGCCGCTCGAGCTCGCGCTCTGGATCCTCGGGGTCGAAGACCACCAGCTCGTTGCCGTCGGAGTTGCAGGGGAAGTAGCCCAGCCGCGCCCGTGGATGCAGGTAGTCCTGCTCGCGCCACATCCGTTCCAGGCGTGGTGCAAACCCCTCCTCCTCGTCGCTGCCCTCGACCAGCTCGCGCCAGGCCTCGCCCTTCACCCCTCGCCCGCCCCAGTGCAGCTTGAAGAGCACGTGGCGGTCGAGGTAGGGATAGACGTCGTCGAGGTCGATCGGGATCTCCCGCGCTCCCCAAAAAGGTGGCTTCGGGATCGGCGTGTCGGTGCGGACCGCCGAGCGGACGCTGTCGTCCGTAGTCGGCGGCGCGTTGTCGACCACGACCGGCTTCTCGCGGAGCTGCCTGGCCTCGGTCTTGATCCGACCGACCAGAGCCTCGCGCGCCTCGTCGTCGACCAGTGCGTCCATCGTGTCCAGCCCCTGGAAGGCGTCCTTGCAGTAGAAGACCCCGGGCTCGTAGACCTCGTCGGACTCTCTGCCCTTCGGGTAGAGCGTGCGGCGGCCGAAGTCGCGGTTGATCGCGGCGCCGCCGATCAGCACCGGGAACTCGAGCCCGCGCTGGTGCAGCTCCTGGATGCAGGTCGGCATCTGCTTCGAGGTCGATACGAGCAGGGCGGAGAGGCCGATCGCATCGGCGTCGTTTTTCACCGCGGCCTCGATGATCGCATCGACCGGCACCTGCTTACCGAGGTCGATCACCGTGTAGCCGTTGTTGGTGAGGATCGTGTTGACGAGCGACTTGCCGATGTCGTGGACGTCGCCGAAGACGGTCGCGATCACCACCTTGCCCTTGGTGTGGCCGTCGATCCGGTCCAGATAGTTCTCGAGTTGGGCGACGGCGCGCTTCATCACTTCGGCCGACTGCAGGACGAAGGGCAGAATCAGTTCGCCGGCGCCGAATTTGTCGCCGACCTCCTTCATCGCCGGCAGCAGCACCTCGTTCAGGGTCGGGACGGCGCCGATCTTCTTCACCGAGAGGTCGATCCAGTCCTCGACCCCGTCCTTCTTGCGACGCAGGATGTGCCAGTGCAGCGCTTCCTCGGGCTCCATGCCGGCGGTCGGATCGGCGGCCTCCACCTCGGCCTCCTCACCCTTGGACTCGAAGTGCGAGATGAACCGCTCCAGCGCGTCTTCGCGGCGGTTGAAGACGAGGTCGTCGGTCAGCTCCCGCTCCTCGTCGGAGATCTCGCCGTAGGGAGTGATGTGGTTGGGGTTGACCATCGCCAGGTCAAGCCCGGCCTCGACGCAGTGGTGGAGGAAGACCGAGTTGAGGATCGCGCGCGGCCGCGGTGAGACGCCGAAGGAGACGTTGGAGACCCCGAGCGACGTCTTGACACCGGGGATCTCCGCCTTGACCCGGCGGATCCCCTCGATCGTCTCCACGGCGGAGGGCCGCCACTCCTCGTCGCCCGTGGTCAGGGTGAAGGTGAGCAGGTCGAAGATCAACGCCTCCGGTTCGAGGCCGTGCTCCTCGCAGGCGATGTCGCGGATCCGTTCGGCGATCTCGACCTTGCGGTCGGCCGTCTTCGCCATCCCGACCTCGTCGATCGTCAGCGCGATCAGCGCCGCGCCGTGCGCCTTCGCCAGCGGCACGACCACGTCGGCCTTGTCGCGTCCGGCCTCGAGGTTGATCGAGTTGACGATCGCCCGCCCCGGAATCTGCTCTAGGGCGGCTTTGATCACCTCCGGCTCGGTCGAGTCGACCTGGATCGGCGAGGGCTGGCTGAGTGAGATCCGCTTCACGACCATCGCCATCTGCTCGTCCTCGTCCTGGCGCTCGGTCAGCGCCACGCAGACGTCGAGAACGTGGGCGCCGCCTTCGACCTGGTCTTCGGCGACCTGGACCAGGCCGTCGTAATCGTCGGCGAGCAGCAGCTCCTTGGCTTTGCGCGATCCCTGCGAGTTGACCCGCTCCCCGACCAGGGTCGGGCGCGGCTCCTGCACCAACGGGGTCGAGGTCATCATCGAGGAGATCTCGATCGGCGGCGGCGCGGGCCGTTCGCCGGCGGCTCGCTCGCTGACCTGTTGGCGAATCGCGGCAATGTGCTCCGGCGTCGTCCCGCAGCAGCCGCCGACGATGCCGACCCCGTAGCGCTCGACGAATTCTCCCAGCGTCGCCGCCAGCGGCCCGGGCTTTTCGGGGAAGATCGTCTCGCCGTCGGGGCCCTGCAGGGGCAGCCCGGCGTTGGGGATGCAGTGGACCGGCAGCGGGCTGGTCTCGCCGAGGAAGCGGATCGCGTCGCGCATGTCCTCGGGGCCGGTCGAGCAGTTGAGCCCGACCACGTCGACGTCGAGCGCCCGCAGCGTCGTCAGCACCGCCTGGACGTCGGTCCCGAGCAGCATCTTGCCGCCGTTGGGGAGGAGGGAGACGCTGATCTGCAGCGGCAGCCGTCGACCGGTCGCGGCGAACGCCTCGCGGGCGCCGAAGATCGCCGCCTTGACCTCGAGGATGTCCTGCGCGGTCTCGATGATGATCAGGTCAGAGCCGCCTTCGACCAAGCCGCGGGCCTGCTCGGCGAAGACCTCGGTCAGCTTGCCGAAGGAGATGTCCCCGAGCGTTGGATCGGTGGAGGCCGGCAGGAAGCCGGTCGGGCCGATCGAGCCGGCGACGAAGCGGTCCTCGCCCGCCGCCTTGCGGGCGATCTGCGCCGCCTTCGTGTTGATCTCGAGCGTGTGCTCGCCGAGCCCCCACTCTTCGAGCTTCAGTCGGGAGCCCTGGAAGGTGTCGGTCTCGACCACGTCGGCGCCGGCCTCCAGCATCGAGGCGTGGACGCCTTCGATCACGTCGGGGCGGTTGAGCACGAGCGCCTCGTGGCATTTGCCGAGCAGGCCGCCGTAGTCCTCCTGCGTCAGGTCGAACTGCTCCAGGGTCGCGCCCATGCCGCCGTCGAAGACGACGACACGCTCGTTGACTGCCGCTATGAAGTCGCGCTCGGCCATGAACCTGAAGAGGCTACCGTGAGGCCGACTTGAGGCGGCGCTGTCAGCTGCCGCGGATGCCGAGGCGGCGCTTGAGATCGCGGGCGTTCAGGAGCTGCACCAGTCGCCCGACGAGGCCGCGGCGGCCCCTGGTGTACGGGTACCAGGTCGGTTCGCGCTTGCCGGCGAAGCGGGTGATTACCAGTGACTCGCTGCGGCAGTACTTCTTGATCCCCGGTTCGCCGTGGCGGCACCCGATCCCCGACTGCTTCCAGCCGCCCATCGGCACGTCGGAGGCGAAGTAGTTGACGAGCACGTCGTTGACGTTGATCGCACCGCACTCGACCCGCCGCGCGACCCGCTCGGCCCGCTCGCGCTCGCCGAAGACAGAGCCGGAGAGGCCGTAGCGGCTGTCGTTGGCCAGCCGCAGTGCCTCCTCGCTGTCGTTGACCTTCATCACCCCGACCACCGGTCCGAAGGTCTCCTCGCGCATCACCTTCATCGAGTGGTCGACGTCGACCAGCACCGTGGGTTCGAAGTAGTCGCCGGGTCCCTCGACCCGCTTGCCGCCGATCAGCGCCCTGGCCCCCGAGGCGAGCGCGTCGTCGACGTGGTCGGCGACGATCGCGGTCTGCCTGGGCGAGGTCATCGCCCCGACGTCCTTCGGGTTGGCGGCGTCGTCGGCACCCTGCCGCAGTCTGCCGACCTCGGCCGTGAGCTTGGCGACGAAGTCGTCGTAGGCGGGCTCCTCGACGTAGATCCGCTCAACCGACATGCAGATCTGACCCGAGTTCATCATCCCTCCCCAGGCCGCGGCGTTGGCGGCGCGGTCGAGGTCGGCGTCGGAGAGGACGATCATCGGGTCCTTGCCGCCGAGCTCGAGGCTGACCGGGGTCAGCGTCTCGGCGGCTCGCGCCATCACCTTGCGGCCGGTCCTGTCGGAGCCGGTGAACTGGATGAAGTCGACGGCGTCCACGAGGGCACCGCCGGTCTCGCTGAGCCCCTGCACGCAGTCGAGCACGTCGGGGCCGCCGATCTCCCGCTTCCAGGCGTTGACCACCTCGGCCAGGCCGAGGGGAGTGAACTCCGAGGGCTTGATCACGACCGCGGCGCCGGCCTGCATCGCCGGGATCGCGTCACCCAGGGCGAGGATCAGCGGGAAGTTCCAGGGACTGATGATCCCGACGACCGGATGGGGTCGGTACTGGATCCGCAGCTTCTTCGAGGCCAGCAGCGCCGAGTGGGGGCGGACGCTCTCCTCGCCGATGAACTTGCTCGCCCTGGTGCCGTAGAAGTTGATCAGGTCGGCGAGATAGGCCGGCTCGTTCGAGGCGTCGGCGCGGACCTTCCCGGTCTCCAGCTGCATCGTGTCCAGCACCCGGTCCTGGTTGTCGAGCAGCCAGTCGCGCAGCTTGCCGAGCCAGTGGTAGCGACCCTCGATCCCCATCGCCTCCCAGTCGGCCTGGTTGGCACGCACGCGCGCCACCGTCTCGGCCACCGCCTGCGGCGAATCGACGGCGACCGTCGCGATCGGCTCTCCGGTGGCGGGGTTGAGGACCTCGATCGGCTCCTCGACGGAGGCTCCGGCGGCGCCCGCCGCTCCGTTGACCTCGGTGCTGGTCCCGGCGGTTCCACTCTCCACTGGTGCTCCCTTCATCGACCCTTGGCTGGTCAGCCAAGGGTAGTCGCCTCGGCCTTGTGGCGGGAGCCGAAAAAGCCCGGGAAGCCAGATCCTGCCGAGGACGACGCTGAGGATGAAGGCGAAGAGGTCCTTTCGTGACTCGCGGAAGCCTTCGTCCACGCGCTCGGCGTGTCACCTCGGGACGAGGCGGTACACCGGCCCGTCGAGCGAGCTGACGTAGACGCGGTGGGCGTCGTCTTCGCCGAACGAGGTGGGGGAGGCGACGGCGAGGCCGAGCTTGCGATCACCGCTGGCCCGTTTCAGGTGCGGGACGAGGCTACGCAGCTGCCCCTCACACAGGTCGGCGTAGACATAGCGCCTGTACAGGGAGGGCAAGTTGCGGTCGGCGATGACGTAGCCGCCGATGATCGAGCAGCTGCCGCCGGCGCGGCCGTGTGAGTAGGCGAAGATCGGTTTGGTGGTGCCGCCCGGGTCGGGAGTGCCGCTGTTTTCGTCTTCGTAGGGGACGAAGCCCTCGAAGGCGTCCCAGCCGAAGTTGGCGCCGTTCGCGGCCGCGACGGTGGCGTAGTCGAGCTCCTCGTAGCGATTCTGGCCGACGTCGCCGATCGCGATTCGCGGTTGCTTGGCGGTCACCGTGTCGAAGGAGAAGCGGAAGGGGTTGCGCAGGCCGTAGCTGTAGATCTCGTCGCGGCCGGGCTTGCCGACGAACGGGTTGGAAGTCGGCACCGAGTAGGGCTGACCTCCGGAGGGGCGGGGGTCGATTCGCACCAGCTTGCCGAGCAGGACGTCCTTGTTCTGGGCGTTGTTCGGGGGGTCGCCGCCCGAGCCGCCGTCGCCGGTGCCGAAGTAGAGGAGATTGCCGAGGAACTGCATCTGGCCGCCGTTGTGGTTGGCGTTTTCCGGGTGGGGGATCCCGATCACCTCGCGCTGGGATCCGGGGGCGGCCCTGGTCGCGCTTGCGCGCTTGAATTCGTCGACGCGGACGTTGCCGGCCTTGTCGTTGTAGTAGACGTAGAAGCTCTTGCTGGTCGCGTAGTCGGGGGGGAAGGCGATCGAGAGCAGGCCCCGCTCGGCGCCGTCGAAGCCGACTGAGCCACGCAGGTCGAGGAAGGCATGACGGAGCCGGTGGCCGCCGCTCATCACAGCGACCCTGCCCGGCTGTTCGACGACGAAGAGGAGCTTCGGGAATCCCGGCGCTCCGGTCACGTAGACCGGGCGATCGAACTGCCCGATCTTCTTCAGCGCCACGCCGCCGTGCGCGCGCTCGACGGGCCGTTCGGGCTGATCGGCGGAGCCGCAGGCCGGCAGGGCCAGGGTCAGCAGGACGGCGATCAGGAACGAGGCTGCGGGAGGACGGCGCATGGGGTCAACGCTACCCCCATCGCGGCCCGCTGCTATTCGCCGCCACCCCCGTTCCCGTTCTTCTTTGGCGGGATTTCGACTATTTCGCCGCTGTCGGTGACTTCGGTTTCCGGCAGTTCCTGGGTGATTTCGGTGACGAAGGAGCCACCGGGAACGATGCCGTTCTTGCCGGTCTCGGCCTTCGCCGACCCGCTCAGCCCGGCGTCGACCCGGTACATGAGCGTGAAGTGACCCGCCTTGACCGCGCTCAGCTTCCAGACCGCCTTCGTCGTCTCCCCGGGCTTCAGCGGCCCGAAGTCGAACGTCTTGCGGTTGGAGGTGGTCGCGCCCCCCGGTTCGGAGGAGCCGACCAGCCGCGGGTAGGTTTCGGCCAGGACCCAGACCGGCCTGTCGGGCAGAGCGAGTCCGGCCTGGGGATCGTGGACGCCGAACGGCAGCGAGGAGTTGGCGCCGGCCTTGCCGGCGATCGTGACCGTCACGGTCAGCGCCGGCACGGTCTTCCTGCCGCTGTTCTTGATTCCCAGCTGCATCAGCGAGGTCTGTCCGAGTCGCTGCTCGGTCGGGAAGCTGGCTTCGGTCACCTGGACCCGGTAGGTCCCGGACGGTTCGTTCGCGTCGGAGGAGGATTCGCCGCCGCAGGCGGCCAGCAGCGCCGCCATGGCCAGCGCGGCGAACCCGGTCGCGCAAGCTCGAAGGCAGGTGCGCCGGGAATGTCTTCCGGTCCCCCGCAAAGCGGCCCGAACATACCACGGGGTTTCCCCGCATCCACGCGCTTTTCCGACCATCGGGAGGGTTAGCCGGATCTCAACACTGGGCTAACCGATGGGGCTGACCCATCCCCTAGACTCAGTCCACCGAGTGGGGCGTCGCGTAAGGGTGACGCGGCTCGCTGGAGGAGCAGATGGTCGGATCCGCGGTCAACAGGGCATTCCTGCCCGCCAAGTCTGTGTTCGAGCAGGTGGGGGAGATGATGCTCCTGACCGGGCGAACGATCGTCTCTGCGGTGAAACCGCCGTACCCCTACGGCGAGGAGTTCATCGGTCAATTCCTCTTCGCTCTGCAGCTCTGCTGGTTCCCGCTGCTGGTCTCGACCGTGGCCTTCGGCTTTGGCGCGCCGGGCCTGCAGGCCGCCAACTTCCTCTCCCTGTTCGGGGCGCTCGACCGCCTCGGCGGCTTCTTCGTCCTCGCTTCGATTCGCGAGTTCGCCCCCTTCGTCACCGCGGTCGTCGTCGCCGGCGTCGCCGGTACCGCGATCACCGCCGACCTCGGAGCCCGGAAGATCCGCGAGGAGCTCGACGCCCTCCAGGTGCTGGGCGTCGACCCGATCAAGAACCTGGTCGTGCCGCGCTTCCTGGCGCTGATGTTGATCACCGGGCTGCTCGACATCTACGCGCTGGTCTTCGGGATCAGCGGCGGCATCCTGACCGAGACGCTCTACCACCAGCCGCTCGGCGGCTTCTTCGCGACCCTCTTCTCGAACGCCTCGATCACCGACCTCTGGGGCTCGGTGCTCAAGTGCACCCTGTTCGGCGCGCTGATCGCCATCGTCTGCTCGTACAAAGGGATGACCGCGTCCGGAGGCGCCGCCGGCGTCGGCCGCGCCGTCAACGAGGCCGTCGTCATCTCCTTCATGGGCGTCTTCGCCTTCAACTACGTCTTCACCCAGACCCTGCTCGCCACCAATCCCGAGCTGCAGACGATCCGATGAATCAATGGCTCGCTGTCCCGCGAGGCTGGCTCGACTCCTTCGGGGAGATCGCCCGCTTCGGCTCGATGGTCAGCGGCCAGGTCTACTCCGGCCGGGTCCTGCGCTTCTTCGGCGAGAGCCTGCGCCAGGCCGGGATCCTGATCCTCGGCTCGGCCCTGATCATCTGGGGCCTCGTCTTCACCCTCGGCCTCCAGTGCGGGATCGAGGGCGCCTACCTGCTGCGGGCCCAGGGGGCCCCGGCCTACGCCGGCGTCTTCTCCGCCTGGTGTGACCTGCGCGAGATCATGCCCTACGCGTTCGGCTACATGCTGGCGGCCAAGGTCGGGACCGGGATCGTCGCCGAGCTCGGGGCGATGCGGATCTCCGACGAGATCGACGCGCTCGAGGTGATGGGGGTGCCGCCGATCACCTTCCTCTGCGCGACCCGGCTGCTCGCCGCCTGGATCACCTTCCCGTTCATGTACCTGGTCGGGATCGGGATCATGTACCTGGCCAGCTACCTGGCGGTCGTCAAGCAGATCGGCGACGTCTCCTCCGGCGGCTACTTCCTGATCTTCTGGATGTTCCAGAACCCACCCGACCTGATCTTCAGCTTGATCAAGGGCATGGTGATGGCAACGGCCATAGTCCTTGTCGGCTGCTACTACGGGTACACCGCCTCCGGGGGGCCGGTGGGGGTGGGGAGCGCGACCGCGAAGTCGATGGTCCTGAACATCGTCTTAGTCCACATCATCGGGATGCTTGGGACCCTTGTCTTCTGGGGGGCCAACCCGAGGGCGCCAATAGGAGGCTGACGTGTCGATGGACGAGGACAGACGCATCGAGGAGGCCGACGAGGCCCGGTCCGAGCCGGAGGTCGAGACCAGCGCCGAGCTCGCCGAGCCGGTGGGCAGGCCCTCCGCCGCGGCTTCGGGACATCCAGAAAGCGCCGAGGCGAACGGGCCCTACGTCAGCGAGGACGGCTCCGTGATGGGCCGCGACTTCGTCATCCCCGGCGTCAATCCCGACGAGCACGACCCCTACCGCTTCCACACCGGGCGCAAGCGCGACCACGGTGGCGAGGACGCGATCGAGATCATCGACCTGGTCAAACAGTTCGGCCGGGCGCGGATCCTCAACGGCCTCAACCTCGGTCTGCCCGAGGACCAGGTCTCGATGGTGCTCGGCCCCTCGGGTACCGGCAAGAGCGTGCTGATCAAGCACATCGTCGGCTTGCTCCTCCCGGACTCCGGCGACGTCCTCGTCCACGGCGAATCGATCCCGAACATGACCGACGACGAACTCTTCGACGTCCGCAAAAAGTTCGGCCTGCTGTTCCAGGACGGTGCCCTCTTCGGCTCGATGAACATCTACGACAACGTCGCTTTCCCGCTGCGCCAGCACACCGACAAAAGCGAGGAGGAGATCGGCGAGATCGTCAACCGCCGGCTCAAAGAGGTCGGTCTGCTGGAGGCCACCTACAAGATGCCGAACGAGCTCTCCGGCGGCATGCGCAAGCGCGCCGGCTTCGCCCGGGCGCTGGTCCTCGAACCGGCGATCGTGATGTTCGACGAGCCCGATTCCGGCCTCGACCCGGTGCGGACGGCACTGCTGTGCGAGCTGATCCGCGAGGTGCATGCCGAGAACGGCGGCTGCTATCTGGTGATCAGCCATGACCTCCGCTCCGCGCGGCGGGTCGCCGACTTCATCGCCGTTCTCTGGAGCGGCAAGATCGTCGAGTCCGGCCCCAAAGAAGAGCTGTTCGATTCGGGTAATCCGTTTGTCAGTCAGTTCCTCAACGCTGATGTCAAAGGGCCGCTGTCGATGGACTGAGGGCGGTGGGGAGGCACCAGACCCCCTTCGCGCTACGACAATCGACACGGCCTCTTGAAGATCAGTAGCTGGTTAGGAAGCGTCGCCGCCTGGGCTGCCCGGCATGCTCGGGTCGTGCTTGTCGTCGCTTTGGTGCTGGCCGTGGGGGCGGCGGTGGGGGCTACTCGGATTCCTACGGATGCGGGGGTGGGGACGTTGGTGGACAGCGACACCTCTACCTATCAGGCGACCGAACATGTGCGGCAGGTGTTCGGGGAAGAACCGGTGGTGGTGCTGGCGCAGGGCGACCTGCAGCGGCTGATCCTCACCAACAACATCTTCCGCCTGCTGCGGCTGGAGGGCTGCCTCTCGGGCAAGGTCCCGCGGGGGGCGAGACCGCTGCCGGGGGCCTGCGCCGAACTGGCCGAACTCGACCCGGTCGCGTTCCTCGCCGGGCCGGCGACCTTCCTCAACGAGGCGGTGGTCCAGATCGACACCCAGCTGCGGCGGCTGGCCCGGCACGTACCGGCGGCGAGGCTGCAGGAATTCCTCCTCTCCGTCGCCACCCGCTACGGCATCACCAGCGCTCCCAGCATCGACAACGAAGAATTCGTCGCGACCGTGGTCTTCGACCTCAGCCGCGCCCGCGGCACGCCGAAGGCTCGTCTCGCCTACCTCTTCCCCAACAGCCACTCGGCCCAGATCGTGATCCGGCTGAAGCCCGATCTGAGCCAGTCCGAACGCCATCGTGCGCTGGAGCTGATCGAAGCCGCGGTCGCGGAAACGAGCCCGCGCCATGCGTGCGCCGAAGAAGGCAAGGCGGCGCCGTGCTTCGTCCTGCGCGGTGGCAGCTATGTGGTCTCCGGGGCGCCGGTGGTCGTCGATGGCCTCGGCCGAGCGCTGAAGGACGCCCTGCTCGTCCTTTTCGCGGTCGCGCTGGTGGTGATGGCGCTGACGCTGGCGCTCGTCTTCCGCTCGCGCCTGCGCCTGCTGCCGCTGGGCGTCGCGCTGGCGGCGGCGGCGGTCGTCTTCGGGTTGCTGGGTCTGGTCGGCGGCTCGTTGACGATGGCCTCGATCGCGGTACTGCCGATCCTGATCGGCCTCGCGGTCGACTACGCGATCCAGTTCCAGGCTCGCTTCGACGAGGCCGCCTCCGCCGGCCTCGGGGGATCCGAGGCCGCGCGCAGCGCGGCAGCAAGCGGCGGCCCCACGATCGCCGCCGCCTGCTTGGCGACCGCGGCCGGTTTCCTGGCCCTGCAGCTATCTCCGACGCCGATGATCAGAAGCTTCGGCTGGCTCCTCGTCGTCGGCGTCCTGATTGCCTTCCCGCTCGCGCTCACCGTGGGATCGGCTGCTCTCAGTCTGAGACGCAAGAGCAACGGCGGGAGTCGCTTCCTCGCCCGAGCGCCGGAGAGGTCCGCCCCCTTCCCCCGCGGCATCCGGGCGCCGGAGCGCCTGCTGTCCCTCTCCCTCTCTCGCCCGAGGTTGGTACTCGGCGTTGGCCTGGCTTTGGCGGTCGCCGGCTGGGGGGTGGGCACCCAGATCGAGACCGTCTCCGACATCCGCTCTCTGGCCCCCCAGAATCTCTCGGCCGTCCACAACCTGACCGAGCTTCAGGACGCTACCGGCGTCTCCGGCGAGCTCGACGTCAGCGTCGAAGCGCCGGACCTCGCCGACCCGGCGACGATCGAATGGATGGCGGCCTTCAAGCAACGGGTGCTGAACGCGAACGGGTTCCGCGGCGAAGACCCGAGCTGCCTCAACGCCGAAGTCTGTCCCGGCCCGGCGCTCTCGGACTTCCTCACCCGGGGGGAACCGGTGACCCGGCAGGGCATCCGCGCGACCCTCACCGCGCTCTCCCCATACGCCCTGCGCCAGGTTGCCCCGGTCGATCCAAAGACCGGCCAGCTCGGGCACAGCGCGCTGATCTCCTTCGGAATCCGCGCCCAGTCGCTGGAGGATCAGCAGGCGCTGATCGACCGCGTCCGCTCCGAGATCGGCCAGCCCGGGGCCCCGGGCGGTCCGCCGGCGGGGGTCGAGGTGCGTCTGGCGGGATTGCCGGTGATCGCCGCCGAATCGGCAACCGACCTCTCCGCCAGTCGCTACTGGCTGACCCTCGCCAGCCTGATTGCGGTGGCGCTGGTCCTGCTCGCCGTTTACCGCTCGCTCGTCCGTGCCCTGGTGCCACTGGTGCCGACCGTCCTCGCGACCGGCTGGGCATCGCTGTTGCTCTGGGTGAGCGGCATCCCGCTCAACCCGATGTCGGCGGCGCTGGGGGCACTGACGATCGCGATCGCCACCGAGTTCGGGGTGATCCTCGCCGGTCGCTTCCACGAGGAGCGGGGGCGCGGCGAGGTGGAGGAGGCTCTGCGGGGCGCCTACGCTCGCACCGGTGGCGCGGTGCTCGCCTCCGGAGTGACGGCGATCGCCGGCTTCGCCGTCCTCATCGCCAGCGAAATCCAGATGCTGCGGGACTTCGGCTTCGTCACCGTGATCGACCTTGCCGCCGCGTTGCTCGGGGTGTTGGTCGTCCTGCCCGCCGTCCTGGTCTGGGTCGAGGAGCGATGAAAGACCGCTACTCGATCGGTGTTGGCCTGCTGTTCCTCGTCCTGGTCGCGATCGCCTCGATCCACACCCTCAGCGGCGGTGGCGGCGAAGACACGCTCGGGCTCGATCGCCAGCCGGCCCGCTGGCCGCTGCCGGAGTTCGCGGTGCCGGCCGCCGCCGGCAGCTTGGAAGGCGACGCGAACGTCGCCCAGGACGACTGCGAATCGGCCGCGGTCCCTTGCCCGGGCGCCGATCACCGTCACCCCGCCTGCCGGATCACGACCCCGGGCGCGATCCGCGTCTGCGACCTCTTCGACCGACCCCTGGTGATCTCTTTCTGGTTCACGAAGGGCGGCGATTGCGCCGCTCAGCAGGATGTCGTCGATGCCGTCTACCAGCGCTACCGTGGGCGCGTGAACTTCCTCTCGCTGGACGTGCGCGACGGCCGCGAAACGGTTCGCGAATTGATCCGCCAGCACGGCTGGAAACTGCCGGTGGGGTACGACCGCGACGGCGCCGTCGCCGGCCTCTACCGGGTCGGGGGCTGCCCGACGTTCGCCTATGTCTATCCCGGCGGCACGCTCGAGAGCGCCAGTATCGGCGACCTCACGGCCGCGCAGCTGAGCAGCCGGGTCCGTGGCCTGCTCGACGCGACCCGGGCGGCGGCAGCGAGCTGAGATGACCGCCCCGGAGCCGATCGATCCCCGGCCCGGCGGCGATCCGGCGCCGCAGCAGGGCTGGGTCTCGCCCGACGTCGCCGCCGAGTTTCCCGGCCTCGGGTTCGCCTGGGTCGAGGTCGACGCCCGAGTCGAGAAGAGTCCCGACCCCGTACGCCGCCGCCTGCGCGAGCTCTCCGACCGCTTCTACGGCGCCCACGCGATCCGGATGCGGGAACGGCCGATTCCCTGGGCCTACCGCGTCTTCTTTCGCCAGATCGGGCTCGACCCCGACCGCACCCGGACGCCGATCGAGCAACTTGCCCTCGACCGTCTCCGCGACGGCGAGTTCAAGAGCCTCGGCCTTCCCGCCGACGCGCTGACGATCGCCACGGTCGAGACCGGGGTGGCGCTGAGGGCCTTCGACGCCGAGCGCGTCGACGGCAGGCTCTGCATTCGCGACTCGGCGGCGGGCGAGTCGCTTTCGGGTCGCCCCGGCGAGCTCGCGCAGGGGACGCTCATCGTGGCCGACGAGTCGAGTCCGGTGGGCTTGCTGTTCGGGGCCACCGCCGAGGGTTGCGGGGTCGAGCCTCACAGCCGCCGGATCGCGATCGCCGCGATCCAGGTCGGCAGCGTGCCCCGGATCGCGGTCGAGGAGGCGCTCTGGATGGCCGCCGCCGAACTTTCACGGCCTTGAAGCCTTAATGGTTTCCGGCTTGTCAGCGCGGAACCTTGATTTACACTTGGTGGGAGGCCGATGCCGGAACTGCTTGAACGAGACAGCTTCAACGCGCTCCACGTCGAGGTCGACGAGAGTCTGGCCCGTCATCAGCTGCGACGGCAGATCGGCCACCTCGAGCACCAGCTCGCCGCGCTCTTCGCCGAGGCCTTCGGCCGGGTCGAGGTCGACCACCGGATCGGCGCGGTCACGGCCGAGCCACGGATTCTCGACCTGGGGGAGCTGGAGCGGTTACGCGACGAGCTGGCGGAGCGGGTCGCCGAGGCTCGCCTGACGCTGGCTCGGCGCGCCACGGTCGAGGCCGACAACCGGGAGCTGCTGGCGAAGATGCTGGCGGCGCCGGCTGACTTCAGGTGGGTCAAGGTCTCCCGTGCCGATATCGGCGAGCCCGGTTGCGGTGCCTGGCACTCGCGCCCCCGCCTCGGGCCGATCGGGATGTTGATGGGCTGGTGGCGGGTCAAGGTCTCCTCCGGATGTCCGTTAGCCGGGCGGCTTGCGGCCGTTGAGCGGGAAGGGCAAGCGAAAGGCGCAGCGGGAAGCGGCGGCGAGGAAGCCGGCGCCTCGTGTCGCCACGCCGGACGATCGACCGCCGGCGCCCTGGGGTGCCGTGCCGCTGGCGGAGCTGGTGATCCTCGGCGGCATCGTCTCGCTGATCGTCGGCATCGTCGGCCAGCACCCGACCGCGATCGGCATCGGCATCGCCCTGGCCGGGCTGGGCGGAATGGAGGTCGCGATCCGCGAGCACTTCGCCGGCTACCGATCCCACACCACGCTGCTGGCGGGAGCCGTCTTCGTGCTCACGGTCGGCGTCCTCTTCTACCTCGCGAACCAGATCCTCGCGGTCTGCCTCGGCGTCGGCGCGGTCGCCTTCGCGATCTCCTTCTTCCTGGCCCGCCGCGCATTCCAGCGTGCCTCCGGAGGCCTCGGCTTCCGGGTCGGCGGAATGCGCGGCTGAACGGGTCTAGACGGTCAGCGCGTCGCGAGCGCCGTTCGAGCGCGACGCGAGCTCAGTTGAGAGCAGGCGGCGCTGTCTCGAGGTGAGCGTCCCCAACTGCTTGTTCTCGTTCAGGGAGAGCGGCGTGAGGAACTTGCGGGCCCGCGTCCGTCCCCAGCGGCGCTGGCTGGTCAGCAACTCGGAGATCGTCATGCTCTCGGTCTGCCACGGGCATTCGCGGACCACCTCGGAGGCGTCCATGTCTCCCCGTGCTATCGCCCGCTTCAGCTCGGCTCGAGCCAGCCTCACCAGGTTGGCCCGTTCGAGCGCCTGCATGTGCTGCGGGGCCTCCACCGGAGATGCGATCGTCGTTGCGGTTGCCGTTGAGGCAGTGTCCACTGGGACTCCTCCCTTCAAGGAATCGGTTAACTGGAATCTCGCCGTCGACCGGTCGGTTCGAGGCCGCGGCCTGGACCGGATCGAATCTCCGGCCAAGCGGCCCTCCCGGGTCGAACGGCGAGGAGGCCAAGCTACGTCGTGAAGGTGTCAGCCGTCAACCCGCGGTGGACGAACGGGAGTGCAGGCCGGTCGCTAAGAGCAACAATTTCGGCCCGCTGACTTCCTTGTCCTGATCCGGACAAGCCTGAAACTACCCACGACGGGGGATGTCAAGGTCTCGTTACCGGTTGATCAGGAGCGCGGAAGATCCGGGAAGTCCTGGATCGTCCGGGCGATCGTCCCGAGGGCGTCGTCGAGATGCTCGCGCTCGTGGGTCGCCATCAGGCTGGTTCGCAGCAGCGCCCCGCCCGGGGGAACCGCCGGATGGATCGCGACGTTGGTGTAGACGCCGGCGTCGAACAGCGCCTTCCAGAGCAGAACCGCCTGCCAGTCGTCGCCGACCACCACCGGCACGACCGGGGTGGTGACGGTGGTGCCGTCGGGGAGGGTGCCGGGCTCGATCACCTGCAGGCCCAGGTGCCGCAGTCCTTCGCGCAGGTACTCGGCGTTGGCGAGCAGCGTCTCGAACAGCTCCGGCCCGTCCTCTCGGATCACCCGCAGCGCCGCCAGCGCGGCGCCGACGGCGGCCGGAACGGCGGAGGCGCTGAAGATGAAGGAGCGCGAGGTGATCCGCAGGTACTCGATCACGTCGGCGGGGCCGGCGATGAAGCCGCCGCAGGAGGCGAGGCTCTTGGAGAAGGTGCCCATCCGCAGGTCGACCTCGTCCTCGAGGCCGAACAGCTCGCAGGCGCCGGCGCCGCGGGCGCCGAGAACCCCCGCCCCGTGCGCCTCGTCGACCATCAGCCGCGCCCCGTGCGCCTTGCAGAGCTCGACGATCCGCGGCAGGTTGCAGACGTCGCCCTCCATCGAGAAGACGCCGTCGACGATCACGAGGACGCCGCCGCCGTCCTCGGCGGCACGCTGGAGCATCTTCTCCAGCTTGTCCATGCGGTTGTGGCGGAACGGGCGCAGCTTGGCGCCGGAGAGCCGGCAGCCGTCGAGGATCGAGGCGTGGTCGCCGGAGTCGCAGATCACCGTGTCTCCCGGCCCCAGGATCGTGCCGATGCAGCCGAGGTTCGACTGGTAGCCGGTGGTGTAGACGATCGCGTCCTCGGTTCGCATCCACTCCGCCAGCTCGCGCTCGAGGTCGAGGTGCAGCGGCGTCGTCCCGTTCAGCAGGCGCGAGCCGGTGACGCCGGTGCCGTAGGTCTCGAGCGCGTCGCGCGCTCCCTGCTTGACCCGATCGTCGCCGGTCAGGCCGAGGTAGTTGTTGGAGCCGAGCATGATCGTCTCGCGCCCCTCCATCTCCACCACCGGGCCGGCCTGCGAGGTGAGCAGGCGGAAGTAGGGCAGCAGGTCGTGTTCTTTGGCCGCTTCGAGCTGCTCGAGGCGGTCGTGGTTGCGCGCCTTCTCGAAGACGTCGACCGGGGCTTTCGCGATCTCGCTCATAGCCCCAGAGTGTAGGTTGCGCCTCAATGGGAAGCGTGACGATCCGGCCGGTGCGAACGCGCCGCGAGCTGAAGGGCTTCGTCAAGGTCCCGTTTCGCCTGCATCGCGCCCACCCGCAGTGGGTGGCGCCGCTGGTCTTCGAGCGGATGGAGTTCCTCAACCGCGAGAAGAACCCCTACTTCGAGCACGCCGAGGTCGAGCTCTTCGTCGCCGAGCGCGACGGCGAGCCGGTGGGGCGGATCAGCGCCCAGGTCGACCATCGCTGGGACGAGTACCAGGGCGGCAGCGACGCGATGTTCGGCTTCTTCGAGGCGACCGAGGACCCGGACGTCGCTCGCGCGCTTCTCGACGCCGCCCGCGAGTTCGCCGCCTCGAAGGGACGCTCGCGGCTGCTCGGGCCGATGGACTTCACCACCAACGACGAGATCGGGATCCTGATCGAGGGCTACGAGCGGCGGCCGATGATCCTCGAGCCCTGGCACCCGCCCTACTACCGCCAGCTGATCGAGGCCGAGGGCTTCGCGAAGACGATGGACGTGCTGATGTGGGAACTGCAGTTCGGCGACCTCAAAGAGGGCGAGAGCTTCGACCCCGCCATCCATGCCGCCGCCAAGAAGGCGCTGGAGGACGAAGGGATCGCGATCCGCAACATGCGCAAGCGCGACATGTCGGCCGAGGTGCGGCGCTTCATGGACGTCTACAACGAGGCCTGGGGCGACAACTGGGGCTTCGTCCCGATCACCGACGCCGAGGTCGAGTTCCAGGCCAAGAACCTGAAGCAGGTGATCAACGAGGACTGGACCTTCATGGCCGAAAAGGAGGGCGAGGTCGTCGGCGCGGCGCTGACCCTGCCCGACATCAACCAGGTGATGGCGAAGCTGAACGGGAAGCTGCTGCCCTTCGGCTGGCTCAAGTTCCTGCTCGGCAAGCGCAAGGTCGACCAGCTGCGCGTCTTCGCGCTCGGTGTCAAGCACGAGTACCGGCACAGCGGCGTCGCCGCCGGTCTCTACCTCAAACACCTCGAGGAGGCGGCGAAACCCGATGCGATCGGCGGTGGCGAGATGGGCTGGATCCTGGAGACGAACAAACCGATGAACCGGGCGATGGAAGGGATGGGGGGGAAGGTCGTCAAGCGCTACCGGCTCTACGAGAGCTCCCTTTAGGGGGTCTCGGGACGGGTTTTTCGTGGAGGTGTCGGGACCCCCGACACCTCCCAACGAGAACTTCCCCCGGCCCCGAGGTGGGAAGCTTTCGTTTTTCGGAAGAGATCGCAAGGGACGGGAGCTTTCGGGAATCGGAAAAGGCTCCTTGGGACGGGAGCTTCGGGATCGGAAGGCTCCCTGGGGACGGGAGCTTCCGGGAGCGAGCTTTCAGAGGGATGGACCCCGTAGAGGGTCGGGTGCCCCTCTCCCGGAAGCTCATGTTCAGACACCCCGCGCCCATGCGAGCGACCCAGCTGCGCGACGGCTTCCGGGAGAGGGGTACCCGACCCCACCCGCCCACCCCTTTGAATCCCCAACGTCCGGGGTTTCCAGCCACCCCCCAGGGAGGCGACCTGGGGCGTCGCTAGAGTCGAGGCGGTGAGTGACCTCGACGTAGACGGCGAGATCCTGGCCGAAGAAGACGCCGGACCGCGCGACGCGACCGACCCGGTTCGGGCGCTGCCCTCGCCCTACGCGGAACCGGCGTTGCCGGTGTTGCGCAGCGAGGTGCGAACCGCCGCGATCGCCGCCGCCGGCGGCGTCCTCGCCGGCGCCGCCACCGTCGCCGCGGTGCGGGCGGTCTCCGCGGCCGGCTCGCG
>JADGPJ010000119.1 GCA_017882505.1 Solirubrobacterales bacterium | reverse complement strand
GGGGTACGCAAACTCGATCGGGGCGCCCCCGTCGTAGCGTTGCCGGCTCCTCACCAGCGCGACCGTGGCAGCAGCTGGCTGGCAAGCGGCGAGGAAGGCAATCGGTCTGCTGAAGCGCCGGACGAGCAACCTGGCGGCGTAAGAGGGGAGGGACGATCTCGAGCTCCTTGAACTCCGAGCAGGGCGCAGCGAGACGAGCTCGATCAGCCTGCGAAGCACTAGGTAGAGAAGCGAGGCGAGCAGGCGCGACCGGGAAAGGCCGATCATGCCCTCGTCCCAGGCACGATCGGGTTTACGCACCCCACAAGTTCGCGGCGGCGCTCCCCTCGCTCGAGTACCTGGCGGTCTCGGTCTACTTCGGCGATTGAGCCGGCGGGGCCTGGCCTGAGTCAGACAGTTAAGGGCCCCGTTACCCCTGTAGATCACAATCCAGGCATGTCCGAGAGCCTGAGAGAGCGCGCCCCGATAGGGCTGGGCGCGCCACCGGAGACCGCGGAGGACTACGGGCCGATTCACCCCGGCTCCGGCCGCCCACCGTGGCGCAAGCGGTTCGGCCGGGTCCTGGCGCCGCTGGCGCTGCTGGCGGTCAAGGCCAAATCGCTGCTGATCCTGCTCCCCAACCTGAAGCTGCTGGCTACCTTCGGCACGATGGCGGTCTCGATCGCCGCCTACAGCCTGCTCTTCGGTCTCCCCTTCGCGGTTGGCTTCGTCGGGCTGCTGCTCCTGCACGAGCTCGGCCACGTGATCGCGCTGCGCCGCGAGGGGATCAAGGCCTCGGCGCCGATCTTCATCCCCTTCCTCGGCGCCGTGATCGCGGCTAAGTCGTTGGGCAAGGACGCTGCCGCCGAGGCTCGGGTCGGGCTCGCCGGTCCGATCGTGGGGACGCTGGCTGCGCTGGTCCCGCTCGCCCTTTGGCTCGCGACCGGGGCCGAATTCTGGCGGGCGTTGGCCTACCTCGGCTTCCTGCTCAACCTCTTCAACCTGCTGCCGGTGGTGCCGCTCGACGGCGGCCGGGCGATGGCGGCCCTGAGCCCGGCGGTCTGGATCGCCGGCCTGGCCGGGCTGGTGGCCCTGGCGTTTCTCTACCCAAGCCCGATCCTGATTCTGGTCTTGGTCTTCGGGGCGATCGAGAGCTGGCGGCGTTGGAAGGGTCGGAAGACGCCGGCGAGCCAGGCCTATTACGCGATCGCCGGCCGGACGCGGGCACTGGTCGCGGTCGTCTACCTCGGCCTCGCCGCCGCCCTCGCGGTCGGGGTTGCCGAGACCTTCATCTCGCGCAGCCTTTAACCGGCAGTTGCTGCGGCACCCCCCACCTCTTCGCGACCTACCCGCCCCCGGCGCCTCGCGGTCGGCAGTTAAGGGCGCCCTGCGCCCGACCCCCGCCAGGGGGTTGACGGCCGGGCGGGTGGCGCGATGATCGAGCGGAGGTCGCGAAGCCCGATCACGGGCTCTCGGCGCTCACTGGACTCAGAGCTGGGACCTCGCACCGGCGCGCCTTCAGATCGCTACGGCTCACTCAGCCGCCGCTGAGAATCCGCACCGTCCGCACGGGCCCGACGTAGGCGCTGCCGACCAGCATCGCCATTTCGCGGCTGTGTTCGGGCAGCGCCTCGGCGGCGCCCTGGCGCAGCTTCAGCGCCGCCAGCGAGACGATCACCCGCGCCAGGTATTCCTCGCTCAGCGCCGACGGCTGCTTGCTGCCAGCACGATGTCGCGACAGCAGGGAGTCGGTCCGTTCACAGCAGCTGCGATCGCGCCGATGCTCGAGCGGACCGACGTCTCATCGCACCGGCCTGATCGAAACCGTGGCATGCCAGGAGAAGGCCTGCGTGCAGTCACCCACTTCGCTGAAGCCACATGAGGGACTGGGGACGAGGCTCGGGAACGTCGGAGTCTGATTGCTGGTCTTGACCCTGATCACCTTCCCCTGCTTGAGCCTGCGCCGCGGAAGTTCGAAGTAGGAGGTGAGCGGATCAACCGTGTCGGCGACGCCGATCTGGGAGAAGCCGGTCACCCATTGGCTCCAGAAGTCGGCTGTGTCGCACGGGCCGCCTGCCCCGCCAGCGTCGGTCGATGAGAAGTCGCCTTCCTCGGGAAAGACGATCGTTTCCATGACTCCGTGCTGGAGGTCGACGAGGCCACCCCCGTCGCCCTTCAGCTCGAGGCCGCCGCTGCGCGAGCAGTTGTCGGCCTCACTCGACATCGACCAGCCACCGGAACCGCTGGCGTCGCCCTTTCGCCATTCGATGATGCCGTTGCGGATCGGCACCGCCCGGTAGACGATGCGCCAGTGAAAGTCGGCGCCGACATGCCCGCGCTGACCTTCCGGCGAGAGGAGATCGACGGCATAGCTGCCCGAGCCGGCGTAGATCAGCTTGTACTTGGGAGGAACCGGTTTGACGGCGGCGCCCGCGGACTGCGACGCCATCGCGAGGAGGACGATGAAGATGGCTGGGAGCGCCCGTGCGCCATGGCTCATCAAGGGCGAGCCTATCTCGACCGACCCGCAGCGTCCACGCCCGCGCCTGACGGGCAGCAAGATCGAAGAATGCCCTCAGACAGCCAAGCCTGACTCGCCCTCGACGCACCTCGCCGACGCCCCTTGACCCTGGGCCGCGTATCTCGAATGGCACGAAAAAACGACCGGCGATGACGCTCGTTGCCTGCCTCGCACGTAGCCTTCGTGCGTAGAAGCTCGGTCGCACCACCTTCGGGACCGATTCACCGCTGGGCTTCTGCGGGCGCCGGTCCCTCCCGGTCGCAGACGGCAACCTAGCCGGGATCAGACCGGGTGCAAGAGCCCGGCTGTCTACGATTCCGCAAACTCGGGATTGATCGAAGGGCGCAGCCCTACCTTCCCGCGCTCGCGCCTTAGCTCGCCTTGACTCCTGTCGCCGGTCGACCTGACCATGCGGCCGCCTTCACCTAGGGAACACCCCTCGCCCGCAGTGGTGACAGGTATCCGAGCCGAGCCTGACGCGCCTGCGGCAATGGGGGCAGTAGGCCTGGAACCCGGGGGTCACCAGTGCGTAGCCATATACGAGAAGGATCGCCAGGACGAAGACGATCGTCGCCAGGACGGAGGAGAGGAACGACGCGGGGACCGCGAACAGCAGTCCGACGAAGAAGGCAGCCATCGCAAGGCGAAAGGACCCGAGATTCCGCCAGTTGAGGCGGCGGCCGGAAGTCGGTGTCGGTCTCTTCCCCGCCATCGCAGCGAGCCTAGAGGCTCCGTGCCTGCAGCTTCACTTCGAGTTGCGAGGCAGAGGACTTCAGCACCCTCCCACCGGGCTGCGTCTCGCTCGCATCGAGACCACGAACGAGGCCGACCGACACGCCCCTCGCTTCGCAACCCACCCGCCAACCGCGCCGCCTCGCGCCCAGTCAAGGGCGCCCTGCGCCCGACCTGTGGGGGTACGCAAACTCGATCGGGGCGCCCCCGTCGTAGCGTTGCCGGCTCCTCACCAGCGCGACCGTGGCAGCAGCTGGCTGGCAAGCGGCGAGGAAGGC
>JADGPJ010000076.1 GCA_017882505.1 Solirubrobacterales bacterium | reverse complement strand
TCCGCCCCGGCTTCCTGCGCTTCTCTGCCTGGACATCCGATGGTGGAACGGTGAGCCACCTTCCAGTCGCGAACTCGCAGGAGATAAGAGTCAGGTCGCGGCGATCCTACACCACCCGCGACCCGGAGCAGCTCCCCCGGGGCAGCAGGACGTGCGTCTAGATCTCTCTGTTTTTCACACTGGCGCTGTGCAAAACTGCAGGCCATGGACCTGCCCGACAGCGGCGATGTCCTCTCTCAGGCGACTCGCGCGCGCATCTTTGCCCGGATGGTGGAGCACCGAGCCGCCGCGAGCACCGTGGAGTTGGCCGAGCAACTCGACCTGCATCCGAATGGCGTGCGGCGGCATCTCGAGCAGCTCCAGGAGGCGGGTCTGGTCGAGCGACGGCGGAGCCAGGGCTCGAGAGGGCGGCCCGGCGATCTCTGGCTGGTCGCCACCGGTGCACACCCTGGTGGAGAGCGTCCCAGCGGATACACCGACCTGGCTCGCTGGCTGGCCCGCGCGACTCCGGCCGGCCCGACCCGCCTGCGCGCGATCGAGAAGACCGGGCGGGAAATCGGCCGCGAGCTGGCTCCGCGGGCAGTGGATGATCCCGCCGAGGGCTTCCGGCGGGTCGTCGCCGCACTCGGTTTCCAGCCCGCGCTGGAGGTGGGCAGCGACGGAGGCTTCACCTGCAGGTTGGAGAACTGCCCCTACCGGGAGTCCGCGCGAGAGAACCCAGACGTGGTCTGCACGCTGCACCGCGGGATCACCGTGGGCCTGCTCGCAGAGCTCGATCCCGAGGCGAAGCTGACCCGCTTCGAGGCCCACGATCCCGACAGCGCCGGCTGCCTGGTCGGCGTCGGGAGGGCCCGAACCGCGTGAAACGAGCCGAGGCGCTCCGGCCGCTGTCTCGCGAGCACCTGGACGCCCTGCTTGCGGCGAAGAGACTGCGCGAGGCCGGCGACCTCGACGAGGCGAAGCAGGCCTTCCTCGGCTTCTGGGAAAGCGACGGGCGACGCCACTTCCGGGTCGAGGAGGAGGTGCTGCTTCCCAGTTGGGCGAAGCACGCCGAGGTGGATCGGCCCGGCGTCGCGCGGATGCTCGACGAGCACCTGGCGATTCGCCGCGAAGCGCTGCGCCTCGCGGCCGGCGAGTCCTCCCTGGAGGAGGCTCGAGAGCTGGGCCGGCTCCTGCATGACCACGTCCGCTTCGAGGAGCGCCAGCTCTTCCCCATCGTCGAAGCCGCGCTCGACGCCGCCGGCCTGGCTGACCTGGCGGCGGCGATCGAAGAGGCGGAGGCGCCTACGCCACCGCCCTCTCCTTGAAGTAGGCGGCGTTGATCTCGATGTACTTCTGCCACTCCGGCGGCACCTGGTCCTCCGGCGTGATCGCGTCGACCGGACAGGCCTCAACGCAGGCATCGCAGTCGATGCACTCGTCGGGATCGATGTAGAGCTGCTCGTGGCGGTCGAACTCAGCCTCCTCCTTGGTGGGATGGATGCAGTCGACCGGGCACACCTCGACGCAAGAGTGGTCCTTCGTTCCTATGCAGGGCTCGTTGATCACGTAAGCCATCGCTCACCTCGATCGGAAGATTTACACAGCTGTCGTGTGTAAACAATAGCGATGTCGTCGCGAGGTTGAGCGCCGCACTTCAGGCCACCGCCTTCGCGACCTGCCCCAGCTCGGCCAGGGATTCCTCGATGCCATCGCGGAGGACGTCGATGTCGGGGACCGTGGCGCGGTCGACGTTGAGCCCGAAGGCGATGCGGTCGCCATAGCTGACCACGGCGACGCCTACGGCGTGGCCGGTGAAGATCGGCACCAGCGGAATCACCCGGCGCATCGGCGCGCCCATCGCATAGAGCGTCGCCGGCGGGCCGGGGACGTTGGTGATCGTGATGTTGAAGAGGCGCGGGGTGAAGGCCAGCCGGGCGACGACGCTCTGGATCAGCGGCGGCGTCACCCCGGCGACCCCGATCAGCGCCTCGGTGCCGGCCGCCTGGCTGCCATGCTTCAGGTCCTGCGATGCCGCCGCCGTCTTGCGGTAGCGCAGCAGCGGATCGGGGTCGGCCACCGGCAGGTCGACGAAAAGGGAGGAGACGCGGTTGCCCAGCGCCAGCGACTCGCCCGCCTGGCGCAGGTTGACCGGCACCATGGCCCGGATGTGGTCCACGGCGGAAATCTCGCCGCGGTGCTCGAAAAGTCGTCGCAGGCCGCCGGCGGTGGCGGCGAGGACGACGTCGTTGACGGTGCCGCCGAGCTCGCGCTTGATCTGCTTGAGATCGTCGAGCGGCACGTCGACGGCCGCCAGCCGCCTGCTCCCGCCGATCGCCTCGTTGAGGCTGGTGTGGGGGGCTCCGATCAGCTGCTCGCGAACGACCATCTCGGCCAGCGCCCGGGACCGTGACAGCGCCGCGGCGAGCTTGCGCGGGTGCAGCGCCACGTCGACGCCGCCGCCGATCGCGCCGCGCAGGCTCGACAGCGCGCCGCCGCCAGCCTCTTCCTCCTGCTCATGCTGCTCGGCCGCCGCCAGCGCCTCCGCGAGCCCCTTCGAGCCGGGGGCGGGGTCGGCCTCGGCATCGAGCAGGGCACCCACCACCGAGACGCCGCTGATCCCGTCGACGAGGCAGTGATGGGCCTTGGTGACAAGGGCCCAGCGGCCGTCCGCGAGCCCCTCGAGCATCGTCGTCTCCCAGAGCGGATGGGTGCGGTCGAGGCGGTGGGAGTAGAAGTCTCCGAGCCAATCGAGCAGCTCCGCCTCCCCGCCCGGGGCCGGCAGGGTGGCGCGACGCATGTGGGTGGCGATGTCGAAGTCGGGGTCCGGCTCCCACGTCGGCAGCGAGAGGCTCCCCACCCGTGGTGAGGAGAGGCGGAGGCGGAAGCGCGGCAGCAGATCCAGCCGTTCCGCCGTCTGCGCTCGCAGGGCGTCGAGTGAAGGCGGGCCCCGCTCCCCCACCGGGTCGAAGATCATCGCCCAGCCAATGTGCATGTGGGCCGACTCGTCGGCCTCCTCGAGCTCCAGAAACGCTGCATCAAGTGCGGTCAGATGGACTGACACATAGCAACACTACGTCCCGGCGAGAGTCCCCTCATCCGCGAAAGTTACTGATTCCGTCCGCGCCGATTCACCTACCATCATCAGCAGCGGCCGCAACGGGGCGGCGGATCGAGACAGGGAGCGAGACATGGGAGAGTTCCGCTACGAGGGCCACAGGATCGAGTACGACTCCTACGGTGCGGGCGAGCGGGTCCTGGTCCTGATCCACGGCCTGCTGATGAACCGCCGCATGTTCGATCGGATCGGACCGGCCCTGGCGAGCGCCGATACCCGGGTCGTTTGCGTCGACCTGCTCGGGCACGGCGGCTCGGACCGGCCCGAGGACCTTCGCCTCTACTCGATGCCGCTGTTCGCCCGCCAGGTGGCGGCGCTGCTCGATCACCTCGGGCGCCCCGCCGCGGTCGTCGGCGGCGCCTCGCTTGGAGCCAACGTCGCCCTCGAGCTGGCGACGCACGACTCCGACCGGGTCAGTGGCCTGCTCATCGAGATGCCGGTGCTCGACAACGCCCTGCCAGCGGTCGCCGCCACCTTCGCCCCGGTCCTGCTGGGCCTGAGGCTGGGCCGGCCCGTGTTCGAGGTCGTCTCCCGCGTCGTCTCGGCCGTCCCCCGAACCAGTTACCTGCTCGACATCGGTCTCGACTTCCTCCGCCAGCGACCCGGCCCGTCCGGCGCCGTCCTGGAGGGGCTGCTGCTGGGAGAGACGGCGCCGCACCGCGAGGAGCGGGAGCGGATCGTGCAGCCGACGCTGATCGTCGGCCATTCCCGCGATCCCCTGCACCCGTTCAGCGACTCCGGGATGCTCGCCGAGGAGCTGGCGAATGCACGTCTGATCGAGGCCAGCTCGATCCTCGAGTGGCGGCTCAAACCGACCCGCCTCAACGCCGAGCTGTCGGCCTTCCTCGAGGAGGTCTGGGCGGCGGCCACACCGGGGCCCAAGGCGACGGCGAAAGCGAAAGCGCGGCGATGAACGACTCGCGTACGGCCGGATCGCAGTGGCGCGCCTCGAGCTTGCGCTTGTCGGCGTCGGGCTCGGCGCCTGCCGGATAGTCGCGACCTTCGCCGCAGGGCCAATGGCAGCGACGAGCGACCGTCCCACGGCTCGCCCATTGGAGCGGGGCGGGGAATGCCGAGTACGCTCTGATTCGAGCGAGCCGAGTGGGATCGGCGCGAACGAGGAGGAGGAGCGATGTACGACTACGTGATCGTCGGCGCCGGATCGGCCGGGTGCGTTCTCGCGGCGCGCCTCTCCGAGGACCCGGACGTCAGCGTCCTGCTGCTCGAGGCCGGACCGCCCGACGTCAAGGAGAACATCCACGTCCCGCTCGGCTACCTGAAGCTGGCCCGAACCGAGGTCGACTGGGACTACTGCACGGCACCCGAGGCCAACTGCGACGGGCGCCGGCTGCCTCTCCCCCGCGGCAAGGTCCTCGGTGGCTCCTCGTCGATCAACGCGATGATCTACATCCGCGGCAACCGGGCCGACTACGACGGCTGGGGAGCGCCCGGGTGGGGCTGGGACGACCTCTTCCCCTACTTCCTCAAGGCGGAGGACAACGAGCGCGGGGCTTCGCCGTGGCACGGGGCCGGGGGGCCGCTGCCGGTCTCCGACCAGCGCTCCGGCAACGCGATCGCCCCCGCCTTCGTCGACGCGGCCGTCGAAGCGGGGCTGCCGCGCAACGACGACTTCAACGCCGAGGCACAGGACGGAGCCGGGATGTACCAGGTCACCCAGCGGGGCGGGATGCGTGCCAGCGCCGCCGTCGCCTACCTGCACCCGGCGATGGAGCGGCCGAACCTGACGGTGATGCCGTACATGCAGGTCGGCCGCGTCATCTTCGATGGCACCCGGGCGGTCGGCGTCGAGGCCACCCAGCTCGGCCAGCCACGGGAGCTGCGGGCCGAGCGCGAGGTGATCCTCAGCGCCGGCACCTACAACTCACCGCAGCTGCTGATGCTCTCGGGGGTCGGCCCCGCCGAGCACCTGGCCCTGCGCGAGGTCGAGCTGTTGCTCGACCAGCCGGCGGTCGGCGCCAATCTCAGCGACCACGCCGCCAGCTTCGCCGTCTGGACGACGCCGGAGCCGGAGAGCCTGCTGTTGGCACTGGAGCCGGCGGCGCTGGAGGAGTTCACCGCCACCCAGACCGGGCCGTTCGCCTCCAACCTGGCGGAGTCGGGCGGGTTCGCCCGGGTCGAGCCGGGGGCAGGGGCCCCGGACACCCAGTTCCACGTCGCTCCGGTCCACATCGTCGAAGAGGGCATGGGCGACCCGCAGGCCCACGGCGTCTGGGTCTCCCCCTGCCTGCTGACCCCTGCCAGTCGCGGCTCGGTCCAGCTCGCCTCCAACGATCCCAGCGCGAAGCCGGTCGTCCGCAACTCCTTCTTCACGGCCGAGGAGGACATGCCGCGGATGACCGCGGCGGTGCGGCTGATGCAGGAGGTCTGCGCCCAGCCGGCGATGCTGCCCTACTGCGCCGATCCGTTCACGGGCCCGGCCGGCGAGAGCGAGGAGGACCTCCGCGCCCACGTCGCCGCCACCACCTTCCCGATCTACCACCCGGTCGGGACCTGCGCGATCGGCTCGGTCGTCGACGACGGGCTCCGCGTCCAGGGCCTCAGCGGCATCCGCGTCGTCGACGCCTCGGTGATGCCGTCGGTCCCCCGCGGTAACACCAACGCCCCGGTGATCGCGATCGCCGAGCGCGCCGCCGATCTGATCAGAGGAGCGGCGCCGCTCGGCGTTTCCGGTGCCCAGCAGGTCGCTTAGCGCGGTTCCTTAGTTACGGGTTTGGTGCAAAAGGAACCGCGCGACCGGGGGGTCTACGCGGGACGCGAGCCGAGGGCTCTATCGATGAAGGGGCCGAGCAGGTCCGCCACCGAAGTGGCAGTCGTCTCCGGCGCCTCGGTGGGGGCGGTGATGTAGCTGATCGCCAGCCGGACCAGGGATTCGGAGAGCAGGTTGACGTCGGCCTTGGGCGCCTGCGGCCAGCCCTCCTCGATCACCGCGGCGAGGCGCGCCGTCGCCCACTGCACGACCGGCATTCCCTGGGTGGTGACGAAGGGCAGCATGCCGCCGGTGCCGTCGTCACTGAGCAGGATCCGGATCAGCGGGTCCTCGCCGGCGGTGCGGAGGAACAGCTCCAGGGCGGCGCCGACCGCCGCTCTGGGGTCGTCGAGGTGCTGCTTGACCGCGGCCTCGACTTCGTCGAGGAAGTCCTCGCCGACGTCGATCACGAAGGCGAGGCCGAACTCGTTGCGGTTGCCGAACTCCTTGTAGAGGGTCTGGCGGCTGACGCCGGCGCTGGCGGCGATGTCCGACATCGTTATCTCCGACCAGGGGCGCTGCTCGAGCTGGTCGCGGGCGGCGACGAACAGCGTCTTCCGCAGCAGCTCCCGGGCCGCCTCCTGGTATGGGGTGCGCGCGCTCGCCATCGCCCCCATCGTCGCAGTGGCGGCGGTCAATCGTCGTCGGCGGGCTCGAAGTCGACCTTGTCGCGAACCCCGCAGTCGGGACAGGCCCAGTCGTCGGGGACGGCGCTCCAGGGCGTGCCGGCCGGGAAGCCCTCGCGCGGGTGCCCGGCATCCTCGTCGTAGACGTAGCCGCAGCCGGGGCAGCGCCAGGCGCTCACGAGGAGGCTCCGTAACGGGCGAGGATCCGCCGCCGCTTGCGCGGCTGGATGTTGGCCCTGGTGACGTCGCCGTCGAAGTGATCGAGCAGGCGCGGGTCCATCACCCGGCGCCACAGCGGCGGGAACCAGGCGAGGACGATCATCCCCGCGTAGCCGGTGGGTAGCTGCGGTGCTTCTTCGACGTGGCGCAGCGCCTGGTAGCGTCGGGTCGGGTTGGCGTGATGATCGCTGTGGCGCTGCAGGTGGTAGAGCAGGACGTTGGAGGCGACGTTGTTGCTGTTCCAGCTGTGCTCCGGCAGGCAGCGCTCGTAGCGGCCGTCCTCGCGCTTGTGTCGCAGCAAGCCGTAGTGCTCGAGGTAGTTGACGACCTCCAGCAGCGAGAAGCCGAGCACCGCCTGCAGCAGCAGGTAGGGGAGGACGACCGGGCCGAAGGCGATCGCCAGCGCCGCGAACAGCCCGACGGTCATCGCCCAGGCGCCGAGGATGTCGTTGTGAGGGCCCCAGTGAGACTCGCCGAGGCGGTCGAGCCGGGCCGCCTCGATCCCCCAGGCCGAGCGCAAGCTGCCGGCGACGGTGCGCGGTAGGAAGGCCCAGAAGCTCTCCCCCAGCCGCGAGCTGGCGGGGTCCTCGGGGGTGGCGACGCGGACGTGGTGGCCACGGTTGTGCTCGATGAAGAAGTGGCCGTAGCCGGTCTGCGCCAGCGCCACCCGGCTGAGCCAGCGCTCGGAGCTGGCGCGCTTGTGGCCGAGCTCGTGGGCGGTGTTGATCGCGACGCCGCCGACGACCCCCATCGTCAGCGCCAGGCCGATGCTCTCCAGCGCGGAGAGATCGCCGCTCGACCACATCCAGCAGGCGAAGACGAGGCCGGCGTACTGGATCGGGATGAAGACGTAGGTGCACCAGCGGTAGTAGCGGTCCTGCTCGAGCCACTTGAGGACGCTGTCCGGCGGGTTGCTCGCGTCAAGCCCGATCGCGATGTCGAGCACCGGGAAGACGACGAAGACGAGCAGCGGCCCGAGGAACCAGAAGGCGCTGAAGCCGGTCAGCTCGACCAGCCCCCAGCCCATGAACGGCGCCAGCGGCACGACGATCCCCAGCAACCATGCATAGCGCTTGGGATCCGTCCACGCCGCCGAGTTGACCTCGACCTCGTCGTGGTGATGGTGGTGATGCGCGTGCGCGGTAGCCGACTCCATGCCCGTCCTCCCTGTCAAGGCTTTTCCCGAAGTACGCAAGGTTGACACAGATACCCACTTTGTCAAGTCTAAGTACAGAGCAGCCAACTTTGTCGTTCAACAACTCCGGGCACGATCGACCGAACCCGAGCGGGGCGGAACACAGATCCAGGAGACGGGCGCCTCTAGATCTTCAGGAGAACGAAAGTGTTCGCGACCCAGATGAGCGCGAAGAAGACGGTGGCGCGGTCGAGATTGCGCTCGACCATCGAACCGCCGCCCAGCGAGCTGCCGCCGCCGCCGATGCCAAAGGCGCCCGAGAGCCCCGCATCTTTGCCCGAGTGGAGCAGGATGAGGAAGATCATGACGACGGAGACGATTATCTGGATGACGCTGAGGAACGTGTACACGGTCGGGAAGTCTAGCTCTGCTTGACCTTTTCGGGCGTCCCGTCACCGTTTGCGGGCGTCCCGTGGCCATTGGCGTGCGGTTTGCCGTTGCCGCCGCCGTCCACCCTGTCGAGGATCTCGACGGCTTCCCTGCGCAACTCGGCGTCGAGGATCGCGAAGTCCTCGTCCGAGAGCTTGCCGGCGGCGTGATCGAGTTCGGCGTCGCGGATCTCGCGGTACTTGGCTTCCTTCTGGGCGTCGGATTCGGTCCGCACGACGGCGCCGCGGCGGCGGCCGCGCGAGGGCCAGAGGGCGATGATCGCGCCGGCCAGGGCGATCAGGCCGCCGATCCACATCCAGGAGACCAGCGGGTTGATGATGACCTTGAAGGTGACGGCGGCGTTGTCGGAGACGTAGCTCCTGGCGATGTTTTCCGCCGTCAGCGACTGCAGTTTTTCGATCTGGGCGAGCGCGACCGGGCGCAGGCTCGGATTCGCCGCCGCCGATCGCATCAGCGCCCCGACCGCTTTGCATTGCGGGGGGGTGCCCGGGGCGCCGCTGACGCAGGCTTTGAACGCCTTGTCGGCGACCGACACCTGGTGCTGAACCTTGGTGATGTCGGGCTGTGCGGCGATCCATTCGTCGTGGCCGAGACCAGCGTGGAGCCCGACCTCGCTGGTCGCCTCGCCGTCGAAGTAGCTGCTGATCGTCCCCGTTGGCTGCCCGGTCGGGCGGAAGTAGCGGCGGCTGGGGCGAAGGGTCGCCTCCAGCTTGCCGTCCTTTTCGACCGTGACCAGGGACGCGAAGGTGAATTTCTCGCTGTCGACCGAGACTTCAGGTTTCACATAGGTGATCTTGCGGCCGTCGACGACGGCACTCTGGCCCGGCCGCAGGTTGACGTCGCGGTTGGTCTGGAAGCTCGAGGAGGCGGCGATGCCGATCAGGACGACGGCGACGCCGGCGTGGATGATGTAGCCGCCGTAACGGCGCCGGTTGCGGGAGACGACGGCGATCAGGGCGCCCGCCATCGAGCCGCCGGAGATCTTGCGCCGCGCCGCGGCGCCGTTCCAGAACTCCTGACCGAGCCCGGTCAGGGCGAAGGCGGCGAAGACGAACAGCGCCATCGCCCAGGGCTTGTGGGAGGCGTCGGTGAGCAGTAGCAGCGCCACCGCGCTCACCGCGGCGACGATCAGCGGAATCCGGAAGACCCGGCGCGCTGAGGCCCAGCTGACCCGGCGCCAGGCGAGCAGCGGCCCGATCCCGGTGAAGAGAACGAGCAGGATCGCCAGCGGCGTCGTGTAGTGGTCGAACCAGGGCGCCGCCAGCGAGGCCTTGTTGCCGGTGAAGAGTTCGGAGATCAGCGGGAAGAAGGTGCCCCAGGCGATCACCGCGGTCAGTCCGACCAGCAGCAGGTTGTTGACCAGGAAAACCGACTCGCGGGAGACCAGCGAGTCGATCCGCTTCTCCGAGCGGAGGTCGTCGAGGCGCGAGATGATCAGCGCCGTCGAGCCGATCAGGACGACACCGATCAGTCCGAGGATGTAGGGGCCGACGGTGTTGTCGCCGAAGGCGTGGATCGACTGCAGCACCCCGGAGCGGACCAGGAAGGTCCCGAGCAGCGCCATCGAGAAGGTGCCGACGACGAGGCAGGCGTTCCAGACTTTGAGCATGCCGCGTTTCTCCTGGACCATGATCGAGTGCAGGAAGGCGGTGCCGAGCAGCCACGGCATCAGCGCCGCGTTCTCAACTGGGTCCCAGGCCCAGTAGCCGCCCCAGCCGAGCTCGGTGTAGGACCAGCGGGCGCCGAGCAGCAGGCCGAAGCCGAGGAAGGTCCAGGCGATCAGCGCGAAGCGACGGGTCGAGCGGATCCATTCGGCGTCGACCTTGCGGGTGATCAGGGCGCCGATCGCGAAGGCGAAGGGGATCGTGAAGGCGACGTACCCCGAGTAGAGCATCGGCGGGTGGATCATCATGCTCGGGTGCTGGAGCAGCGGGTTGAGGCCGATGCCGTCGGCCGGTGCCGGGCTCAGCGTCGCGAATGGGTCGACGTCGGGCGCGAACAGCATCAGGCCGGTGAAGAAGGCGGCGACCCCCATCATCACCGCGGTCGCCCAGGGGACGATCTCGCGCATCTTGTTGCGGGTCGCGAACAGCGCGATGCTGGAGGCGATCGAGAGCACCCAGGCCCAGAGCAGCAGCGAGCCTTCCTGGCTCGACCACATCGCCGCCAGCTTGTAGAAGGCCGGCGTCTCGATCGAGGAGTGCTGCTGGACGATGTTGAAGGAGAAGTCGTTGCCGGCGAAGGCGATCTCGATGATCGCGACGCAGGCGGTCAGCAGGGCGCAGAACCCGTAGACGGTGCGGCGTGAGAGGTCGATCAAGCGGCGCTCGCCCTTGCGACCGGCGAGGGCGATCACGGCGGCGGCGACGGCAGCCAGGAACGCCAGCGCCAGCAGGACGCTGCCGAGGCTAGCCATTGCTCTTAGTCGTGAACTTCGACGGGCACTTGGTGATCAGGGTTTCCGGTTCGCCGACGAAGGTGCCACCCTGCACCCGGCCGGTGAGGACGATCTCGCGACCCCCGCGAAATGGATCGGGCACGGTCCCCGTGTAGCTGACCGGCAGGCTCTGACCCTGTCCGTCGCGGTCGACCACCTGGAAGGCGATGCCACTGCCCCGGTGCTTGATCGAGCCGGGCACCACCTTGCCGGTCATGTCGTAGGTGGTGCCGGGGGTCGCGCCGATCAGCTGCGAGGGCTCTTTTGCCTCAGTCGCGGCGGAGAACGAGGTGTAGATCAGCGCCACCGCCAGCAGCACGGCGACGCTGAGAGCCATGACCAGCCGGATCTTCCGCTTGCGCTGGGGGTCCACGAGCTTCGGGATTATCGCAAGCCGAGCCCTTCCGGCAGGTAAAGGCCGTCTGCGAGAATGGCCGGGTGGCCCCCAGCGACCGAGACCAGCCCGTTCTGCTGATCACCGGAGCCAGCAGCGGGATCGGCGCCGCGACCGCCCGCGCCGCCGCCCAGAGCCACAGGCTGGTCCTCGCGGCGCGGCGTTTGCCGGAGCTCGAAGCGCTCGCCGATGAGCTCGGCGGGCCCGAGCGGGCGATCGCCGTCCGCTGCGACGTCACCGAGTGGGACCAGGTGCAGGCGCTGGCGGCAGCGGCGCTGGAGCACTTCGGGCGGATCGACGCGGTCTTCGCCAACGCCGGCTTCGGCGCCAAGCGCGGCTTCCTCGAGGAGTCGGTCGAGCACTGGCGCTCGATGGTCCTGACCAACGTCTATGGAGCGGCGCTGACGATCCGCGCCACCCTCCCTCACCTGCTCGAGCGCGGCGACGGGCATTTCATCGTCACCAGCTCGGTCGTCGGACGCAAGGTCGCGCCGGGCTCCCTCTACTCGGCCACCAAGTTCGCCGCCACCGCGATCGGCGAGGCGCTGCGCGCCGAGCTGCGCCAGATTCACGACAACAAAGCGATCAAGGTGACGCTGATCGAGCCCGGGATGACCGACACGCCGTTCTTCGACAACAGCCCCGGCGACTCGGCCCTGCGCGATACCGACATCGCCAAGGCGGTGATCTACGCGCTCGAACAGGGCCCCGGGGTCGACGTCAGCGAGATCCTGATCCGGCCCACCAGCCAGGCGACCTAGTCCCTCCGGTTTCGCGGTGGGGTTTGGCGTGGAGGGGTTGGGGGTCTCTCGCGCGCGCGGCGTCCTGATTTTCGCAGTGCCCGTCGGCGAGAGATGGAGTGTCAAAGGCGAAAATCCCAGCAAGCGCGA
>JADGPJ010000020.1 GCA_017882505.1 Solirubrobacterales bacterium | reverse complement strand
GCCAGCCCATGTCGGCGGCGCCCCCCTGGTTGCGCTCGCTGCGCAGGCGCGCGGCGGACCCGGCGCCCGCGGGGACGATCATCCCCCCCTCCCCCGTCGTCATCTGCTTGTTGGCGTAGAAGGCGAAGGTCGCGAGGTTGCCACGGGCGCCGACGTTGCGGCCCTCGGAATCGACCGCGCCGAGCGCCTCGCAGGCATCCTCGAGGATCCCGAGGCCGTTGGCGGACGCGAGCGCCTCCAGCTCCGGCATCGCCGCCGGGTAGCCGAAGATGTGGACCGGCAAGATCCCCCTGGTCCGCTCGCCCACCGCGGCCGCGGCGGCCGCCGGATCGAGGTTGAGGGTCTCCGGGTCGACGTCGCAGAAGACCGGCCGGGCACCCTCGTAGAGCAGGCAGTTGGCCGAGGCGACGAAGCTGAAGGGGCTGGTCAGGACCTCGTCGCCCGGGCCCCAGCCGAGCGCCCGCACGCCGAGGTGCAGCGCCGTGGTGCCGCTGGAGACGGCGACCGCGTCCCCGGTCCCCAGCCAGGCGGCGAACTCGCGCTCGAAGCGCTCTCCCATCGGGCCCAGCGAGAGCCGGCCGGAGCGCAGCACCTCGAGCGTCAGCTCCTCCTCCCGGGCGCCGATCTCCGGCTGCGCGAGCGGGATCTGCTCGATATCGCTCACTGGAACGCGTACTCCAGCGAGTCGACCAGTGCCTGCCAGGAGGCCTCGATGATGTTCTCGGAGACGCCGATCGTGCCCCACTCGCGAGCGCCGTCGGCGGAGTCGAGCAGGACCCTGGTGACGGCGCCGGTTCCGTGGGCTTCGTCGAGGATGCGGACCTTGTAGTTGCTCAGCTCGATATCGGCGAGGTGCGGGTAGCGGTCGACGATCGCCCCGCGCAGGGCGCGGTCGAGGGCGTTGACCGGGCCGTTGCCCTCGGCCACCCGCAGGTAGCGCTCGCCATCGACCTCGACCTTGATCGTGGCCTCGGTCTCGACCTCGCCGCCGGCGCGTTTCTCGGTGACGACGCGGTAGCTCTCGAGCTTGAACAGCGGCTTGTAGCTGCCGGCCTCCCGACGCAGCAGCAGCTCGAAGGAGGCCGGGGCCGCCTCGTAGTGGTAGCCGTCGTGCTCGCGCTGCTTCAGCTGCTCGACCGCGCGCGCGGCGGCCTCGTCGTCCAGCTCCAGCCCCGCCTGCTCGGCCTGGCTGCGGATCGTCGCCCGGCCCGAGAGCTCCGAGGGAAGCACGTTGCGGTGGTTGCCGACCAGCGCCGGGTCGATGTGCTCGAAGGTGCGGGCGTCGGCCTCGATTCCGGCGACGTGCATCCCGCCCTTGTGGGCGAAGGCGTTGCGGCCGACGTAGGGCGCGTCGGGGTTCGGCGTCACGTTGCAGAGCTCGTCGACGAAGTGGACCGTCTCGGCGAGCGAGGCGAGCTGCTCCGCGCTGACCACGTCGAAGCCCATCTTCAGCTGCAGCGTCGGCAGGATCGTGGTCAGGTTGGCGTTGCCGCAGCGCTCGCCGTAGCCGTTGACGGTGCCCTGGACGACCCTCGCTCCCTCGCGGACGGCGGCCAGCGAGTTGGCGACGCCGCAGCCGATGTCGTCGTGGACGTGGATCCCGATCTCGACCCTCTCCCCGAGGCGGGCGTTGACGGCGGCGGTCGCCTCGGCGATCTGGCTCGGCAGGCTGGAGCCGTTGGTGTCGCAGAGGGCGACGTTCCCGGCTCCGGCGCCGATCGCCGCCTCCAGGCAGCTGAGCGCGTAGCCGGGGTCGTCACGGTAGCCGTCGAAGAAGTGCTCGGCGTCGTAGACGACCCGCTTGCCGCGCTCGTGGCAGAAGGCGACCGACTCGGCGATCATCGCCAGGTTCTCCTCGCGGGAGACCTTCGTCACCTTCTCCAGGTGCAGGCTCCAGGTCTTGCCGACCAGGGTGACGGCGGGCGTGAAGGAGTCGACCAGGGTCAGCAGGTCCGGATCGTCCCCGGCGGCGACGCCGCGGCGCCTGGTCATGCCGAACGCGCAGATCGTCGCCTGCTTCAGTTCGAGCTCGGCCAGCTGCTCGAAGAGCTCGACTTCCTTCGGGTTCGAGCTGGGAAAGCCGGCCTCGATCATCTGCACGCCGAGCGCGTCGAGCGCGAGAACCACTCGCGCCTTCTCCGATGCCGAGAGCGACATCCCCTCACCCTGCATGCCGTCACGCAAGGTCGTGTCGTAGAGCTTCACCTGTTCCATCTGCTGCCTTTCGAGTCTGATGATCGGGGAGAGGGCACTGTGGAGGCCCTACGCGCACCCGGAATGGCCGCGCCAGCCGCTAGGCGGCTGCGGTAATTCGCCCGATTGCCTCGAAGAGACGGTGCATCAGGAGCTGACCCTATCCGTCGCGTCAACCTCGGCCGGCGCCTCGATGAAGTCGAGCCACTCCAGGTACTCCTCGGCGCGCCCGTGCAGGGCATCCTCGAATCTGGCCTGGATCACGCGGGTGACCTCGCCGGGCTCGCCGAGCGGGTGGTCGTCGACCTCCCGAACCGGGACCAGCTCGGCCGCGGTGCCGGTGAGGAAGACCTCGTCGGCGAGGTAGAGCTCGGCGCGGGCGATCGCCCGCTCCTCGACCTTGTAGCCGAGGTCGGTGGCGATCTGAACCACGGAGTTGCGGGTTATCCCGTCGAGGATCGCCGAGGTGTGCCCGGGCGTGATCAGGACGCCGTCGCGGACGACGAAGACGTTCTCGCCGGAGCCCTCGGAGACGTGGCCCTGCTGGTCGAGCAGGATCGCCTCTTCGTAGCCGGCCTTGGTCGCCTCGGTCTTGGCCAGGATCGAGTTGAGGTACTGGCCCGAAGCCTTGGCGTGCGGGATCAGGCTGTCGCCGGAGATCGTCCGCCAGGAGGAGACCTTGGTGCGGATGCCCTTTTCCTTGCCCTCCTCGCCGAGATAGCTGCCCCAGGGCCAGGCGGCGACGATCACGTCAATCGGGGCACTTTGGGCATAGAGGCCCATCTCGCCGTAGCCGCGGAAGGCGAGCGGGCGGATGTAGCCGGAGCTGAGTCCGATACGGCGCAGCAGCTCGTTCGTGGCAAGGCGCAGTTCCTCGGCCGAGTAGGGCAGCTCGAAGTAGTAGAGGCCGGCCGACTTCTCGAGCCGGGCGAGGTGCTCGCGGTGGCGGAAGACCGCCGGCCCACGCTCGGTCTCATAGCAGCGAATCCCCTCGAAGACGCCGGTTCCGTAGTGCAGGCCGTGGCTGAGCACGTGGACCTTCGCGTCCTCCCAGGCGACAAACTCGCCGTTCTGCCAAATCAACTCGGCCGTATCCATGTTGGGGAAGTATGCCCGATCAAACGAAGGTGTTCACCTCCGCGGGCTCGAATGACGCCTGACAAGCGAGAAAAGGAGCCGCACTAGATGAAATCCAGACTTCGTCCCAAGCTCAGCTACTCGAACGTGATCGCCTCGATCGCGCTCTTCGTCGCCCTCGGCGGCGCCGCCGTCGCCGCCGGCCTGCCCAAGCACAGCGTCGGTCCCAACCAGCTCAAGCGCGGCGCGGTCACGGCCGCCGCGATCCGCAAGGCCGCGATCACCAGCGGCAAGCTGGCGCCGAAGTCGGTGGTCGCCGGCAAGCTCGGCCCGAATGCCGTCGGCCCGGGGAACATCGGCAACGGGGCGATCTCGAGCGCCAAGATCGCCGCCGGCGCGGTGATCGCCAGCTCGATCAAGAACGGCGTCATCACCACCAGCAAGCTGGCGAACGCCAACGTGACCACGGCGAAACTGGCCGACGGCTCGGTCACCAGCGCGAAACTCGGACCGGAAGTGGCGCCGCTGCTGGGGACGCTGCGCTCAGGGCAGACGCTGCGGGGGACCTTCGACATCGGCGGCGAATCCAAATTCGTTCGCGCGAGCGAAAGCTTCCAGTTCCCGCTGACGAACCCGCCCGCGGCGCCCGAAGCGAACATCCTCAAAGCGGCTGAAACGACCGCTGCGTGTCCGGGTCTGAAAGGCGGCAGCGGGCAGACGCCGGAAGCTGCCGCCGGACAGCTCTGCGTCTACGTCAAAACCGAAGTTGGCGCCCCGAAACTCATTTTCGACGCGAACAGCGTCAATCGTCTTGGCTTCGGATTGTCGGCGACCTTCCCGGCGGCGACTGTCACCAACCAGGTCCAGGGCTTCTGGGCGGTGACCGCCCCGTAGTGGGCTAGGCCGAGAGCTCTGCGAGGACCGCGGTGGTCATCTCCGCCGTTCCGACCTCGACCTCGGCCGGGACGTCCGACATCGGCGGTGGCGCCACGGTGCCGCCGGCGAGGTCGGGCGTGCGCAGGCCGCGTTCGAGGACGGCGTCGACCGCCGCCTCGATCCGGACCGCGTCGTCGGCGCGGCCGAAGCTGTGGCGCAGCATCATCGCCACCGAGAGGAAGGTCGCGAGCGGGTTGGCGATGCCCTTGCCGGCGATGTCCGGCGCCGAGCCGTGGACCGGCTCGAACAGCCCGGGGGCGCCGTCGGCGCCGAGGCTGGCGGAGGGCAGCATCCCGAGCGAGCCGGTGAGCATCGCCGACTCGTCGCTGAGGATGTCGCCGAAGAGGTTCTCGGTGACGATCACGTCGAAGTCGGCGGGGCGAGAGACCAGCTGCATCGCCGCGTTGTCGACCAGCAGGTGGTCGAGATGGACGTCGGCGTAGCCGGGGGCGACGCGGCCGACCACCTCGCGCCAGAGTCGCGAGGTCTCCATCACGTTGGCCTTGTCGACCGAGGTGACCTTGGGCTTGCGGCCGGAGCTCTCGGCGCGGCGCCGGGCCGCCTCGAAGGCGGTGCGGGCGATCCGTTCGATTTCCTCCGCCGTGTACTCGCAGGTGTCGTGGGCGGTGTCGCCGTCGCGGCCGCTGTCGCCGAAGTAGATGCCGCCGGTCAGCTCGCGGACGACGAGCAGGTCGGTGCCGGCGATGCGCTCCTCGCGCAGCGGGCTGGCGCCGACCAGCGCCGGGCTGGGGCGCACCGGGCGCAGGTTGGCGTAGAGGCCCATGCCCTTGCGCAGGCCGAGCAGGCCCTGCTCGGGTCGGGGGGCGTCGGAATCGGTGGTGTCCCATTTGGGACCACCGACGGCGCCCAGGAGCACCGCGTCGGAGGCGAGACAGGCCTCTAGGACCTCGTCGGTGAGGGCGGTGCCGTGGGCGTCGATCGAGCAGCCGCCCATCAGGCGCCGGTCGAACTCGAACTCCCCCAGCGACTCCAGCAACTCGAGCGCGGCGTCGACGATTTCGGGACCGATGCCGTCACCGGCGAGGACGACTATGCGGGGCGTGCTCACGCGACGGGACTCTAATCTCTAGCCCGCGGCGACGGCCTCGAGGTTGAGACGGACGTAGCGCAAGCTGAACGGATCCCCCACCGCCTCCAGCACGTCGTCGAGGAAGCGATCGTGGAGGTCCGCCGGCAGGCGGTCGAGGTGGGGCGCCAGGATCAGCGTCCGCATGAACTCGACCGGGTCCGGCGGGACCACCTCCCAGGGCTGCAGCCAGCAGCGCACCTCGCCGAAGCCGGCCTCGCGCAGCCGCGCCTCGGTCTCCTCGGCGCCAGCGTAGTACCAGGGCTCTTCGAAGCCGACGAGGTGGGACGCATAGGGCCGGCGGGCGGCCACTTCGCCGGAGACGGAGCGGAAATCGTCGATGTTGCCGGCGCCGCCGCACTGGGCCGCGAGTCGCCCGCCCTCCTTCAGGCACGCCCGCATCCGGCGGAAGAGGAGCTCGTGGTCGGCAATCCAGTGGAAGACGGCGCTGGAGGTGACCGCGTCGACCGGCTGCGACAGCTCCAGCGCGGTCAGGTCGCAGACGAACGCCTCGTCGACCGGGCGCACGACGTCGGCCACCTTCTCGACCATCGCCTCGGAGCCGTCGACGGCGATCACCTTCCCGCTGGGAAGGCTCTCGACCAGCATCCGGGTCAGCCGCCCGGTACCGCAGCCGGCGTCGAGGACCGTCTCGTCGCCATTCAGTGGCAGTCGCTCGAGGATCGATTTCGCCCACTCCTCGTGCGGGACCGAGATCCGCTGGTAGCTGGCGACGTCCCAGTCGCGAATCGCCGACCCCATCAGATGCCGGTCGTGACGGGACCGCGCTCGGCGCCGCCCGCCTGCTCGAAGGCGTCGATCGCCGACGCGTTCTCGAGCGTGATGCCGATGTCGTCGAGGCCGTTCAGCAGCCGGTACTTGACGTCGGGCTCGACCTCGAACTCGAAGACGCCGGCGGCGCAGGTGACGGTCTCGTCGTCGACGTCGATCCGCGCCTCGCCGGCCTCGGCGACGGCGCGGCAATGCTCCTCGTCGAGAATCGCCGGCAGCAAGCCGATCTTGGTGCAGTTGGCGTAGAAGATGTCGGCGAAGGACGGCGCGATGATCGCCTGGAAGCCGAAGTCCTCCAGCGCCCAGGGGGCGTGCTCGCGGGAGGAGCCGCAGCCGAAGTTGCGCCCCGTGACCAGGATCGGGTTCGGCTCCAGCTCGATCTCGCCGTCGCGGATCCAGTCATAGAAGAGGAACTCGCCGAAGCCGGTCCGCTCGACCCGCTTCAGGAACTGCTTGGGGATGATCTGGTCGGTGTCGACGTCGCTGCGGTCCAGCACCGACACTTTTCCCTCGATTACGTCGATTGGCCTCATCTTCAGCTCCACTCTCTGATGTCGACGAAACGCCCCTCAATGGCCGCCGCGGCCGCCATCTTCGGGCTGACCAGGTGGGTGCGCCCACCCTTGCCCTGCCGTCCCTCGAAGTTGCGGTTCGAGGTCGAGGCGCAGCGCTCGCCCTCGGCGAGCGTGTCCGGGTTCATGCCCAGGCACATCGAGCAGCCCGCCTCGCGCCATTCGAAGCCGGCGCCGCGGAACACCTCGTGCAGCCCCTCGGCTTCGGCCGCGGCTTTGACCTGCTGGGAGCCGGGGACGACCATCGCCCGGATCGAGTCGGCGACCTTGCGGCCGTCGACCACCTCCGCGGCCTCGCGCAGATCCTCGATCCGCGAGTTGGTGCAGGAGCCGATGAAGACCCGGTCTGGGGCGACCTCGGTCATCGGCGTGCCGGGCTTCAGGTCCATGTAGGCGAGCGCCCGTTCGGCGGTTTCGCGGTCGGCCGGGGACTCCAGCTCCGCCGGGTCGGGGACCGCGTCGGTGACCTCGACGACCATGCCCGGGTTGGTGCCCCAGGTGACCATCGGCGAGATCCCTCCGGCGTCGACCTCGACCTCCTGGTCGAAGCTCGCGCCCGGGTCGGTCGGCAGCTCGCGCCAGCGGGCGACGGCGGCCTCGAAATCCTCGGGGGCGCCGGGGCGGCCGCGGACCCACTCGAAGGTGGTCTCGTCCGGCGCGATCATGCCGGCGCGCCCGCCCCCCTCGATCGTCATGTTGCAGATCGTCATCCGGCCGTGCATCTCCAGCGCCTCGATCGCCGGGCCGGCGTACTCGACGGCGTGTCCGGTCATGCCGCCGGTGCCGAGGCGCCCGATCGTGGCCAGGATCAGGTCCTTCGGGGTGACCCCGGGGCCGAGTTCGCCGCCGTAGGAGATCCGCATCGTCTTCGGCCGCTTCTGGACCAGGCACTGGGTCGCCAGCACGTGCTCGACCTCGGAGGTGCCGATCCCGAAGGCCAGCGCCCCGAAGGCGCCGTGGGTGGAGGTGTGGCTGTCGCCGCAGACGATCGTCATCCCCGGCTGGGTCACGCCCAGCTCCGGGCCGATCACGTGGACGATTCCCTGGCGGTCGGAGCCCAGCGAGTAGATCGGGATGCCGAACTCCTCGCAGTTGCGCTCCAGCGTTTCGACCTGGACCCGGGAGAGCTGGTCGGCGATCAGGCGCGCGGCCATGGTGCCGTCGGTTGGCGTGTTGTGGTCGGCCGTGGCCAGGGTCTTGTCGACCCTGCGCACGGGGCGCCCGGCCAGCCGGAGGCCGTCGAAGGCCTGTGGCGAAGTCACCTCGTGGACCAGGTGCAGGTCGATGTAGATGAGCCCGTCGGAGACCTCGTGCGTCGACCAGATCTTCTCGAACATGTTCCTCATGGATGCCGCCTCCTCTGCTTTCGCTCGTTCGCACTCATGGTTACCGGCTGCCTTGCTCTCTCGCTTCTGCGTCCGGGGGGGCTAGCTTCTCCTCAAACCCGCGGCGATTACGGCGATGAACCTGGTCGCATCCTCGCCGTCGTTCTCGAAATGATGGGGCAGGTCGGCGTCGAAGGTGACGCTGTCGCCCGCGGGAAGCTCGTAACGGATGCCGTCGACGATCAGCGCCAGCGTGCCGGCGAGGACGACGGCGGTCTCGCGACTGCCGGGCTCGTGCATCGGCGGATCGGCGCGGCCGCCCGTGGTGGCACCGGGATCCAGCACGTGCAGCGAGACGTCGGCGCGCTGACCCGGCATCGGCGGCGTCAGCTCCTCGAAGCTGTGTCCGCCGCGGGTGTTGTGGCGGCGACCACTTGCACGGCTGACGGCGACGTGCTGGCCCTCGTCGAGCCGCAGCAGCTGGGAGAGGGTCAGCTCCAGGCCGGCGGCGATCTTGGCGGCGACGGCGAGGGTCGGGCTGGTCTCGCCGCGCTCGACCTGCGAGAGCATCGGCGCGCTGACGCTCGAGCGATCGGCCAGGTCACGCAGCGAAAGCCCCATCGCGTCACGCAACGCCCTGATCCGCGGCCCTACCGTCGAGGGACGGTCGGCTGCGGTAGCGCCTGCTTCACCCTGGCTGGAGGTCGCCGCGGAGGCCATCGTCGCTGTACGTTATCACGGACGTTTGTATTGCGGGCCTTTCCTCCAGGAGCACGCGGAGGTCGGCCGCGATCGCCTCGGGTTCGTCATCTAGCTGCGCCCAGGAGATCCTCGTCACCGCGTATCCGGCAACCCGCAGCCGCCGGTCGCGAGCGCGGTCCTCGCGGAAAGCGATGCGGGTGCCATGACCGGCCCAGCCGTCGAGCTCGGCCACGTTCTTCGACTCCGGCCAGAGGCAGTCGACCTGCACTGTCCGGCCCGGGATCCGGAGCCAGGCATTCAGCTGAGGCCGCGGAAGATGGTGGCGGTCGATGAACGGGAGGAAGCGCTCCTCCAGCCAGCTGCGACTCCGCCCCGGACGTTCGGCCCGTCGGGCCAGAGCGGCTTTGACGGCGTGGGTGCCGCGGCGACCCGGGTATCGAGCAAGGAGGTCGGGGAGCGAGAGGCGGTCGTGGATCCGCAAGTATTCGGACTGCCGCAGCGCGCTCTCGACCTGGTGCATCGGCTCTTCGGCGGCGAGATCGAAGATCGTGCGCGGAACGGTCGTGACCGGAATCCCGCGCTCGACGGTGGTCTCGTCACCGGGTAGCCGTGAAACGTGGCGTCGAAGGCGAGATCGTGAGTGGCATGCTCGCGGCGTGGTCACGTCAGTGGGCTGCTCGAGGTTTGCGGACCGAATGCCCCAAAGGGCCGCAGCGGAACCGTGGCTGAGCACAGCACCCCTGCCGCACGCGAGCACCGCAGCCATCCACTTCCCCTCCTTGCCGAGAAGGCGATGGCCAACCGAATACACGCCGCGATGCACGACGTGCAATCGGCCGCGGTCGGTGCGGTGATCAATCGCGCTCCCACTCAAGCCGAGTCGGAGCAACTGACGCCGCGCCACCACCCCATGCTGCTGACCCGCCAACTGGGCAATCAGCGGGTCCGCCGGACCAGATTGCAGTTTGCCCGCGATAGCGGGGTCAAGTGCAATCTCGGCGTTCACGGCTCTGAGGCTGGCGCAACAGGTCGCACCCGTGGTGCGCACGGGGTGGCGGATGCGTGCCGAACCTCGGTCGTCTCTCAGATCTCGTCGTCTTCGATGACCTGCTGGCGATACTGAGCGCGCAGCGGCGGGGTCCCGACTTGACTCAGGGCCCCGGAGTCCTCTCCACCGCCGCTTCGGCGGTCGCCGTCTCGGCCTCGCGGGTCGCGGCGCCTTCGAGCGCGTTGGACAGCGCCCGCAGGTAGGCGCGGGCCGAGGCCTCGATGATGTCGGTGGCGACGCCGAGGCCGGTCGCCAGGCGCCCGTCGGTGCGCAGCATCACCGTCACCTCGCCGAGGGCATCCTCTCCCCCGGTCACCGCATCAACCGTGTACTGCCGCAACTCGCTTTCGGTCCCGGTCGCCTGCTGGATCGCCCGGAAGACGGCGTCGATCGGGCCGTCGCCGCTGGATTCGCCGACGACGGTCTCGCCGGAGGGCAGCGTCACCCCGATCTTTGCCATCGGCTCACGGTCGGAGGCGGCGACGACCTCGAATGAGGCCAGCTCGTGGGCGTCGGAGCGCTCGCGCATCTCGTCGGAGACGATCGCCTCCAGGTCGAGCGCCGTCACCTGCTTCTTGCGGTCGGCGACCTCCTTGAAGGCCTTGAAGGCCGAGTTCAGGGCGTTGCCCTCGACTTTGAAGCCCAGCTGCTCCAGGGCGTCGCGCAGGGCGTGGCGGCCGGAGTGCTTGCCGAGCACGATCGAGTTCGACTCCAGGCCGACTTCGGTCGCGTCCATGATCTCGTAGGTGCTGCGCTCCTTCAGCACGCCGTCCTGGTGGATCCCGGACTCGTGGGCGAAGGCGTTGCGGCCGACTATCGCCTTGTTGGGCTGGATCGCGTAGCCGGTCAGGCGCGAGACCATGCGGCTGGTGCGGGCGATCTCGCGGGTGTTGATCCCGGTGCTGAGACCGTGGACGTCGGCACGGACGTGGATCAGCATCGCGATCTCCTCCAGCGAGCAGTTGCCGGCGCGCTCGCCGATGCCGTTGATCGCGCACTCGACCTGGCGCGCCCCCGCCAGGACCCCGGCGTAGGAGTTGGCTACCGCCATGCCCAGGTCGTCGTGGCAGTGAACCGACATCTCGACCCCGCGCAGCGCCGGGACCAGCTCGTAGAGGCGGCGGAAGTAGTCCGCGTACTCCTCGGGCGTGGTGTAGCCGACGGTGTCGGGAATGTTGACGACGGTCGCACCCTCCTCGACCGCGATCGCGCAGACCTCGGCGGTGAACTCGACGTCCGCCCGGGTCGCGTCCATCGGCGAGAACTCGACGTCCTCGCAGTAGGACTTGGCCATCGCGACGGCGGCGCGAGCCTGGCCCTTGACGTCCTCGCGATCGGTCTGCAGCTGGTGCTCGATGTGGATGTCGGAAGTGGAGATGAAGGTGTGGATCCGCGGTCGCTGGGCCTCGCTCACGGCCCCCCAAGCCGCGTCGATGTCGGCCTTGTGGGTGCGGGCCAGCCCGCAGATGACGGGGCCTTCGACCTTGCGCGATATCTCCCGTACGGCCTCGAAGTCCCCGGGCGAGGTGATCGGGAAGCCGGCCTCGATCACGTCGACCCCCAGACGGGCGAGCTGGTGGGCGATCTCGACCTTCTCCGCCGTGTTCAGCGAAATCCCCGGCGACTGCTCGCCGTCCCTCAGCGTGGTGTCGAAAACATGGACGCGGTTTACGTCAGATGCGGGTCCCATTGGACCTCTCCTTCTCTACTTGAATCGAATGGCCTCTGTCTCTCGCGGCTATCGCGCCGCCCAGCGCTATTCCCCCCGAGGGGGGAGGAGAAGGAGAAGCGCGAGGCTCGTGAACCGGAGCGTCATTCGGCTCCGAACCTTAGCGTAGGCTCCCGCAATCGCCAAGTCCCAACGTACGAATTGGCTCGCGCTCGCCGCCATGGGTATGGCCGTCGTCGTGATCGCGAACGATTTCTCCGCGATCAACGTCGCCCTGCCGACGATGGAGAGCGACTTCCACACGAACATCAACACGATCCAGTGGGTCGTCAACGCCTACGCGCTGACCTTCGGGGTGCTGATCGTCACCGGCGGCCGCCTGGCGGACATGTTCGGCCGCCGCAACGCCTTCTTCCTCGGCACCGCGATCTTCGCCTCGATGTCGGCCCTCGGTGGGGCGGCACAGACGGAGACCTGGCTGATCGCGACCCGGACCCTGATGGGGATCGGCGGAGCGCTGATGTGGCCGGCGATCCTCGGCATGACCTTCGCGATCCTGCCGGAAGAGAAAGCGGGCCTGGCCGGGGGGATCATCCTCGGCGCCGCCGGCCTCGGCAACGCGATCGGGCCGCTGATCGGCGGCGTCCTCACCGACCTCGCCAGCTGGCGCTGGATCTTCTTCCTCAACGTCCCGATCTCGATCTTCGCGGTCGCGGTCACCTACTTCCTGGTCCACGTCGAGGAGCCCGAGAACGCCGATCACCGGATCGACTACGCGGGCATCGCGGCGCTCTCGGTCGGGCTGGTCTCGCTGCTCGTCGCCCTCGACCAGGTCGACGACTGGGGCTGGGGCGATCCGAAAGTGATCGGCCTGCTGGCAGTTGCCGCGATCCTGATGGTCGCCTTCGTCCCGATCGAGCGCCGCGCGGGCAAGCACGCGCTGGTGCCGCGGGAGGTGATGCGCAACGAGAGCTTCACCGCCTCCTGCCTGGCGATCCTCTTCATGTCGGCGACGTTCTTCGCCGCCCTGCTCTACCTGCCCCAGTTCATGGAGAAACAGCTCGGCTACTCGCCGCTGGAGGCGGGCATCGGGATCCTCCCCTTCCTCGCCACCTTCGCCGTCGTCTCTTTCATCGCCGGGCCCCTCTACGAGCGGGTCGGAGCGAAGAAGCTGGCGATCCTCGGTGCCGCCTGCATCACCGTGGCCCCGTTCCTCTTCTCCCTCGTCGACGGCGGCTCGGGCTACGACTCGCTGATCGTGGGCATGGTCGTGCTCGGGATCGGCGTCGGCAGCTTCTACCCGACCGCGACCACCGCCGGCGTCACCTCGGTCGACAAATCCCAGACCAGCCTCGCCGGGGGCATCGTCTACATGTTCCAGATCGCCGGCGGCTCGATCGGGCTGGGGTTGACGACGACGATCTTCTCCGCCGCGATCCCGCCCTTCGTCGACGGCGTCCGGGCCGGGTTCCGGCTCGACGCGGCGCTCTCCCTCGTCGGCCTGGTGATCGCCGTGCTGTTCATCGGTGGCCGGCTCTTCTCGCGTTCGAGGCCGGCGCAAACCGCGACCTGAAGCCGAAGCCTCAGCGAACGAAGAGCCGGGCGGAGACTTCGTTGTGCCCGGTGCCCCCGAGCATCGTGTTCTGACCGTTGCCGCCGCGGAGCAGGTCGTCGCCGCTGCCGCCGACCAGCCTGTCGTCGCCGGGACCGCCGTAAAGCCAGTCATCGCCGGCCCGCCCGACCAGGATGTCGTTGCCGGCGCCGCCGATCAGCTTGTCGTTGCCGGCGCCGCCGATCAGCTTGTCGTCGCCGGCGCCTCCGCGCAGCGTGACCGGGATCAGGATTTCGCGGCCCAGGATGACGGAGTCGTCTTTCGGGCCGGCGTTGACTTCGAAGCCGGCGATCGGCGCCGCTTCGCAGAGGAGCTCGTGGGAGTTGCCGGCCGGGGGCGCGCAGACGCTGCCACCGGCTTCGAGCGGGGCAGAGGAGTCGATCACGTAGTCGCGACCGTCGGAGCTGAGCGTGATCGCGATGCTGGCGGGTTCGGGGCCGCCGGCGAGGACCACCGTCAGCGACCGTTCTTCGGCATGGGCGAGCGCGGCGGTGGTCGCCGCCAGCACGGTGATCGCAATCAGAATCGCTCTTTTCATCGCAGTGTCTCGACGCCCCTTGGCGTCCAAGGCGCTGCTATGGGAACAACACGACCTTGCCGACGTTGCGGCGCTGGGCGATGAATTCGTGCGCGTCGCCGGCCCGGTCGAAGGGAAAGGCCTCGGCGACGATCGGGTCGAGGCGACCGGCCTGGAGGTCGGCGAGCAGCGGCGCGGTGACCCGGTCGAGGTTGCCCTCGCGGTCCCACCAGCCCAGCATGTTGAGGCCGAAGATGCCTTTGTTCTCGTTCATCAGCGCCAGGCTCTTCCACCAGGGCATCGTCGCCAGCGGCATCGCCAGCAGGCTCCTGAGCGCGGCGGGGACGCTGCGCGCCCCGGACTTCGACGCCTCCGAGAGCCCGAACATCACCATCCTGCCGCCGGGGCGGAGCAGGCGGTAGTCCTTGCGGAAGGAGGCGGGCCCCAGCGCGTCGATGATCAGGTCGACCCCCTCGCCGCCGCTGATTCGCATCACCTCAGCCTCAAAGTCCTTGCCGCGGTAATCGATCGCGTGGGTCACGCCCTGAGCTCGGATCGCCTCGTGCTTGGCGGGCGAGGAGGTGCCGTAGACCTCGGCTTCGGCGTTGCGGGCGACCTGGGTGGCGGCGATGCCGACGCCGCCGGCCGCGGCGTGGATCAGCACGCGATCGCCCTGGCGCAGTCCGCCCATCAGGATCAGCGCCGCGTAGGCGGTGCCGTAGTTGACCGGGAAGGCGGCGCCCTGCTCGAAGCTGAGCTCGTCGGGGAGCGGCAGCACCTGCTCGGCGCCGACGGCGACCAGCTCGGCCTGTCCACCGAAGCGGGTCCCGGCCATCACGCGCTGGCCGACCCGCAAGTCGCTCACGCCCTCCCCCACCGACTCGATCTCGCCCGCCACCTCGTAGCCGAGCACGCAGGGCGTCTTCGGGGCATCCGGGTAGAGCCCGACACGAGCCATCGTGTCGGCGAAGTTGATCCCCGCGGCGCGGACCGAGATCCGCACCTGGCCGGGGCCGGCCACGGGGTCAGGACGCTCCTGAACCTGCAGGACCTCGGGCCCTCCCGTCCCTGTCAGCACCACCGCCCTCACGGAGAGGAAGAGTAGAGGCTGGCTAGAGATCCACGGAGCGACCGACCGAGAAACCGTCGACTCCGAGGATCTTCTCGATCGCCGCGGCCCGCACCGGCGCGTCGGTCGTCAGCGCCATCACCGCGGTCTCGCCGCCGGGCTCGGCGCCGACCGCGGCGGAGACGATGTTGACCCCCTCTTCGCCGAAGAGGGTGCCGACGCGGCCGATCATCCCCGGCTGATCCGCGTAGCGAAAGACCGAGATGTGACTGGCGAAGGGAAGGTAGAAGCTCTCGCCCCAGGCGGAGACGAGGTAGGGCTCGTTGCGAGGGCCGACGCTGGTCCCGGCGACCTCGACCTCACCGCCGCCGGAGTCGACCCGGACCGTGACCAGCTCGGTGAAGTCCTCGGCGCTGGAGTCATTCGTCTCGACCAGGTCGATGCCGCGCTCCTCGGCCATCTGCGGGGCGTTGACGAGGTTGACCGGCTGCTCGGTGTGGCCGGAGAGAATGCCGACGAGGACCGCGATGCCGAGCAGGCGGGTGTCGTGGGAGGCGATCCGGCCGCGGAATTCGGCGGTGACCCGGTCGATCGAGCCCTCGCCGAGACCCTGGGCGAGGCGGCCGAGCTTTTCGCAGAGCGGCACGAACGGGGCCAGCGCTTCCATCGCCTCGGGCCGGACGGCGGCGATGTTGACCGCGTTGGTGACGACGCCGCCCTTCAGCGCCTCGGTCACCTGCTCGGCGGTGACGACGCCGGCGCGGTCCTGGGCCTCCGCCGTGGAGGCGCCGAGGTGCGGCGTGACGACGACGTCGTCGCGGGCGAAGATCGGGTGCTCGGTGAAGGGCTCGGAGGGGAAGACGTCGAGCGCTGCGCCGGCGAGCTTGCCGGACTCGAGGCCGGCGAGCAGGTCGTCGAGCTCGATCAGCTCGCCGCGGGCGCAGTTGACGACGCGAGCGCCGTCCTTCATCGCCGCGATCGCCGCGGCGTCGATCAGCCCGATCGTCTCCGGGGTCTTGGGCACGTGCAGGGTGACGAGGTCGGCGCGGCCGAGCAGGTCCTCGATGTTGTCGACCCCCTCGACGCCGAGCTCGCGGAAGCGCTCGGCGGAGACGAACTTGTCGAAGGCGACGACGTCCATCTCGAAGCTCTGCGCACGCTTGGCGACCAGCTGGCCGATGCGGCCGAAGCCGATCACGCCGAGGGTCTTGCCGTAGAGCTCGGCCCCCTTGAACTTGGCCCGGTCCCAGCGGCCGGCGACCAGCGAGCCGTGCGCCTGGGGCACATTTCGGACCAGCGCCAGCGCCAGCGCCAGCGTGTGCTCGGCGGCGGCGACCGAGTTCGACTCGGGCGCGTTGGCGACGATGATGCCGCGACGGGTCGCGGCCGGAATGTCGACGTTGTCGACGCCGGTGCCGGCGCGGCCGATCACCTTGAGGTTGGTGGCGAGGTCGATCAGCTCCGGGGTCATCTTGGTCGCCGAGCGGATCAGGATCGCGTCGTAGGCGCCGATCTTCTCGCGCAGCTCCTCGTCGCTCATCTCGAGGCCGAGGTCGACGTCGAAGTTGTCCTGCAGCAACTTCACCCCCGAGTCGGCGATCTTCTCCTTGACCAGGACCTTCACGAGGACACCCCCGCGACGTTCTCCAGGGCCCAGTCGATGCAGGCCGTCAGCGCCTCGACGTCGGCCGGCTCGACCGAGGGGAACATCCCGACCCGCAACTGGTTGCGGCCGAGCTTGCGGTAGGGCTCGACGTCGACGATGCCGTTGGCGCGCAGCGCCGCGGCCAGCGCCGCCGCGTCGACCGAGTCGGCGAAGTCGATCGTGCCGACCACGAGCGAGCGCTTGGCGGCGTCGGCGACGAAGGGCGTCGCGACCTCGCTGCGCTCCGCCCAGCCGTAGAGGCGGCCGGACGAGTCGGAGGTGCGGGCCACGCACCAGTCGAGGCCGCCGTTGCCGAGCATCCACTCGACCTGGTCGGCGAGCAGCACCAGGGTCGCCAGCGCCGGCGTGTTGTAGGTCTGCTCCTTGCGCGAGTTCTCCAGCGCCGTCTGCAATGAGAGGAAGGCCGGCTGCCAGCGGTCCTCGGCGCCGTCGAGCTCCTCGATCCGGGCGATGGCGGCCGGGCTCAGCAGCGCCAGCCAGAGGCCGCCGTCGCCGCCGAAGGCCTTCTGCGGGGCGAAGTAATAGGCGTCGGCCTCGGAGACGTCGACGGGCAGGCCGCCGGCGCCCGAGGTGGCGTCGATCAGGACCAGGGCGTCGCCGGCGCCCTCGGGGCGGCGGACGTCGACCATGACGCCGGTGGAGGTCTCGTTGTGGGCCCAGGCGATCGCGTCGGCGGCGGGGTCGGCGGCCGGCTCGGGGGCGTCGCCCGGATCGGCCTCGACGACGATCGGGTCGGCGAGGAACGGCGCCGCCGCGGTGGATTTGGCGAACTTCTGCGAGAACTCGCCGTAGGTCAGGTGCAGCGCCCGCTCGCGCACCAGCCAGGCCGTTGCCGCCTCCCAGAAGGCGGTGGTGCCGCCGTTGCCGAGCATCACCTCGTAGCCGTCGGGCAGCGAGAAGAGCTGACCGAGGCCGGAGCGGATCCCGCGCACCAGGTCCCGCACGGGCGCCTGGCGGTGCGAGGTGCCCATCAGCGAGGCGCGCTCGGCCAACGCCGCCAGGGCCTCCGGCCGCACCTTCGAGGGGCCGCAGCCGAAACGGCCATCGACGGGCTTGAGCGCGGCAGGGATCTCGATCGTGTCCGTGGTCTGGGAAGGCATCGGGCCGGACAGGTTATTGACCGCCGCGGGTGGACTGGCGCCGAGGCCGGGAGTAGGCTGGCGGCGCCGTCACCTGGGGACCGTCCAAGACAGAGGGAGAAGCATGTACCCGATCACCTATGAAGCCGATTTCAACGCGACGCCGAATCGCGCGACGACGTTCTTCCGGATCCTCCTGGCGATCCCGTGGATCATCGTCATGTTCGTCTATCTGATCGCCTTCATCTTCACTCACTTCTTCGCGTGGGTCTCGGTGGTGATCCTGGGCCGGTATCCGCAGTGGCTCTATGACTTCAACTCGGGCATCATCCGCTTCATGGTCCGGACCGGCGCCTGGGTCTACCTGCAGACGGATGTCTGGCCGCCGTTCGGCATCGCCGACGATCCCAGCTATCCGATCCGGGTCAACTTCGCGCCTCGGGCAGAGCGCCAGAGCCGGCTCAAGGCCTTCTTCCGCTTGATCCTGGTCATACCGATGGAGTTCGTCATCTACCTCGGGATCGGCTCCCTTCATTCCGGAGCCGCCGCCGTTGCCTGGCTGGCGATCGTCTTCCGCGGCTACATGCCCGAAGGGATCAACAGCGTGCTGACCTATGTCAACGGCTTCTACGCGCGGGTCGCCGGCTACGCCACGATCCTCACCGACGACTACCCGCCGATCGGGATCGAGAAAGCGAAGGCGGCGACGGGGTCGCTGACGACGCCTCCCCCGGCGGCACCCCCCGCCCCACCCGCGGCGCCGGCCGTCTGAGGCACCTGAATGGCCGAGGGGAACGAGAAGGTCGCGAAGGGCGAGGGCTACGCGGTCGCCCACCTCGACGACCTCGGCGAGGGCCCCGGGTTCCGCAAGATCCGCAAGGAGCTCGGGGTGACCGCCTTCGGCGTCAACGCGATCGTGCTTCCCCCCTCCTACTCGACCGGCAGCCACCACCACGACGAACAGGAGGAGCTCTACTTCGTCCACAGCGGCCGGGTCGAGATCGAGTTCGGCGACGGCTCGACCCAGCGGCTCGGCCCCGGGGGCCTCGCCCGGGTGGATGCCCCAACCGAGCGCAAGGTGCGGAACTTGAGTGACGCCGAGGATGCGGTTTACGTGGTCGTCGGGGGCAAGGGCGGGTATGTCGGACGGGACGGGAGACTCGCCGAGGGCGAGACGCACCGGTAGGGGTGACCCTCCTGCCGGGCCCCCGCTCCGGTTCGCTGAAGCTCCCGTCTCATGTGAGCTTCCGGCTCACGGAAGCTGTCGTCCCGCGGAGGACCCGCCGGAGCGAGCCCCTAGAACCCCTGATCGATCCAGGGCATCATGTCTCGAAGCACGTGTCCGACCTCCTCGACTTCATGCCCAGCCGCCTCTTTGCGCATCTGGTCGAAGTGCTCGCCGCCAGCCTTGTTCTCGGCGATCCACTCGCGGGCGAACTGGCCTGACTGGATCTCGCTGAGGATCTGCTTCATCGCCGCCCTCGACTCCTCGCCGATGACCCGTTTGCCGCGGGTCATGTCGCCGTACTCGGCGGTGTTGGAGATCGAGTAGCGCATGCCCTGAATGCCCTTTTCGTACATCAGGTCGGCGATCAGCTTGAGCTCGTGCAGGCACTCGAAGTAGGCCAGGCGCGGGTCGTAGCCGGCCTCGACCAGGGTCTCGTAGCCGGCGCGGACGAGCTCGGAGGCGCCGCCGCAGAGGACGGCCTGCTCGCCGAAGAGGTCGGTCTCGCACTCGTCCTTGAAGGTCGTCTCGATGATCGCGGCACGACCGCCGCCGATCCCGGCCGCGTAGGCGAGCACGAGGTCGTGGGCGTTGCCGCTGGCGTCCTGGTGGACGGCCATCAGGCAGGGCACGCCGTTGCCTTCCTCGTACTGGCGGCGGACCAGGTGGCCGGGCCCCTTCGGGGCGACCATGCCGACGTCGATGCCGGGGGGCGGATCGACCTCGCCGAAGTGGACCGCGAAGCCGTGGGCGAAGAGCAGCAGGTTGCCGGGGGCGATCCCGTCGGCGATGTCCGAGCTCCAGATCTCGCCCTGTTTCTCGTCGGGGAGCAGGATCATCACCAGGTCGCCGCGACTGGCGGCGTCGGCGATCTCGAGGACCTCGAGCCCGGCCTCTTCTGCCTTGGCGCGACTGGAGGAATCGGAGCGCAGGCCGACGACCACGTCGACGCCTGAATCCTTGAGGTTGAGGGCGTGAGCGTGCCCCTGGGAGCCGTAGCCGAGGATGGCGACGGTCTTGCCGCTGAGCTTTCCCAGGTCGGCGTCTTTGTCGTAGAAGATGTCGTCGGTTTTCATGGCCGGCAGGCTATCGGAGCGCCCTTCTCATCAGCTTGCCCGAGGGCGTGCGCGGCAGCGCCGCGGCGAGCTCGACCCGCTTGGGGACCTTGAAGCCGGCCAGCGATTCGCCGCAGTGGCGGCGGAGGTCGTCGGGAGTGGCGACGGAGCCGGCCTCGAGCACGACCACCGCGGTCACCGCCTGCTGCCACTCGGGGTCCTCGCGACCGATCACGGCGGCGTCGGCGACCTCGGGGTGGCGCAGCAGCACCTCCTCGACCTCGGCCGGGACGACGTTCTCGCCGCCGCTGACGATCAGGTCGTCGATCCGGTCCTTGACGTAGAGGAAGCCCTCGTCGTCGATGTGGCCGAGATCGCCGGTGTGCAACCAGCCGTCGGCGTCGGCGTGGCCCGGCGCCACGGTCGGGCCCTGGACCAGGATCTCGCCGTCGAGGATGCGGAGGTGGGTCGTCAGCAGCGGCCGCCCGGCGGAGCCGAGCTTGCGGCTGGCATCGGCGGGAGCCAGGGTCGTCACCTGCGAGCAGGTCTCGGTCAGGCCGTAGGTCTGGACGACGGTCGCGCCCTTGGCGATCGCCTCCTGCAGCGGCTCCTCGGGAACAGGCCCGCCGCCGACGAGGATCGCCCGCGGACCGGAGAGGTCGACCCCGGCGTCGAGCAGCCGGGTCAGCATCGTCGTCACCACCGAGACGACGGTGATCCCGTCTCTTTCCAGCGCCGCGCCGGCGTGGTCGATGTCGAAGCCGTCGTGGAGGACCGCGGTGGTGCCGTAGATGACCGAGCGCATGACGATGCCGAGGCCGGAGATGTGGCTGAGCGGCAGGCAGCAGAGCCAGCGGTCCGCCGGGTCGACGCCGATGTTGAAGCCGGAGCCGACGGCGCTCCAGAGGAAGTTGCCGTAGGTGAGGCCGACCGGCTTCGGCAGGCCGGAGCTGCCGCTGGTCAGGACGCGCGCGCAGACGTCGTCCATGTCGTTCTCGCCGAGCAGCGGCAGGTCGGCTTCGGTCTGGGTCAGCTCGCCGGCGTCGTCGAGGTCGACGGTCGGTTCCTCGGCGGCGACGATCGCCGACCGCTCGCTCGCGGTCAGTCGCGGGCTCAGCGGCAGCAGGGTGGCGCCGACCTTCATCAGCGCGTGGAAGAGGACGACCTGCTCGCGCCGCGGGTGCATCGTCAGCGCCGCGATCGAGCCGCGGCGGACGCCGTGGGCGGCGAGCCGGCGCGCCACCCAGGTCGCCTCCGCCTCGAGCTCGGCGTAGGTGACGTCGACCCCGTCCGCCGCCAGCGCGGTGCGGTCGGGGCAGCTCTGGGATCTCTGTGCGAGCCAGTTGTCGAGCTTCATCGCTGCGCGTCTCTCAGGGGTCGCTGGTTATCGTTGCCACGGCATTCTTAGCGCTCCGCGCCAGCGCGCGGCCGACACCCACCTGGAGGAAAGCTTGCCGCAACGCCACAAGGACGCCCCACCCGAGCAGGATCTCTACGCGCCGATCGAGTGGCGCAGCGCCGCCGAGTACGGCGACATCCTCTACGAGAAGGGCGACGGGATCGCCAAGATCACGATCGACCGGCCCGAGGTTCGCAACGCTTTCCGGCCGCAGACGCTGGCCGAGCTGCGCGACGCCTTCGGCCGCGCCCGCGACGACCTCGAGGTCGGCGCGATCGTCTTCACCGGCGCCGGCGACGATGCCTTCTGCTCCGGCGGCGACCAGCGGATCCGCGGCGACGACGGCTACATCGGCGACGACGACGTCGCCCAGCAGGGAGTCGGGCGCCTCGACGTCGGCGACCTCCACGTCCAGATCCGCCGCCTGCCGAAGCCGGTGGTGGCGATGGTCGCCGGCTACGCGGTCGGCGGCGGCCACATCCTGCACCTGGTCTGCGACATCACGATCGCCGCCGACAACGCCCGCTTCGGCCAGACCGGCCCCCGGGTCGGCTCCTTCGACGGCGGCTTCGGCGCCAGCCTGCTCGCCCGCAACATCGGAGTCAAGAAGGCGAAGGAGTTCTGGTTCCTCTGCCGGCTCTACGGCGCCGACGAGGCGCTGGAGATGGGCCTCGTCAACGCGGTCGTGCCGCTGGCGGACCTGGAGCGCGAGGTCGTCGCCTGGTGCCGGGAGATGCTCCACCTCTCCCCCCTCTCGCTGCGGTTGCTGAAGTCGAGCTTCAACGCCGAAGAGGACGGGCTGACCGGCCTGCAGCAGCTCTCCCACGACGCGACGCTGCTCTTCTACATGTCCGAGGAGGGCCAGGAGGGGCGCAACGCCTACCAGCAGGGCCGCAAGCCCGACTTCGGCAAGTTCCCGAAACGCCCATGAGGATCTGGCTGATGTCGGCGCGTCCGCGGACGCTGCCGGCGGCGATCGCTCCGGTGCTGGTCGGCACCGCGGCGGCGGTGCAGTGGCTCGGGCACCTGCCGCGGGTCGGCGCCTTCGTCGCCGCCCTGATCGGCTCGATCTTCATCCAGATCGGCACCAACCTCGCCAACGACTACTCCGACGCCAAGCGCGGCGCCGACGCCGCCGACCGGCTCGGCCCGGTCAGGGTCACCTCGGCCGGGCTGGTGACCCCACGGCGGGTGCTGACGGCGACCTACATCGCCTTCGCCGTGGCGCTCGTCTGCGGGATCTACCTGGCGACCGTCGCCGGCGCGGTGATCCTCCTGATCGGCGCCGTCTCGATCGCCGCCGGCGTCCTCTACACCGGCGGACCCCGGCCCTACGGCTACGCCGGCCTCGGCGAGGTCTTCGTCTTCCTCTTCTTCGGCCTGGTTGCCGTCAACGGCTCCTACTACGTGCAGCTGGAGCATCTCGACACGCTGCCGCTGGGGCTCTCGATCGCGATCGGCTTCCTCGCCACGGCGATCATCGTCGTCAACAACGTCCGCGACATCGAGACCGACCGGCGGGCGGGCAAGATGACGCTCGCCGTGCGGATGGGCCGCACCAACGCTGTGATGCTCTACCGGCTGCTGGTGCTCGGGGCCTTCGTCGTGCTGCCGATATCGCTGGTCGCGGGCGAAGCGAGCGCGCTGCCGCTGATCGGGCTGGCGGCGCTGCCGATGGCGATCGGGCCGATGCGGGCGATGAGCAACCGCACCGACGGCCCGGCCCTGAACGGCGCCCTGGCCGCGACCGGGGCGCTGCTCGCGGTCTTCAGCCTGCTGGTCACCGCCGGGCTGCTGATCTCCGGCTAGCCGCCCCCCGGCGTCCGCGGCTCCGGCGGAGTGAGAAGCTGTAGGCGTGCGACTCGCCTCCGTCGAAGTCATCCCCTACGCCCTGCCGTTCCGCGAGCCCTACGTGACCGCACGGGGGCGTCTGGAGCAGCGCGAGATGGTGCTGCTGCGGCTGCGCGACAAGGAGGGGCTGGTCGGCTTGGGCGAAGCGGTGCCGCTGTCGCTGCGGGGCGGGGCGACGATCGAGACGGTCGTCGCCGAGTTGCGTCGGCTCGAAGTCCTGGAGACGCTCGACGAGGAGCAGGTGAGGAGTGGCATGGCGGCCCTCTCGGCCCCGACTCGATGCGCCGTCTGGACGGCCCTGCTGGACCTGCGCGGGCGAATCGCGGATACCGAAGGCGGAGCGTCCTCCGCCGCGGCGGAGGACCCGGTGGCCTGCAACGCCACGCTCGTCGCCGGCGAACCGGCGGCGGTCGCCGAGGACGCCCTGCGCTGGGCCGGCGAGGGCTACTCGACCTTCAAGCTGAAGCTCGGCGTTGGCGACGACGTCGGTCAGGTCCGGGCCGTGCGGGAAGCGGTGGGAGCGGCGGCGCGGATCCGGGTCGACGCCAACGCCACCTGGGATCTCGAGCGGGCGAAGCGGACCCTGATCGAGCTTGAGGAGCTGGACGTCGAGCTCGCCGAGCAACCGGTGGCGACGCTCGAGGAGATGGCGGCGCTGGCCACCTCGACTTCGATCCCGATCGCCGCGGACGAGAGTGTCGAGAGCCGCTCCGATGCCGAACTCGCGGCGTCGATGACGGCCTGCGCGCTGGCGGGCGTGAAGCTATCGAAGGTCGGTGGCCCCGAGGAAGCGATCGCGATCGCCGAGATCCTTCCCTCTTACCTGTCGAGCGCGCTCGACGGCCCGGTCGGGATCGCCGCCGCCGCCCAGGTCGCGCAGACGCTGCGCGAGAGCGCGCCGGCGGACCCGCTCGAGCTCGCCCACGGCCTCGCCACCCAGCGCCTCTTCGGCTCGACGATCGCTGCGGTCGAGTGCGAGCTGCGAGACGGCATGCTGCACCCTCCCGATGGACCCGGCCTCGGCGTCGAGATCGACGAGGAAGCGCTGCGGGCGCACCGGCTTTAGGTTCTTCCCGTGGACCCGACCAACGCCAACACCGCGCTCGCTTCGGCCTTCGCCGAGGAGCTGGCGCGCGGCGGGCTGCGCCACGCGGTCGTCTCCCCCGGTTCTCGCTCCACTCCGCTCGCTGTGGCGCTCTGGCGCCAGGAGGAGATTGAGGTGACGGTGATCCTCGACGAGCGCTCGGCGGGGTTCTTCGCCCTCGGCGCCGCCCAGGCGAGCGGCGAGCCGGTGGCGCTGCTCTGCACCTCCGGCACCGCCGTCGCCAACTACCACCCGGCGGTCTGCGAGGCGGACGAATCGGCGCTGCCGCTGGTCGTGCTCAGCGCCGACCGGCCGCCGGAGCTGCGCGGGATCGGCGCCGGGCAGACGATCGACCAGATCAAGGTCTTCGGCTCGGCGGTGCGCTGGTTCTGCGAAGTCGGCACCCACGAGGCCGACGACGACGGACTGCTCCGCTACCGCTCGGTCGCCTGCCGGGCGTTGGCGGCGGCGCGGGGCGAGACGCGCCCTGGACCGGTCCACCTCAACCTGCCCTGGCGCGAGCCGCTGGCGCCGATCGCGGTCGAGGGTGCGGTGACGGCGACGGACCCGCTGGCCCTCGAGGGCCGCGAGGGCCGGCCGCTGACCGCGGTGACCCGGATCGACCTGGAGCCGTCGACCTTCCTGCTCGAGGAGGTCGCCGGGCACATCGGCGACGCGATCGCGGGGGTGATCATCGCCGGCCGCCAGCTCGACTCCGAGCTGCGCGAGCCGCTCGCCCACCTCGCCCGGGCCTCCGGCTTCCCGATCCTGGCCGAGCCGACCTCACAGCTGCGCTGCGGGCCGCACGACCGCTCGCACGTGATCGGCAGCTACGACCAGCTGCTGCGCGACGAGCACTTCGCCAAGTCCGTCGTCCCCGACCTGGTGCTGCGGTTCGGCGAGATGCCGACCAGCAAGCCGTTGCGAGCGTGGCTGGCGGCCAGCGGCGCCGACCAGATCCTCATCGACCCCTGCGGGGGATGGAACGAGCCGAGCCGGCGGGCGGCGGCGTTGTTGCGCGCCGACCCGACCGAGCTCGCCGCGGGTTGGGCGGCGCGGCTGGAGAAGGAGGAGCGAGCGGCACCGGAGCTCTGGCTCGAGGCCGAGCGGGCGGCCCAAGCGGCGCTCAAGGCCGAGCTCGAGGACGCGGGGCCGATCTCCGAGCCGGCGCTGCACATGGCGCTCGGGCGCGCCCACCGCGGCGGCGACCTCGTCTACACGGCCTCGAGCATGCCGATCCGTGACCAGGAGGCCTTCCTCGCCCCGGCAGAGACCGACGCCCTCTTCCTCTGCAACCGCGGCGCCAACGGCATCGACGGCCTGATCTCCTCCGGTATCGGAGCCGCCCATGCCAGCGGCCGCCCGACGACGATTGTCACCGGCGACCTCGGCCTGCTCCACGACATCGGCGGACTCGCCGCCCTGCGCGAGGTCTCCACCCCGGTCCGGATCGTCGTCATCGACAACGACGGCGGCGGCATCTTCCACTTCCTTCCCCAGGAGGGGGCGATGGGCGGCGAGGAGTTCGAGGCGCTGCTGGGAACGCCGCGCGGCGTCGACGTCGCCAAGGCCGCGGCGCTTTTCGATCTCCCGCATCGGCGGCTCGAGACGCTCGGCGAGCTGCCGGGGGCCCTGGCCGCCGGCAGCGGCCTGATCGAGGTCAGGACCGACCGCCAGTCCAACGTCGCGCTCCACCGCCGCCTCACCGAACGCGTCCACGAGGCGGTCGGCTCACTTCCGTGACAGGTGAAGTTGCAGTTGACCCCGCTATGCCGGGGTAAGTGCAATCTCGGCGACCCGCGGCCGCTCAGCAGACGACCAGCCAGGTGGCTGCACCCTTGGCACCGCCAGCCTTTCGCCGGATCACGCGAGGGATCCTGCACTATTCGACGCCGGTCCGTCTACTCGGCGACCAGCGGCAGCAGGGCGCCGAGCTTGACCTCGGTCTCGGCCAGCTCGGCGGCCGGGTCAGAGCCGGCGACGACGCCGACGCCGGCGAAGAGGTGAGCCTCGCGGTCGCGGAGGAGGGCACTGCGGAGGGCGACGCAGAACTCGCCGTCCTCGGTCGCGTCCATCCAGCCGACCGGGCCGGCGTACCAGCCGCGGTCCATGCCCTCGAGATCGTCGATCGCCGCGGCGGCGTCGGGCCAGGGCTCGCCGCCGACGGCGGGGGTCGGGTGCAGCAGGCCCGCCAGCTCGATCGCCGAGTGGGGCTCGGCCAGCTGGGCGATCACCGGCGTCGCCAGGTGCTGGATGTTGGCGATCTTGACGATCTCCGGCTCCGGCGCCGCCTCGACCCAGACCGCGTGTGGGCGCAGGGCGCGGACGATGCGCTTGGCGACGATCCGTTGCTCGCGGCGGTCCTTGTCGCTGCGCAGCAGCTGCTCGCCTAGGTGGTCGTCGACGGCGGGGTCGGAGCTGCGGCGGGTCGAGCCGGCGAGGGCGACGGTGGAGACGCTGGCGCCCGAGCGCCGCACCAGCAGCTCCGGGCTGGCGCCGATGAAGGCGGCCTCGGGGGTGCCGCAGCAGAAGCAGAAGCAGGCCGGGAACTGGACCCGCATCGCCCCGAATAGCGCCGCCGGATCGTGGGCGGCGCCGGCGCGGACGATCACCTCGCGGGCGAGCACGATCTTGCTCATCTCCCCCGCGTCGATCCGGGCTGCGGCGGCGGCGACGGCGTCTTCGAACTCGGCCGGGGGCCGGGCACTGCGGATCTCGGCGTGAGCGGTCGGGTGCGGATCGAGCATCGGCAGCGGCGCCTCCGCGCGCAGCCCGGCCAACCTGGCCTCGAGCGCGGCGCCGACCCGGGATGCGTCATCGCCGGGACTGAGGACGGCGTTGACGGTGACGAACGTGCGCTCGGCGCTGCGGCAGAGCGACAGCTCGGGCAAGACCAGCGAGCCGGGCGACAGCGAGGACCAGATCGAGGAGGAGCCGCCCTCGGCGTCGAAGGCAAACCCTCCCAGCCAGACCGGGCCGGCGCCGGCGGGCAGCCCCGGCGGCTCGTCGAGCACCGGGTCTCCCCCGGTCCTCGAGCACTCCCTGGCGACCTCGGCGAAGCGGCTCTTGCCGCGCGAGGTCGACTCCTGTGCGACCCCGAGCCCCGCCAGCGCGAAGCCGCGGTCCGGCTGCTCCCAGCAGAACCAGCGATCGGAGGCCAGCCGCGAGGCGAAGACCGCCGCACACGGGTCGGCCAGATCGACCTCGACGGTGACGCTGACGAGAGTCCGGCGCCCGCGCTGGACGCCCTTCTCCAAGGCGATCTGCAATGACGAGGTCAGGACGTTGTCAGACAAGGACACGGGGAGCCCGAAACAGCAGCGCTATTCGGGCGACCGAGGACGCAGCCTGGCGACGTCCTGGGCCGTCATCTCAGTCGTGACCACGGGCGATGGCAATCTCTCCCGTACGCACCATTTCGACCAGGCCGTGGGGGCGGATCATGCGCTCGAAGGCCTCGATCTTGTCGGCCGAACCGGTGACCTCGATCGTCATCGTGCGGCGGGCGACGTCGACGATCTTGCCGCGGAAGATCTCCGCGAACTGAATGATCTCGGCCCGGTTCTCGACCGCCGAGGAGACCTTGAACAGGGCCATCTCGCGCGCCACCGTCTCCTCCGGCTCCATGTCGCGGATCTTCAGCACGTTGACCAGCTTGTGCAGCTGCTTGGTGACCTGGTCGATCGGGTGGACCGCACCGTCGAGGGTCAGCGTGACCCGCGAGATGCTGGGGTCGTCGGTGGGACCGACCGCGAGCGTGTCGATGTTGAAGCCGCGGCGCGAGAAGAGGCCGGCGACGCGGGCCAGGACACCGGGCTTGTTCTCCACTTGGATCGAAAGGATGTGCTTGCGGCCGCTCAGCTGCCCGGGCAGATGCAGATCCTCGAGCTTGACCGCCTGCGGGGTCCCGGCCTCCATCAGCGCACCACCCTCGGCGCCTCGACCATGTCGCGGGCGGCTTCACCCGGCGGGATCATCGGGTAGCAGTTCTCCTCCTGGGTGACGCGGACGTCGAGCAGAACCGGGCCGTCGGTCTCCAGCGCCTTGACCATCGTCTCCTCGAGGTCAGCGGAGCTCTCGCAGCGCATCCCGGTCGCGCCGAAGGCCTCGGCCAGCTTCACCCAGTCCGGGCTGGCGCCCATCTTGACCGAGCTGTAGCGACGATCCCAGAACAGCTCCTGCCACTGGCGGACCATGCCCATGTAGCCATTGTTCATCAGGAAGACCTTGACCGGGATCTCCTCGGCGACGCAGGTGGCGAGCTCCTGGACGTTCATGACCAGGCTGCCGTCGCCGGCGAGGCAGACGACGGTCTCGTCCGGGCAGGCCACCTTGGCGCCAACCGCCGAGGGCAGTCCGAAGCCCATCGTGCCGAGGCCGCCGGAGTTGATCCAGCGCCGCGGTTTGTCGAAGCCGTAGTACTGCGCCGCCCACATCTGGTGCTGGCCGACGTCGGAGGTGATGATCGCGTCGCCCTGGGTCGCCCTGTGCAGTGTCTCGACCATGAACTGGGGCTTGATCTCGCCGTCCTTGCCGGGCTCGTAGAAGAGCGGGTGCTCCTGCTGCCAGCCGCGAATCTGGTTCCACCAGGGATCGAGCCGCGAGGAGTCGGTCTGCAGCGCCCGGTACTCGCGGGTCAGTTTCGGCAGCACAAGCTTGACGTCGCCGACGATCGGGATGTGGGCACCGACGTTCTTCGAGATCTCGGCCGGATCGATGTCGATGTGGATCACCTTCGCGCTCGGCGCGAACTCCGCCAACTTGCCGGTGATGCGGTCGTCGAAGCGGGCGCCGATCGCGACGATCAGGTCCGCCTTGTCCATCGCGTAGTTGGCGGTGAAGGTGCCGTGCATCCCCAGCATCCCGAGCCAGTTCTCGTCGGAGGCGGGGAAGGCGCCGAGGCCCATCAGCGTCGAGGTGACCGGGAAGCGGTCGGAGGCGGCGAGCTCGCGCAGCTCCTCGGAGGCGTTGGCGCTGACGACACCGCCGCCCGTGTAGAAGACAGGGCGCCTGGCGTTGGCCAGGGCTTTGGCGGCGATCCGGATCTGTTTGATGTTGCCCTCGGTGGAGGGCTTGTAGCCGGGCAGGTCGACCGGCTCGGTTCGCGGCTCGTAGTCGATGTCAGCTCGCGAGAGGTCCTGCGGGATGTCGAGCAGGACCGGCCCCGGCCGCCCGGTCGAGGCGATGTGGAAGGCCTCGTGGACGTACTCGGGGATCTGGCGCGCGTCGGTGGCCTGGAAGGAGTGCTTGACGAAGGGCAGGGTCGCGCCGAGGATGTCGGCCTCCTGGAAGCCGTCGGTGCCGATCAGCTCGGTGCGCACCTGGCCGGTGATGAAGACGGTCGGGACCGAGTCCAGCATCGCGTCGGCGATCGCCGTGACCAGGTTGGTCGCGCCGGGGCCGGAGGTGGCGAAGGCGACCCCGACCCGGCCCGAGGCCTTGGCGTAGCCCTCGGCCGCGTGGCCGCCGCCCTGCTCGTGGCGGACCTGGACGTGGCGGAAGTCCGCGTCGACGAGGGCGTCATAGGTCGGCAGGTTGGCGCCGCCGGGGATCCCGAAGACGTTCTTGACGCCCTCGGCCTGCAGCGATTCCATCAGGGTGTCGGCAGCTCGCATGGGACTGGCGATGGTACCAGCGAGGCCGCGCACGCCCCAGGCGGGCGCCTACGCCTGGGCTGCAGGCGATTTCGCCGGATTCCAGCGGGTGTGGGGATCGATCGAGGACTCGATCGCGTTCCCTTTGTGGCGCTCGATCGCGTGGATCATCGACTCGACCAGCTCCTCGCCCAGCATGGTCGGCTCCAGGCCGAGGTCGAGCAGCTTGGTGTGGATCGCGTTGTAGTAGTGCTCTTCCTTCTCGACCCGGGGATTTTCGAGGTGCTGGATCTCAACCGAGTAGCCGAGGTGCTCGGCCGCGAGCTTCACCCGCTCGGCCAGCTCCAGGACCGAGAACTGCTCGGTGAACTGGTTGAAGACGCGGAAGTCGCCGCGCGCGGCCGGATTGGCGACGGCGAGTTCGACGCAGGCGAGGGTGTCGCGGATGTTGAGGAAGCCGCGGGTCTGGTGGCCAGCGCCGTAGACGGTCAGTGGGTGACCGATCACCGCCTGCAGGCAAAAGCGGTTGAGGACGGTGCCGAAGAGCTCGTCGTAGTCGAAGCGGGTGATCAAGCGCTCGTCGCGCGCCGTCTCCTCGGTCTCGACGCCGTAGACGATTCCCTGGTTGAGGTCGGTCGCGCGGAGGCCCCAGGTGCGGCAGGCGAAGTGGATGTTGGTCGAGTCGTGGACCTTCGAGCAGTGATAGAGCGAGCCGGGCAGCTTCGGGAACGGCAGCGTGTCCTTGCGCCCCTTGTGCTCGATCTCGATGTAGCCCTCCTCGATGTCGATGTTGGGCTGGCCGTACTCGCCCATCGTCCCGAGCTTGACCAGGTGACAGTCGGGGACGTGGTCGCGCAGCGAGAAGAGCAGGTTGAGGTTGCCGATCACGTTCGTGTACTGGGTCTCGACCGCACGCTCGCGCGAGAGCATCGAGTAGGGGGCCGAGGGCTGCTGGCCGTAGTGGACGACCGCCTCGGGCCGGGTCTCGGCGACGACCTCGTCAAGGAAGTCGCCGTCCTCGACGGCGCCGACGTAGCTGCGGATCTGCTCGCCGGAGACCTCGTGCCAGGCCTCGATGCGCCTGTCGAAGTCGGCGATCGGAGTCAGCGAGGCGCTGCCGTGTTCGGTGTGCCAGCGGCGGCGGGAGAAGTTGTCGACAACGGAGACCTCGTGCCCGCGAGCCGAGAAGCGGAGCGCCGTCGGCCAGCCTAGATAGCCGTCGCCACCGAGGATCAGAACTCGCATAGACGTGGCAGCTTAGTTGAATCAGCCCGATGGAAAGCGGACTGGCGGCGCGCAACGGGGGTCGAGCGGGGCTCGTCGCACTCGTCGCGATCCTGCTTCTCGGTCTCGGCCTGCGCGTCGGCGAGGCCTGGGACGGGCGCGCTCCCGTGTACGACGCGGCCGCCTACGCGGCGATCGGCGCCAACCTCGACCAGGGCCGCGGCTTCACCGTCGGCGCTTCGGCGACCCAGCCCTCGAGCAACTACTCCCCCGGACTGCCGCTGCTCGCAGCCGGCATCTACAAGCTCAGCGGCGGCGTCCACGAGCGGCTGGCGCGAGTGGTGCTGGCGCTCGTCGGCGCCCTCTCGATCCTCTTCGCATACCTGATCGCCCGCCGGCTCTCGGGACCGGGCGCCGGTCTGATCGCCGCGGGCGCCGTGGCGATCTACCCGGCGCTGCTCGAGTACCAGGGCATGCTCATGGGTGAGCCACTGGCGGCCACCCTGCTGTCCGGGTCGGTTCTGGGCATGTTCTGGGCGGACGACGCGAGGCAGGGCATCGCGGCGGACGGGCTCGTGCGATGGGTACTGCCGGGCTTGTTGCTCGGAGCCCTGGCGATGGTTCGGCCGGAGTATCTGGGTGTCGCCGTATTGCTTGGGCTTGTCGTACTCGTAAGCGGATTCAGGGACGATTGGCGCGCCGCGCTGGTGCGGGCGGCGATCCTGCTGGCGGGGGTCGTCGTCGTGGTCGCGCCTTGGACGATTCGGAACGCGGCGGTGCTCGACCGCTTCGTGCCGATCTCGACCGGGGGCGGCCAGGTCCTCTTCGCCGGCACCTACCTGCCCTCCGACGGCGATCCGGAACGGGTCGGCGCGGAAGTCGTCACCCGTCATCCCGAGATCTTCGCCCCCGCGGACGTGCGGCGGCTGCGGCTCGAGCAGATCCTCGCGGTCCTTGCCGCCCACCGCTACCCGGAACTCGAAAGCGACCGGGCGCTCTCGAAGATGGGTCGCGAACAGCTCTGGGACGACATCTCCGAAGATCCGCTCGAATTCGCCGGTTTCGTCGCGACCAAGATCGGCCGGATCTGGTCGCACGGCCCTCGAGCCGTGATGCGCGAGCCACTCTGGGAGGCGCTCCACTGGGCGCTCCTCGTCCTCGGGGCGATCGGCCTCGCGGTGCTGGCATGGCGCCGGCGCTGGGAGGCGCTGGTGATCGGAACGATCTTCCTCGCGATCACCGCGATCAGCGCCCTGCTGGTCGCCTCGCCGCGGCGGGTGCTGGTGATGCTGCCGCTGCTGGCGGCCCTGGCCGGGGTCGGAGTGACATGGACGGGCTCGGTCCTCGGAGAGCGCCGGCCCGGAGCGGCCGGCGCCCACCGGGGCGACTAGTCGAGGTTGTACTTCACCCTGAAGGCAAGCTTCACGAACATCGGCGTGTCCGCCCCTTTGAACGTGCACTTGTAGTTGACGACGTCGGGATGGGTCGAGAGCACGCTCGGCACGCAGTAGAAGCCGGCGACGCTCTTCGGCTGCTCGACCCGGATGCTGAGGATCCGGGTCATCACCTTCTTGGCGTGGCCGCAGGTGGCGTATTCGGCCTGGACGGAGTTGACGTTCCTGGAGGTGAGTGTGCCGTTGACCGTGTGGCCGATCACGTTTTTGGAGTTGGTGGTGCAGGTCTTCGGGCCCCCCTGCGCGGCAGCGGTGGCACCGAGCGAGAGGACGAGGCAGGCGATGGCGCCCGCGAAGATCAGCGAGATACGGCGCATGAAAGCTCCTTCTCAAAAGAATTGGGAATGTTGACCATGCACCATTCGCCAATTGCCCGGTTCCGCCTTCCGATCTGGACAGTAATGCCACCGCGCCGGGACGCCCCGCTCCCGGATAGCCTGAACCGGCCTTGACCGCCGTCGCCGACCGCATCCGCGCTCTGCCCCAGCGCCACGGAAGGAAGACGCTGATCCTGCTGGCGCTGATCGCGGTCCTCGGCCTCGGGGTGCGCGCCTACTCGGTGGTCAGGCCGGTCGCCAACCCGGCCGACGACTCGCACGCCTACTACGCACTCTCCAAGGCCCTCTACGAGGAAGGCAGCTACGGAGGTCCGTCCTTCGAAAACTCGAGCGACTGGTCGCCGGGGGCGCCGCTGCTCTACGCGGCCGGCTTCTACGCCACCGGCGGCGCCCGCGAAGGGACCGCCCGGATCGTCGAGGCGCTGCTCGGGGTGGCGGCGATCCTCGTCGTCTTCCTGCTCGGAGAGCGCCTCGGCGGACGCTGGGTGGGCCTGCTCGCCGCCTTCTCCGTCGCCGTCTACCCGCCGTTCATCCACTCCACCGGCGAGCTGATGAGCGAGCCGCCGGCGATCTTCACCATGCCCGCCGCCGTGCTCGCCTTCCTCTGGGCGAGCGAACAGGAGCGATTGCGCGCCTGGCTTGTGCCGGGGCTGCTGTTCGGGCTGACGGCGATGTTCCGGCCCGAGTACCTGCTCGTCGGCGCCGCCTTCGTCGTCCTCGCCGCGATCCGGATCGGGGTCGCGCGGGGCTGGCGGCCGGGACTGGCCGGGGCCGGGCTGCTGGTCGCCGCCCTGCTGTTGCCGATCGTCCCCTGGACGATCCGCAACGTCGACGTCCTCGGCCGCGTGGTGCCGATCTCGACCGGCAGCGGCAAGGCGCTCTACGTCGGCACCTACCTCCCGGCCGACGGCGAATACCAGCGGGTCAAGGCGCTGCTGCTGCTGCGCTACAGGCACATCGACCTCCCACCCGACTCCGAAGCGCTGAACGAAGTCGACCCGACCCCGCTCTTCAACCGCGTCGCCGCCCGCTATCCCGACCTGCCGCGGGACTCGGCCCTGGGCAAGATCGGCAAGCAGAACTTCTCCAAGTACTTCGGCGAAGACCCGCTCGGCTACCTGGGGATGACCGCGCGCAAGATCGGGCGGATGTGGAGCAGCGGCGTCGGCGCGGCGATGAGCAGCGGCGTCGGGCGGGCCGTGCAGATCCTGCTCGTGGGGCTCGGCCTGGCCGGTTTCGTCCTGCTCGCGGTACGGCGGCGCTGGTGGGAGCTGGTCGCGCTGGCGACCCCGATCGCGCTCGTGACCCTGGTCGGTGCGGCCTCGCTGGCGGCTCCCCGCCGCAACGAGGTGCTGATGACGCTGGTGTTTCCTCTTGCCGCCCTGACCCTGTCGTCGGCCTTCGCGGCCATATCCTCTGGCCGCGAATGGTCCTCCAAGCAGGCATCTTCCCCTCCGAGCTGACCGCGCTGCGCAGCGCCGGGCTGCTGATCGGCCTGGCGATCGTCGCCTACGCGGTGATTCGCCGGCGCTCGCTGCGCAACGCCGACGTCCTGATCCTGCTCTTCGCCGGCCTCGGGTTGATGCTGGTCACCGGCACCGAAGCGATCGACGGTCTGCTCTCCGCCTTCTCCTTCGAAAAGGGCAACGGCGGCCGCATCCTCGGCCTCGCCGTGTTCGCGATCTTCATCCTCTTCCTGCTCAGCCTGCGGGCGCTCTCGCAGGCGGCACGCAACTCGCGCCAACTCTCGGCGGCGCTCGAGGGCCTGGCCTGGGAGGAGTTCCGCCAGGCCGGCCTGCCGGAGCGCTTCCGGGGCAAGATCGCGATCGTCGTCCCCGCCTACAACGAGGCCGAGAACATCGGCGTCGTCCTCGACCAGATGCCGGCCGAGGTCTGCGGCGTCGCCACCGAGATCCTGGTCGTCGACGACGGCTCCCGCGACGGCACCGGCGACGTCGCCACCTCGCACGGCGCCGCGGTCGCCCGCCACGTCACCAACCGCGGTGGCGGCGCCGCCCTGCGGACCGGCTACCGGCTGATGGTCGATTCCGGCGCCGAGATCGTCGTCACCCTCGACGCCGACGGCCAGCACCTGCCCTCGGAGATGGAGCGGCTGGTCAAGCCGGTCCTCGACGGCGAGGTCGACGTCGCCCACGGCTCCCGCGTCCTCGGCCACGCCGACCGCAACCACTTCGCCCGCGAGCTCGGCATCGTCTTCTTCAACCGCCTCGTCTCCTTCATCACCCGCACCCACGTCACCGATTGCTCCAACGGCTACCGCGCCGTCCGCACCTCAGTCCTGCCCCAGCTCGTCCTGCGCCAGGAGCAGTTCCACACCTCCGAGTTCATGATCGAGGCGATCAAGCGCGGGATCCCGGCCAAGGAGATCCCGATCACGGTCGAACAGCGGTTGCATGGGCACAGCAAGAAGCCGGCGGTGTTCCGCTACGGGGTGGGGTTCGCGAACGCGATCGTGCGGACCTGGCTCAGGTAAGGATGCGGGGAGGGGTGGGATGTGCCCCACTCTGTCGCGGTTCCCGCTCGAAGCTCCCGGACCCTGGGCGTGAGGCGCCAGCTCCCTCTACCGCACACCAGGGTGCCGCACGGCCGCCGGGTCCGGCAGATACAGATCCGTCCCGCAGCGCGGGCAGACCTGGACGTAGAGCTTCAACGCCTTGTGGCAGGCCGGGCACTGCCGTTCCGGTTCGTCCTTCTCGACCCGATAGAGGCTGACGGCGATCAGGCCGAGGATCGGCAGGACTGCGCCGACCAGGAACCAGATGCCGAAAGAGCTGCCCTTGATCTTGCCGAAGATCGCGGTGGCGAGGCCGAAGAAGAAGACGATGACTAGATACTCGAGGCCCACGCCCACATTGTTGCGGTTCGGGCATGGGCCTTACGTCCAGGCAGAAGCACGGCACGCACAGGCGCGTTTGGAGGGACAAGCACTATCGCCGGTCCCCACGGCGGGCGGGCAGCTAGCCCAGCGGCTTGCGATGGCCGATCGAGCCGACCTCGGAGATGTCGCGGCGGAACGGCAGGCCGGCGGTCCAGTCGAGCACCGCGCGGGCCTTGCGAGCCGCGCCCGGAATCTGGCTCATGTGGTAGCTGCGGGCCAGCCACCAGGCCGGGAAGCCGCGGAAGGTGCGCTCGCCGATCCGGCCCACGGCCTTGTAGCGACCGAGGTTGACGAACGAGGCCTCGCTGCGGTACTCGAAGGGCTGCGGGCTGCCGACTCCGAGCTCGGCGGCGATGTTCCGCGCCACCACCGGGCCCTGCCTGACGGCGTGCTGGGCGGTCGGCGGGCAGAAGCCGCCGCGCGGGTCGGGAGCGGCGGCGCAGTCGCCGATCGCCCAGACCGAGTCGGACCCCCGCACCCGCAGGTACTCGTCGACGGGGACGCGGCCGCGCTCGTCGAGCGGCAGGTTGAGCTGCTTGAGGATCGGCTGCGGGGCGACGCCGGCAGTCCAGACGACCGTTCGCGTCGGCAGGGTCTCGCCGCTGGAGAGCCGGGCGGAGTTCGCCTCGACCTGCTCCAGCGTCGTCTCCAGGCGGATGTCGATGCCGCGGCCGCGGAGCTGGCGCAGGGCGTACTCGGCGAGCTTCAGGTCGATCTCCGGCAGGACCCGGCCGGTGGCCTCGACCAGGACCCAGCGCATCCCGTGCAGGCGGGCGCGCGGGTAGCTCTCCATCGCGTCGGCGGCGAAGTCCTGCAGCTCGGCCAGCGCCTCCAGACCGGCGTAGCCGCCGCCGACGAAGACGTAGGTGAGCAGTTCGTCGCGACGAGCGGGATCCTCGGTCGCGTTGGCTTCCTCCAGCGTCTCGACCACGTGGTTGCGCAGGTAGATCGCGTCGGCGAGGCTCTTGAAGCCGACCGCGTGCTCGGCCAGGCCCGGCACCGGGAGCACCCGCGAGACCGAGCCGAGCGCGAGCAGCAGCTGGTCGTAGGGCAGCGTCTCGGTTTCCCCGTACTTGGCCCGCAGCTCGACCGTCTTCGCCTCGGGATCGTGACCGACGATCGAGCCCAGCCGCAGGTAGGTGCGCTTGAGGATGTCCCGCAGCGGCGTCACCACGTGCCGCGGCTCCAGCGTCCCCGCCGCGGCCTCGGGCAGGAACGGCGTATAGAGCATGAAGTTGGTCTCGTTGACGAGCACCAGGCGCGCCGACTGCCGCGGCATCGTCCGCTCCAACTCACGAGCAGCCGCGGCTCCTCCAAACCCACCTCCGGCGATGACGACGTTCCAGGCCATGCCTTGAACTTAGCACTTTGTAACAGGTTGTTACAAAGTGCTGAACCGCACCATCGTGAACTGGCTA
>JADGPJ010000118.1 GCA_017882505.1 Solirubrobacterales bacterium | reverse complement strand
GCCAACCGAGGCCGGGGTCCGGCGAGTCCCGCCCGCCAGAGCTTCAAGAGGTTGTGGGTGGCAGCGATCAGGCGCCACTCGGCCCGGCAGGCGGCTAAGCCGCGCCGCTGGAAGCGATCGGCTTTGCGGATGAACTTGGTGTTGGCGAAGACCGGCTCGACGATCTGCTGTCTTCGCCGGTAGAGCGCCTGGCCCTCGGGGGTGGCGAAGATCTCGAACTAGTCCAGGGAGAGGCCAAGCACTAGCTTCGTCGGGCAACGCCGTGACCCGCTTCAACCCGCTTCCGCCCTCACTACCAAGGGCGCTACAAGGGCGCGGGGCCTGTGGCGGCTGCCCCACTCCAACAAAAAACCCCGCGTTAGCGGGGCTTCTTGCTATAGCGGGGGCAGGATTCGAACCTGCGACCTTCGGGTTATGAGCCCGAGGGCCAACCCATCGGCGTCGCGATGGACGCCGTTCCGATCCATGCAGCGGACGCCGGCGCTTTGGGCACAACGGCCAAAGCTTGTGCCCGTATAGGAATCCATCGACGCACATCGAGCCATTTCCTGGCCGCCGCAAGAGTTCGCTGATGTCGTGAATCTGGCTTTCTGATGCGCTCCGTCTTGTCTTCCGGGAAAATGCACCTGGTTCTTCACACGCGAGAGGTCGCTGGTTCGAAACCAGCCGTGCCCATCCCAGGTCCGCTGCTTACCGGGACAGGATCTTGAGCCCAATCTGGCTCAGCTCATGGAGGTTTCGTCACCCCCCAGGGTTGTGATGGGCCGAGAGGTCGAGCCACTCGAGCCGGCTCGGCGGCCCCTCCGCCCCGCCTTCTTTCAGAGCCTGGCCGAGGCGTTCCTCCATGAAGCGCTCCTGCTCGGCCCGCGAGGACCAGACCTCGAACACGACCCAGCCGCCGCCCGCCTTGGCGCCGCCGGTGTGGGAGATCAGGCCCGCGGGCCAGTCCCCCTCGCCGCTCACCATGTCGATGCCGAGGCGCTCGTTCACCCGCCGATAGGTCTCCGCGTCGAGACCGTCGAACTCGAGAATCAGACCATCCGCCATCGCAATCCCTCTCTCTAGAAACCCAGACCCACCGGCGAAACTCTCATGGCGGGGGGTCCAGCGTCAAGGCGAGGCGAACCCTCACCTCCGCCGCCAACGCTCCTCGGCCCAGGCGAAGATCAGCGGCCAGAAGCGGATCAGGATGACGATCGCGATCACGGCGACGATCACCAGCCAGCCGCCGCGGAACGCGTGGTGGAGAAGCAGGCGTTGACCGAGGGCCAGCGGCATCCGTCGATGGTAGGTGCCCCATCGTTCGGGCCGGGGATCGCGCCTGCCTACCATTGACCGACCTCGGCCCCCATGGAACTCGGTATCTACACCTTCGCGGAGCTCACTCCGGACGCCGGCGGCGGGCCGACGATCTCGGCCGAGCAGCGGCTGAAGGATCTGATCGAGGAGGTCGAGCTGGCCGACCAGGTGGGCCTCGACGTCTTCGGCGTCGGCGAGCACCACCGCCCCGACTTCGCCGTGTCCTCGCCGGCGGTGGCGCTCGCCGCCGCGGCCACGCGGACGGAGCGGATCCGGTTGACGAGCGCCGTCTCGGTGATCAGCTCCGACGACCCGGTGCGGGTCTTCCAGGACTTCGCCACGCTCGACCTGCTCTCCGGCGGGCGGGCGGAGATCATGGCCGGGCGCGGTTCCTTCATCGAGTCCTTCCCACTGTTCGGGTTCGAGCTCGAGGACTACGACGAGCTGTTCGCCGAGAAGCTCGGCTTGCTGCTGGCGGTGCGCGAGTCGACCGAGGTGACCTGGTCCGGCCGTCACCGGGCGCCGATCGACGGTCGCGGCGTCTACCCGCGGCCGCTCCAGGACCCGCTGCCGGTCTGGGTCGCGGTCGGGGGCTCGCCGCAGTCGGCGATGCGCACGGGCCGGCTCGGGCTGCCGATGGCGCTGGCGATCATCGGCGGCGAACCGGCGCGCTTCGCGCCCTTCGCCGAGCTGCACCGGACCGCGGCGACCGAGGCGGGGCATCCGGCGCCGGCGCTCAGCATCAACTCGCACGGGTTCGTCGCCGAGACCTCGCAGGCCGCCGCCGACACCTCCTTCCCCGCCTTCGCGACGATGATGGACCGGATCGGCCGCGAGCGGGGCTGGCCGCCGATGACGCGGCAGGCATTCGACGCGAGCCTGGGGCTGCGGGGCGCCAACTTCGCCGGCAGCCCCGAGCAGGTGGCGGAGAAGATCGTCCACCAGCACGGCATCTTCGGCCACCAGCGCTTCCTGATCCAGTTCAGCGTCGGCACCCTCCCCCACGCCGACGTGATGCGCTCTATCGAGCTCTACGGAACCGAGGTCGCTCCCCTTGTTCGCCGCGCGCTCGACGGCATAAAGTCGGATCCGACCCCACCCGGAACCGAGCCCGCGCTAGGAGCAAGATGACCGACGCCGCGATCCAGACCACCTCGCTAGACCCGGACCAGCAGTTCCAACTGCTGAGACGGGAGCTCGGCGTCACCGGTTTCGGGATCAACCTGGTCACGCTGCGGCCGTCGCAGCGGCTTCGGGTCCACCTGCACGAGCGCCAGGAGGAGGTCTACCTCGTGCTCGAGGGCGAGCTGACGCTGATCGTCGAGGACGAGGAGAACGTGCTCCGGCGGGGCACGCTGGCCCGGGTCGCGCCCAAGCACCGCCGGCAGCTGACGAATCCCAGCTCCGAGCGGGTCGTCGTGCTCGCGCTCGGCGGCTCCGGCGAGCACGAAAGCCGCGACGCCCGCGCCTGGACCAGCTGGGACGAGGACGGCGAGGGCCGCTCGCCTCAGGACGTGCCGCTGCCGGAGGACCTGCCTCAGTAGTTCGCCACCTCGCCGTTGGCGGCGTTCCGCCGTTGACCTGGCATCAGGCTGGGCATACGGTCTTCTCGAGTGACTGAGACGGTACAACTGCGAGAGGCGTATCTGCCAAACCGCCGGGTGCGGCTGGCCAGCGATGTCGCGGCCCTGTGTGCGACGGGCCTCCTGATCGGACTCCTTGGCTCCGGCCTGAGCTGGTGGGGCCGCTCGGCCCTGTTCGACCTCGCCGACAACTCCCTGCAGGTCGTCAAGATGGGGACCGGCTACTTCGTCGGGCCGATGCTGATTCTGGTGACGCTGCCGCTGGTCTTCGGCCGGGCCAGGCAGGTCGCGCTGAAACGCTGGTACAGAGCGCGGCTGGTGCTGGCCGCGGTGCTGTGGGCAGTCGGGCTCGTGGTCCTGATCGCAAAGGTCTCAGACCTCGAAGGCTTCACGATCAAGGCCGGTACCTACGTCACCGGTGGGCTCCTCGTGGTCGGCTTGCTCGCCACGCTTGCGATGTGGCCCCTTGGAGTGCCGACCGTGAAGGTGGACCGCAAGGGGATGCAGCGGGTGGCGGCGGGTCTCTAGTGTCCTGAGTCGTAAGTCCTGCACCTCCCCGGCGGCGTCTCGCCGTCCGCGGCGTCCTCGGATTTGCCTTTGCCAACCGGCAAAGGCTGCATCCTGCGTCCTTGCCACAGCCGGCGATCCACTCGCCGGATGCGACACACGACTTAC
>JADGPJ010000075.1 GCA_017882505.1 Solirubrobacterales bacterium | reverse complement strand
CCTCTACCTGACCGAGAAGGAGGGTGGGGACTTCACCGCCGCCGACGAGGAAGCGGCGGTGATCCTGGCGGAATGGGCGGCGATCGCGATCGAGAACGCGAGGCTCTTCGAGACCAGTGAGCGCCGCCGCCGCGAGCTCGAGAAAGCCTTCCGGGGGCTCGAGGCCACCCGCGACGTCGCCGTCGCGATCGGCGGTGAGATCGCGCTCGAGCACGTGCTGGAGCTGATCGTCAAGCGCGGGCGGGCGCTGATCGAAGCCAGGAGCCTGGTGATCATGTTGCGCCTGGGGGAGGAGCTGGTCGTCGAGGCCAGCGCCGGCCACGCCGAGAGCGTGCGGGGGGTGCGCCTGCCGATCGCCGGGTCGACCTCGGGGCAGGTGCTCGAGGGCCGCCGACCCGAGCGCATCGGCGACGTCGCCTCGCGCCTCAGGATCTCCCCCAGCGAGTTCGGGGTGGAGGACCCGCGGACGGCGCTGCTGGTGCCGATGGTCTACCGCGGAGACGCGGTCGGGGTCCTTGCCGCTTTCGATCGCGGGCCCGAGGGCGATGCCTTCAGGGAGGAGGACGAGCAGATGCTGCGGACCTTCGCCGCCAGCGCCGCGACCGCGGTGGCGCTGGCCCAGAGCGTCCAGGCCGACCGGCTGCGCAGCTCGCTGGCGGCGACCGAGGCCGAGCGCGGCCGCTGGGCGCGGGAGCTGCACGACGAGACGCTGCAGGGTCTGGGGGGGCTGCGACTGCTGCTCACCTCGGCGCTGCACAGGGGCGACCCCGAGAGCGGCGAGCTGGCGATGCGGGAGGCCGTCGGGCACCTCGAGCGGGAGATCGAGAACCTGCGCGCGATCATCACCGATCTGCGCCCCGCGGCGCTCGACGAGCTGGGGCTGGCGACCGCGATCGAGGCGCTGCTCGACCGCCATCGCGAGGAGAGCGGATTCCAGGTCGAGGGCGAGGTCGCGCTGGGCGGCGATCCGGACTCGGAGCCGGGTCGCGGCCCGGAGCTGGAGAGCACCGTCTACCGGCTTGTGCAGGAGGCCCTGACCAACGTCGCCAAGCACGCCGGGGCCGACTTCGTGAAGGTGAAGATCAGCGAATCCGAGGGCAAGCTGGCGGTCGAGGTCCGTGACGACGGCGAAGGCTTCGACCTCGAGGCCGGCACCGAGGGCTTCGGCCTGGCTGGGATGCGGGAGCGGGTGAGCCTCGCCGGGGGCACGCTGGACATCGCGTCGGGCGAGGACGGCACCGTGGTCAACGCCTCGCTACCGGCATCGACCCCGGGCGACGAGCGCCCGGGCCAGGACGCTCGGCGGGCCTCCTAGCGCGGGTTCTCCAGTCAGCCGGACGCGCGCGGCGGGCTGACGTATGACTGGCCGTGAGCGGCGGCGCGGACCGCCTGCGGGAGCTCGCCGTCGGCGAGGTCCTTGCGAACGAACCCGAGAGCCCCGGCGGCGAGCGCGTGTGGGGGGAGGGCAGGGTTGTCGTCCATGGAGATGACGACCACCTCGGTGCCGGGGGCTCGTGCGCGCAGCTGGCCGATCGTCTCCGCGCCGGCACCGTCGGGGATGCGGAAGTCGAGCACGAGCACCTCGGGTCGCTGTCGCCGAAGATCGCGCAACGCGGACCCGAGGCTGTCGGTCTCTGAGACGACCTCGATCCCCTCCTCACGCTCGAGCAGGGCGCGCAGGCTGTGTCGCATCAGGACGTGATCGTCGACCAGGGCCACCCGGATCGGGGAGGGATCCGAGGACCTGCGGTCGCCGTCCCCGGGCGGCGGCACCAGATGGAGATCGGCGCTCATCGAGGAAAAGCTAGTCCTCGCGAGACCGCCCGTCGTCGGTACGAACATCTCTACGCGTTGCGGTATTCCCGCGTCCGCAGGTACGGCAAAGCGCCGATGTCGCGGCGCCCCGAAGACCGTAGTTTCGCCTCGGGCCGCCAGGCGTCGAAAAGGAGAGCACGATGTACCGCAAGATCCTCGTCGGCTTCAAGGAGACCGAGCAGGGGCGCGACGCGCTCGAGCTGGGGCAGATCCTGGCCCGAGCCAACGGCGCCGAGATGCGCGTTGCCACCGTCGCCTCCGACGACGGTGCCCGGCTGGCCCGCCTGGCGCGATCCGAAGCGGCCGACCTGCTCGTCCTCGGGTCCACGCACCGGGGCCCGATCGGTCGGGTCATCCCCGGCGCCACGATCGCGCAGGCGCTTGGCGAAGCCGCCTGCGCCGTGGCGGTCGCTCCGCCCGGCTTCGCCGCCCCCGCCTCCGAGGATTCGGGCTGGCGACCGCTGAGCGGCGACCTCGAGGACGTCGGTATGCGCGTCGTCGGTGTCGGCTATGACGCCTCGCCCGCGGCTCACGAGGCACTCCAGGTGGCCGCGGACCTCGCCGTCCACAACGGTGCCGCCCTGCGGGTCTGCACCGTCGCCCGCAAATACGCCCACATTCCCGGCGACGGCGCCGGCGGCCGCGCCCCCGGCGTCCCGGCCGAAGCCGACGTGCTGCGGGACTGCCTGCACCGGGCGATCGCCGACCTGCCGGCGGAGGCCAGGGCGCTGCCGGTCTTCCTCCGCGGCATCCCGGTCACCGAACTGCTCAGGGTCGCCGCCGAAGGCGTCGACCTGCTCGTCCTCGGCTCGCGCAGCGGAGGACCGCTGCGGCGGGCCCTGCACGGAAGCGTCTCCGGCGCGGTGATGCTGGAGGCGCCCTGCCCGGTGCTGATCTCGCCGAGCGGCGTCAGGGCACCGCACGCGGTTCCGGCCTGATCGGCCGCCCGGCGGGCCGCGGAAAACCCGCACGCTCCCTGCGCGTCTGCACGGATGGCGGCGCCGCGGTCCGGTGCTGGACTCCAAGCCAACGGATTCATCCACGAGACGCGGCTAGGAGATGGCGATGGCGACGATGGAGAAGAAGAAGGCATTCGCGGTTCCCGGGGAGGCCGACAGCCCGGTCGGGCTGCGGGACCGCTACGACAACTTCATCGGCGGCGAGTGGGTTGCCCCGGTCGAGGGTGGCTACCGCGAGAACAAGACGCCGGCGACCGGCAAGCCGTTCAGCACCGTCGCCGACTCGACCCCGGCCGACGTCGAGCTGGCGCTCGACGCCGCCCACGAGGCCAAGGCCGCCTGGGGGGCGACCTCGCCGGCCGAGCGCGCCGCCGTCCTCAACGCGATGGCCGACGCGGTCGAAGCCGAGCTGCAGATGCTCGCGGTCGCCGAGAGCTGGGACAACGGCAAGCCGGTCCGCGAGACCATCGCCGCTGACGTTCCGCTGGTGATCGACCACTTGCGCTACTTCGCCGGCGCCGTCCGCTCCGAGGAGGGACGGATCTCGGAGATCGACGCCCAGACCTACGCCTATCACTTCCACGAGCCGCTCGGCGTGGTCGGCCAGATCATCCCCTTCAACTTTCCGCTGCTGATGGCGGCCTGGAAGATCGCCCCGGCGCTGGCCGCCGGCAACTGCACGGTGATCAAGCCCGCCAGCCCGACCCCGTGGTCGATCCTGAAGCTGGCCGAGGTGCTCGGCGACGTCGTTCCCCCGGGCGTGCTCAACATCGTCAACGGCCCCGGCGCCGAGATCGGCCGGGCCCTGGCGAGCAGCAAACGGATCGCCAAGGTCGCCTTCACCGGCGAGACCGTGACCGGGCGGCTGATCATGCAGTACGCGGCGCAGAACATCATTCCCTCGACGACCGAGCTGGGCGGCAAGTCCCCCAACATCTTCTTCGAGGATGTGATGGCAGCCGACGACGACTTCCTCGACAAGGCGATCGAGGGCTTCGTCCTCTACGCCTTCAACAAGGGCGAGGTCTGCACCGCACCCTCGCGAGCCCTGATCCACGAGTCGATCTACGACGAGTTCATGGAGCGGGCGCTGAAGCGGGTGCGGGCGATCAAGCAGGGCAACCCGCTCGATCCGGAGACGATGATGGGCCCGCAGGTCTCGGCGGCGCAGCTGGAGAAGATCGAGAGCTACGTCCAGATCGGGATCGACGAGGGGGCCGAGGTGCTGACGGGCGGCCACCGCCCCGACGTCGGGGCGGAGCTTGCCGACGGCTATTACTTCGAACCGACCGTCCTCAAAGGGACCAACGACATGCGGGTCTTCCAGGAGGAGATCTTCGGTCCGGTCGTCTCCGTCACCACCTTCAAGGACGAGGCCGAGGCGCTGAAGATCGCCAACGACACCCTCTACGGCCTCGGCGCCGGGGTCTGGACCCGCGACGGCTCCCGCGCATTCCGCATGGGCCGTGGCATCGAAGCCGGCCGGGTGTGGACCAACTGCTACCACCAGTACCCGGCGCACGCCGCTTTCGGCGGCTACAAGATCTCCGGCGTCGGTCGCGAGAACCACCGGATGATGCTCGACCACTACTCGCAGACCAAGTGCCTGCTGGTCAGCTACGACCACAAGCCGATGGGCTTCTTCTAGGTGACCCCCCTCCACGCCACTCCCGCGGCGGTGGAGACGATCGAGCGGCTACGTGAGAAGCACGGCTCGATCGTCGTCCACCAGTCCGGCGGTTGCTGTGACGGCAGCGCCGCGATGTGCCTGCGGGAGTCAGAGCTCCCCCCCGGCCCCAACGACGTGGTGCTCGGGAAGATCGTCGACGTCCCTTTCGTCATCGACGCCGAGCAGTACGAGCGTTGGGGCCGCCCCGACTTCGAAATCGACGTAGCCCCGGGCGCGGCCGAGAGCTTCTCGCTCGAGGGCGCCGAGGGCGTCCACTTCATAAGCAGAGCGCCCCGCGCCCAGGAAGACGTCTGAGCCGATGTTCAAGCGGATTCTCGTCGCTTACGACGGATCGGAGAACGCGTCGCAGGCGCTCTCGGAGGCGGTCGACCTGGCCCGGGCCAACGACGCCGAGCTGACCTTGCTCAACGTCGCCCCGGCGATCGGCAACTGGGTCTTCACCGGCCCGGTGACGCCGGCGGTCAACCTCGAGCTGGTTCAGAAGGAGATCGAGGAGACCGCCCGCAACGAACTCGAGGACGCGGTCGAGGGCCTGCCCGACGACGTCCGGGTCACGTCCAGGGCGGTGACCGGCCAGGCCGGTCCGGAGATCGTGAGACTTGCCAAGGAGGGTAACCACGACCTCGTCGTCGTCGGCTCGCGCGGGCGCGGCGAGGTCGAGTCGCTCTTCCTCGGCAGCGTCAGCCAGCACGTCTCCCACGCCAGCCCGGTGCCGGTGCTGATCGTCGGCGGCTCCGCCTAGAGCCGACTAGGGTTCGACTGCTGGGATTTCCTCTTCGACGTGAAAGGACCATCTACATGGCGCTGCAGCTTGGTGACGTAGCACCCGACTTCGAGGCCGACACCACCGAGGGACGGATCAAGTTCCACGACTGGATCGGCGACTCGTGGGCGGTGCTCTTCTCGCACCCCAAGGACTTCACCCCCGTCTGCACCACCGAGCTCGGGTACATGGCGAATGCCAAACCCGAGTTCGACAGCCGCAACGTGAAGATCATCGGCCTGTCCGTCGACGGCCTCGACAACCACGAGGCGTGGGCGAAGGACATCGAGGAGACCCAGGGCACGGCCCCCAACTACCCGATCATCAGCGACGACGACTTCAACGTCTCGAAGCTCTACGGCATGCTTCCCGCGAGCACGTCCGGCGACCCGTCGTCCCGCACCCCCGCCGACAACCAGACGGTTCGCAACGTTTTCGTGATCGGCCCCGACAAGAAGGTCAAGCTGATCCTGGTCTACCCGATGACCACGGGGCGCAACTTCGACGAGGTGCTGCGCGTGATCGACTCGCTCCAGCTGACGGCCGCGCACAAAGTCGCCACGCCGGTCAACTGGCACAAGGGAGAGGACGTGATCATCGCCGGCTCGGTCTCCAACGACCAGGCCAAGGAGATCTACCCGGACGGCTGGGAGGAGCCCCGCCCCTACATCCGCATCGTCCCGCAACCCGAGTAGGGCCAGCCGTCGTCAGGGCGCCACGGGAGAGGCGGTCGCCTTCTTGGCGGCCGCCCTGAACGCGGAGACCACGCCGGGGTCGAATTGCGTGCCTGCGCACCGGACCAGCTCCGCGATGGCATCGGCGGACGACGACCGCTTCCCGTATGGGCGCCTGGCGATCATCGCCTCGTAGGCGTCGCAGACGGCCACGACGCGTGATCCCAGAGGGATCTCCTCTTCGCGGAGCCCATCGGGGTAGCCGCCTCCGTCCCAGCGCTCGTGACTCGAGCGCACCAGACGGGCGACCGGCGCGAGCGCGGGCGCCGAGGCGATGATCCGCTCGCCGATGATGGTGTGCCTGTGCACGAAATCCCACTCCTGCTCGTCGAGCGGTCCCGGTTTGTTCAGCAGTGCGTCGGGGATCGCCATCTTGCCGACGTCGTGGAGCTGGGCCGCGCGGACGGTCTCGTCCTGTTGTTCAGGGGTCAGCTTCAGCTCTTCGGTGACCCGCACCGCGAGCGCGGCCACGTCGGTCAGGTGGGCGTGGAGGTCCGGCTGTCTCTCGCGCAGGGCCGTCATCAGGACATTGCGCGACTGCGTTCCCGCCGACGCTCGGTCCCGGCTCTTGCTCGCGTACATCCGCCGGTCGGCGATCTGCAGCGCCGCCTCTGAGGTCGTTGCCTCGGAGGGGAGCAGGACGCTGCCGTGCGAGGCGCCGATCGCGAAGCCCTGGCCGCGCTCGGTGAGCGCGGCCAAACCGCCACCCACCAGGGCGTCCACTTCCGCGGCGGCGGCCTGGGCCAGCAGGCAGAACTCGTCGCCGCCGAGGCGGTAGGCCGCGCCCTTGGAGCCGACGGAGGCCGCCAGACGGCCGCCAAGGCGCGTCAGGAGCGCATCCCCCGCCGGATGGCCGAAGGCGTCGTTGTAGGCCTTGAAGCCGTCGAGGTCGAAGAAGACGAACAGATGCAGATTCCCGGTCGTGGGTGCGTTGGCGGCGGCAGCCTCGAGATCAACCATCAGACGGCGCCGGTTCCCGAGGCCGGTGAGGGCGTCGGTCGACGCCGCCCGCATGCTCGACTCCACGTTTGCCTGGCTCTCGCGAAAGGACAGCGTCATGCGCAGGACCACGCACAGCAACGTCACCATCGAGAGCACAGAGGCCAGAACCGGAACGTGGGAGAAGCGTTGGGCGAACAGCACGCCGATCGCTATCAGCGCGGCCAGCGCCGGAATGACCGCCATCCTCAGGGCACCGGGGCTCGCGGACTGCCTCGAATCGGGAGGAAGCCAGGCGGCCGCGGCGAGCAGCAGCACCCCGAGCGGCCAGGCGGCATCCAGGAGGGCGCCTTCCACATACGCTCCCTGCGCGGATTGCAGCAGGTAGAGGCCGTCGGACAGCGCGAGGGCCGCGAGGCCGGTGCCGAGCATGACCCAGCTGAGTCCGGGTCGCCAGCCGGAGAAGGCAGATGCGGTGACCACAAGCGCCAGCAGGGTGAGGTCGCCGATCGGATAGGCCAGGTTGGTGGCCACCGCGAGCGCGCTGCCTTCGGTGCTGGCGGCCACGATCGGCTCCATTGCGAGCGCCGCCGCGACGGCCGCGACGGCCGAGCCCACGATCACACCGTCGAGCCACTGTGCGCCGGAGACCGCACCGACTCGGGTGCGAACCAGCATCATCAGGCCCAGGTAGGTGATCGGATAGAAGGCGAGGTAGCCGGCGTCGGCGAGCGAGGGGATCGGCACCGTTTCCGCTCCCGCGAGCGCCAGCGAGTAATAGATTTCCCCGGCCGTCCAGATGGTCAGGCCAAGCCCCATGACCGCCCACACGGAACGCTCTCGCCTGACCAGCAGCACGCGAGCGAAGCACAGGGTGACCCCGCCGAGCAGCAGACCGACGTAGACCCAGGTGTTGAAGAATTCGTCGACCCCCGCCCCACCGAAGCCGAGCGCGGCGTGACTCGCGAAGGCGAGGAACGCGAAGGTGAGCGCCCCAGCGCCGGTGCACAGAAGGATCCGATCGCGCGGACGAAGGTCGAACATGGCTATCGATCTCATCGGGCGGAAGCCGTAGAAGCTTGAAGGTGGGCCGAGGAGTGACAGGCCTGGATCTCCCCTTTCCTCCTAGAGCTGCCAGTAGTGCCCGATGTGGGAGGCGGCGCGTGAGGTGAGCAGCGCCTCCGGGGCCGCCGAGGTCGGCTCGCTCTCGTCGCCGAGCGCGGCGAGGGTCGCGGCGACGCATTCGGGCAGGACCGAGACCTCGTAGCCGCCCTCGAGCACGACGCCCAGCGGCGCCCCGAGCTTGGCGGCGAAGGCGCGGACGTGGCGGGTCATCTCGGCGAAGGACTCGGTCTCCAGCGTGCATTCGGCGAGCGGGTCGCGGGCGTGGGCGTCGAAGCCGGCGGATATCAGCACCAGGTCCGGCCTGAACTCCTCGGCGGCCGGCAGGACGATGTGCTCCAACAAGGAGAGCCACAGTTCCTCGCCGGAGCCGGGCGGCACCGGCAGGTTGATCGTGTAGCCCTCGCCCTCGCCTGAGCCGACGTCGGTGATCGGCCCGGTTCCGGGGTAGAGGGGGGACTGGTGGATGCTGGCGAAGAGGACGTCGCGGCGGCTGCGGAAGGCCTCGGCGGTGCCGTTGCCGTGGTGGACGTCCCAGTCGAAGACGAACACTCGCTCGGCGCCGAGCTCGCGGATCGCCATCGCGGCGGCGACGGCGACGTTGTTGAAGATGCAGAAGCCCATCGCCCGGTCGGGCTCGGCATGGTGGCCGGACGGCCTGACGCCGCAGAATCCGACCGCGGCGTCGCCGGCCAGCAGCGCCCGGGTCATCTCGCAGGCGCCGCCGGCGGCGTGCAGCGCCGCCCGGTAGGACTCCTCGCCGACGAAGGTGTCGGCGTCGATCGCGCCGCCGCCCGTGAGGCAGAGCTCGCGGATGTGCTCGACGTGGCGGCGTGTGTGCAGGAGCTCGAGCTGGTCCGTCTCGGCGGCCGGTGCTTGGCGCCGCTCCCAGCCCAGCCAGCGGCGCTCGGCCAGGTGCGCCTCGATCGCCAGCAGCCGCTCCGGCGTGTCAGGATGCCCGGGCATGTGGACTCGGGGATCGTGTTCGAGGCAGGCCTGGTGGCTGTAATAGAGCACGGCAGCTCAGGTTCTACAGGCCGCCTCGTTCACGAGCCGGCCTCGCCGCCGGGGGTGACCGGCAGCGGAGTGGGGCCCGGGGGCTCCGAGACCGTGAACAGCGTCACGTCGAGCAGCCCCAGCACTTTCCTACGTCCCATCTCTTCCTCTCACGGCCGCGCGGTGGCGACCTCCCAGCCGACCTGGCTGAGGTAGTCGTGGACCCGGTCCTCGTAGTGCTGGCGGAGCTTCGGGCTCGCCGGCGGACCGAGGGTCGGATAGGTGAGCCAGACGAGGATTCCCTTCTCCGCGTGGAGCCGGTTCTCGGCCTGGTCGAAGACGATCGAGCGAGGCCCGTCGATCACCGCGTCGGTCACCTCGACGCCCCTCGAGGCGGGCAGACAGTGCATGAACTTGGCGTGCTCGGGCGCCCGAGCCATCAGCTCCTCGTTGACCTGGTAGCGCGGCATGAAGACGGCGCGGCGAGCGGGGATCTCGTCCTCCTGGTCGACCCACCACCAGAGGTCGGTGTAGACGAAGTCGGCGGCCGCGACCGCGGCCTCGACGTCCTCGGTGACGGCGACCGAGCCGCCCGAGTCGGCGCAGTTGGCGGTGGCGATCTCGACCCACTCCGGGGGCGCCTGGTAGGCGGCGGGGGCGGCGTGGACGAAGTTCATCCCGAACTGGGTGGCGATGAACATCGTCGAGCTGCAGACGTTGGTGCGATCGCCGACGAAGACGACGGTGCACTCGTTGAGCCGGCGGCCGGGCGGCAGGTGCTCGCTGATCGTGAAGAGGTCGCAGACCGCCTGGGTCGGGTGGTTGTAGTCGGTGAGGCCGTTGATCACCGGCACCTCGGCGTCGGCGGCGAGCTCGACCACCGTCCCGTGCTCGAGGGTGCGGGCCTCGATCACGTCGCACATCCGCGAGAGCACCTTGGCGGTGTCGTAGAGGGACTCGCGCTTGCCGAGATGGATCTCACCCGGCTTCAGATAGAGCGCGTGGCCGCCGAGCTTGACCATCGCCACCTCGAAGGAGACACGGGTCCGGGTCGAGGGCTCCTCGAAGATCATTCCCAGCGAGCGGCCGCGCAGCAGGTCCGGAACGGCCCCGTCGCGGTCGGCTTCCTTCAGCAGGAGGATCAGCCCGACCAGCTCGCTCAGCTCCTCGCGAGAAAAGTCCTGGGTGTCGACGAAATGCTTCACCGGGAGGATTCTGTGGCCGCCGGGCAGGCACGGCATCGGTGTCTCGCCGCGCCCGGCGTTCGGCGAACTACGGACGCGGACGCGGCGGCCCGGGCCTAGATTCGGTCGCCATGACCCGGACTGACACCGAGCGCCGCTGAGCGATGCGGGTGGTCGCCGCGCTCGGCGGCAACGCACTGCTGCGCCGCGGCGAGCCCGCCGAGGCGGGCGCCCAGCGCGTCAACGCCGCCGCCGCCGCCGGGCCGCTCGCCGAGCTGGCGCGCGAGCACGAGCTGATCGTCACCCACGGCAACGGCCCACAGGTCGGCCTGCTGGCGCTGCAGGCCGAGGCCTACCCGGCGGTCCGTCCCTACCCGCTCGACCTGCTCGGGGCCGAGTCGGAGGGAATGGTCGGCTACCTGCTCGACCAGGAGCTGGGAAACCGCCTGCCGGAGAGGAGGATCGCCACCCTGCTGACCCAGGTCGTCGTCGACCGCGACGACCCCGCCTTCGCGCGGCCGAGCAAGCCGATCGGCCCCGTCTACGAGCGCGTGGAGGCGGAACGGCTGGCGCTGGAGCGGGGTTTCAGCGTCGCTCCCGACGGCGAGCGCTGGCGCCGCGTCGTTCCCTCGCCCGAGCCCCGCCGGATCGTCGAGATCGGGACGATCCGGCTCCTGGTCGAGGCCGGCGTGATCGTCGTCTGCGCCGGCGGCGGCGGCGTCCCGGTCGCGCCGGAGGACGGCGGCCTGAGCGGGGTGGAGGCGGTGATCGACAAGGACCTGGCCGCCGCTCTGCTGGCCCGCGAGATCGACGCCGACCTGCTGCTCCTGCTCACCGACGTCCCCGGCGTCGAACTGGACCGGGGGACGCCTGCCGCCGCTCTGCTGCGGAGCGCGACCCCGGAGCTGCTGCGCGGCCTCGACCTGGCCTCGGGCTCGATCGGGCCGAAGGCGGAGGCGGCGGCGCGGTTCGCGTCCGGCGGCGGGCGGGCGGTGATCGCCGGGCTCGACGCCGCGGTCGAGGCGCTCGCGGGCAGGGCCGGGACCGTGGTAGAGGCCGGGCGGTCCGGTTGAACCGGCCTCCCGGCCTCCCGGGCGTGGCGAAGGGCCCAGGCCGCCGTGTCGATCCGGTTCCAGTTCCAGATCAGTAATTACTGCGGATGTGGCCGTGCCTGGCCCTGCCTAGAGTCGCCGCATGAACGGCGCGACCGAGCAGGATGGCAAGCCGATCCCCCGCGTGCTGATCGTCGGCGGCGGCGTCGCCGCGGTCGAGGCGATGCTGGCGCTGCGAGACCTCGCCGGCGACCGGCTCGAGGTTCGGGTTTTCGCCCCCCGCCGCGACTTCGTCTACCGGCCCTTGGCGGTGGGCGAGCCATTCGGCACCGCGCAGATACTTCGATTCGACCTCGGGCGACTGGCCGAGGACTGCGGCGCCAGCTTCGAGGCGGCGAGCATCGCCGCCGTCGATCCGGAGGCGCGGGAGGCGCGGACGCACGATGGCGCCACGATCTCCTACGACTATTTGATCCTCGCCTCCGGAGTCCAGCTGCTCTGGCCGTTCCCCGGCGCCACCGTCTTCTGGGGCGTCGCCGACGAGGCGGGCATCGAGCACACCCTGCGCGGCCTGCGCGAGGGCGAGCTGCGGCGGGTCGCCTTCAGCCTGCCTGACGGTTGCAGCTGGGCACTGCCCGTCTACGAGCTGGCCCTGCTGGCCGATGCCGAGCTCTCGAAAGCGGGCGTGGAGGGCGCGCACCTGATGGTCGTCACTCCAGAGGAAGCGCCGCTCAAGGTCTTCGGAACCCAGGCGAGCGCCGACCTCAGCGCGCTGCTGGCGGCGCGCGGGATCGAGGTCGTCGCCGGCGCCCACCCGGTCAAGTTCGAGCAGGGGATCCTCTCGATCGCGCCCGGTGGAGAGGGCGCGGTCGACGCCGTGGTCAGCCTCCCCCGG
>JADGPJ010000019.1 GCA_017882505.1 Solirubrobacterales bacterium | reverse complement strand
CCCACCGAGTCGGGACGCACGGGCCCCGCAAAGACCTTCACCATGTGAGTGACCTCCTGATGTCAGGCCGCGGCTGCCGAATCAGCCGCTATTTGCCTGCTCAGGAGGTCATTTTCATGACCGAGCCGGACGGATCAGGTGTGATCGGGCGGTGGATTGAGGCTTAGATAACGAGGTTTGCTGTCCGCATTCATGCGAATACCGATCCGTCGAGGACTGTGTCGAGTGTTCGGAGTTGCTGCGAATCGAGCCAAAGGCCGTGGTCTGCCGGCCACGGATGAACCGGCCGCTTTCTGCAGTGATGGAGGACATGATGCGCGCCGTCCCCGGAGAAGATCAATGCGTGTAGCAAAGACGTAGGCCGCTGAAAGCCAGGGACTCCAACGCTGCCTGGGAGCGGCTCGCCGCAATCGCCAGAGCCTCTACCGCCTGGCCGAGCCCGCCTGATCCCATTTGGATCCCTAACCACTACCGAGCTGGATCGAGTAGAACACCCCGAAGCGCGGGGATCCTCCCTCGGCCGATCACCGACGGAGCGAATGGCGTAGTACGGTCGCGCTGAGCGCCACGACGGAACATTCCGGTCGGGCGTCGCCCGCCGGGTCGGTCGAAGGTGCCGGACTCGACTAAGGCGAAATAGAACTGAACGAAAGGTGGACGGATGCGACCGAAGGCTTCAATGGACTTGTCGCTGGCCCCGGTGGCCGCGGAGATCGACAGCAACCTGCAGCCCCTACGCGAGAAAGCGACGGCCGAGGAGATCGAGGCGGCACTGCAGCTGGCGACAAATCGGACCCCGATAAGCGACACGCGAGAGGAGCGGGGTGACCGGGTGCTCGACCTGGCGTTGCGCAACGTGGAGCTTCACGGCTGGGAGGTCGAGATGACCGACGACAACGCCCGGCTGCGGCTGTCGGGCGGTTCGGTCTCGCTCGACCTCGGCCTGAGCGCGTCGATCTCGCGCTTCATCGAGGGCGGGGTCAGCGGGGGGGCGTAGCCCAGGACCGGGCCCTGTACCCGATAGCGGCTCCCACGTTCTCGACCGGCGGAATCCCCAGCAGCCCTGGCGTCCAAGGGTGCCTAGTCCAGGCTGCGCCCGCGGTGCACGAGACGTGGGTTCGGCGGCCTCATCTACATGTTGCGGTTGGGCGCCGGGCCAGGCTTGGGCGCACCTGGAGGTCTACGCTTGGTGCACGGTGCCGCACTTGGCTGAACCTCAACGGGAGGGGAGCGTGAAACTGAGAGTCTTGGCTCTCGCGATATCTGCGTTCCTGATCTTGGCGGGCAGCGCGGAGGCGTCTCAGCGGCATATGCGCTACGGCGAAGCCGAGCACGAAAGTCGAGGCTTCGTCAAAGAATTGTGCGGCAAAGAACGCAAATGCACTGGCTACGCCGTGGGGCAGTGCTACCGCCAGTCCGAAAGCAGCTTCGCCTGCAAGATTGTGACGTTCTGGGCTGATATTCCGGAATTTGTCGACAATGCTTCGGAATTTGGCGAACAGAAGGGGTGCAACACAACCCTGCACTGGGGCATGAACTACTCGGGCGATATCCGCCTGATGGGAGTCGGAAGCGCCCACTGCTTCTTGATCTAGGGAGGGAAGGAGCTTCGTTCTGACGGTCCGCCCCGCACCCTGAGGATCGTCACACCAAACGGAAGAGGGCGTGGTGATCGGAATCGCGGCGATGCCGGTTGGCTCGCAGATTCGCGCTGCGACGCGATCGCATCGCTGGTAGGCAGGCGACCGTCCAAGGGCGAGCCGGGCGCCACCCCTCTCTCCTGGCCATGATCATGTTCGTCTTCCGATCATGCCCGAGTCGGCAGCCGTGTGCCGGGGGTCGTGGGATGCGATCACCATCCGCATCTCGGGGATTCAAATCCTCCTCCGGCGCTCAGCTTGCGGGGCAGATGCGGAAGCTCTTGCTCAGGGTCCGCACGAGCTTCCTGCTCGTCCCCTTCTGCTTGAAGGTGATCTTGGCCTTGGCCCGGTGGGTCGAGCTGGGCGCGAGGGCCGTCGTCGGGAAGGTCGCCTGCCACTTCTTCTTCCTGTCGGTCTTCTTCGACTGATCGAGCGAGAAGACGACCAGGGAGATGGAGGTCTTCGGCTGGCCGCGCTTGTGGTTCGGCTTGGTGATGACGCTCAGCTGGATCTTGCGACCGGCGATGACGCAGGACTTGGGGTAATAGAACCAGACGTACTGGTCGCCCACGGATATTTGCGTCTTGAGAGTAGGCGCGGGCGTATGGAAGTAGACGGCGTCGGCGATGAAGTACTCGGTGCCGTGGTGGTAGGCGTAAAGGCAGATCCGAATGGCGCCGGACGTGGGGAAGAAGTCGTCGGTGGTGGTCTCGCTTCCGGGTTCGCTGTGGAAGTCGCCGACGTAGGTGAAGTGCGTTCCGCCGGGCTGGCAGCTCTGCGAAGCAGGGACCTGCCAGGCATGTGGATACCAGCTGCAGCTTCCTTCCGTGCACATGTCGAAGTTGGTCGTGTAGGTGGCCACCGCCTTGCTGCTGTCGAGCGCGTGCACGTTGGTGATCGAGCCTGAGAGGCTCGAGGAGGGGGTGAAGACCGCCTCGGCGATGAAGTACTCGTTGCCGCTGTGGTACGCGTAGAGGCAGATCTTGAGCGAGCCAGCGTAGGCCGGGTAGAAGTCGTCGGTCGCGGTCTCGCTGCCCGAGAGGGTGTGGACCTCGCCGACATAAGTGAAGTGTGATCCGCCGGGCGAGCAGGGCTGTGAGGCGGGAACCTGCCAGGCGTGCGGGTACCAGCCGCAATAGCTTCCCGTGCAGACGTCGAAGTTGGTCGTGTAGGTAGCCTGGACTTTGCCGCCGATGGCATGGACGTTGTTGATCGATCCCGACGAGGCGAGCGCTCCCGGCGCTTGGGCCAGCATCAGCAGGCCCACGAGTGCGAGGACGGCGGGGAGAACGCGGAGTATTCTCGGCCGAGTCATGTGCGGCGACCGTATCTCGCGACTGCCGCCGAGCCAACGGTAGAACACCGACCACTTTTCAGCGGGAAAGTACGGCCGCCGTCCGCGGGGTACGGCCGCAGATGAAGGGTCCCCGGGGCAGGGCGGTCTTCTCGCGCCCAACCGACCTGGCGCCTCTACGAACCTTGCCCCGCACCGGGTGGATGCGTCGCGAAATCGACATGACTAACCATCGCGATCTCAGGCTCGCTCTTGCCCTTCATGGTCAGCTCACGCGGCTCGGCGGTGGCCGCGAGCTCGCCGGCGCGGTCGTGCACGCGGCTGGACATGAGAATCTCCCCGCTCGCCGCGGCGGCCTGGAGACGCGCGGCCGTGTTGACCACGTCGCCGATTGCCGTGAAGTCCTTGACATCGCCCGCGCCGACGTTTCCCACGAAGGCGGTCCCGAAGTCGAGTCCGATGCCGAGCTTCACCCATGGCCGGCCCTCGCCGTAGCCCGCGGCGACCAGCAGCGCCCTCGCGTCGGTGACCATGTGGCGTGCGAGCTCGCCGGGGAAGATGCCTGGGAGATAGAGGGCCATCACTTGGTCGCCGACCAGCTTGTCGATGATCGCGTGCTCGCAGAGAACGTCGACGGCACTGGCGTAGAAGCGATTCAGCAGCGTGGCGACCGCGTCCGGCGCCTGCCGCTCGGCGAGCGAGGTGAAGCCGCGCACGTCCGCGAACAGGATGCCGACCTCCATCTCCACGCCGCCCATCGGAGCCTTCTCGAAACACTCGCTGCACAGGCGCGGGTTCTTGCGCGACGGAGCGAAACCGAGGCGACCCATGATGCGCCCGCCGAGGCCGCCATAGGGCGCTCGGCAGACCGCGCAGCGAGGGTCGCTGGGAAGGTGGCGCATCAGCCGCACGAACAGGCGCACCCGGTGCGTCTCGAGGGACCGGAAGAACGCCAGATCGCCAGCTTCGCTCACGGGGCAAGTATGAACCCGGAGCGCTTCAGGCCAGATACCAGGCCCCTCAGGAGGGACCGTTCTTGGTCTCGGTTCGCTCTCTACTCCAGCCCCGCGGCGTTGCGATCAGGTGGGCCAGGGGTACCCCTCCGGCAACGCTGTGGAAAATCGAGGAGAAGGGCCGACCGAGCCGCCGAGGAACCCTTCCGTCGGGCTGCCTCCGTTGAACCAGGAGTCCGCGGTCTGCGTCTCGTGGCCAAGTCCGAACGCCTTGTCCAGGAACGCCCAGAGGAATATCCAGCCGAGGCCCAGAGCTACCGACCAGCTCGAGCGCAGTAGTGCAGATGAACCATGCCGTTGTCGAAGCGGCGCTGGCCCAGCAGTTCGAGCTCCAAGCGGACGCCGTCGGGGAGGGACCGGTTGCCGCCTCCGACCAGGATCGGAGCCAGGAACAGGTGGAACACGTCGACCAGCCCGGCTTTGATCGCCTGGGCGGCGAGGCCGGGACCACCCACGCTGATGTCACGTTCCGCTGACGCCTTCATTCGCCGGATCGCCTCGGGGTCGAAGTCCCGCTCGATCAGCGTCTTGGCGCTCGAGACCGACTCCAGCGTCTTCGAGTAGACGATCTTGTCGGCCGCCTGCCAGATCGCCGCGAAGTCCCGCACGACGGGCGATTGGTCGGTGAAGGTCTCGGCCGTCTCCCAGGCAACCATGGTGTCGTACATCCGGCGCCCGTATAGGTAGGTGCCGACCGGCCGCTCGAGGTCGTTGACGTAGGCGTGCACCTCCTCGCCCGGAGCCGCCCAGTCGAACTTGCCGTCCTCGTCCGCGACGTAGCCGTCGAGCGAGGCGATCGTCGAGTAGATCAGCTTGGCGATGATGCGCCTCCCTTTGCGCGTCCGGGTTCTCCACAACCAGCCGAGCAAGCATAGGCAGGCCAACGCCCGGCGCGGCATCCACGGTCGCGGCCCGATTGCCGCAACTCTGGTTGAGCATCGTGTTTAGCTCTACCGAGACAACGAACTGTCCATCTGCCAAGCGCGGGATCAGCCAAGGAGGAGCAGGATGAGGGGTCGACGGCAACAGGGAGACGAAGCGAGTGTCGGTGCTGGGACCGGAAGGAGAAGGTCGGGCCGGCTCGGCATCGCTGCAATCGCCGCCGCCGGGGCCCTGTCGCTGTTGGCGGCCGCGGGAGCGCAGGCTACGACCGTGACCGTCGGCAGCGTGCTGCCGATCGGCGCCCCTTCGGTGAAATTCGAACAGGTGAAAACGCTCTTCAACACGGCGCTGCCAGAGAAAGGCGCGAGCCTGGTCTCGCCGGTCACCGGCGCGGTCGTGCGTTGGCGAGTTCAGGGAGCCGTGGGCGGCCCGTTCTTCCTGCGGGTGCTGCACCCGAACGGCAGCGGCGCCTACCAGGCGGTCGGCACCAGTGGACCGGCGACCCCGTCCGGGCCCGGTATCCAGACCTTCCCGGCGAACCTTCCAATCCACGCCGGAGATCTGATCGGCGTCGATCCGACCAACACCAGCGACGAAATCGGGATCGCTACCGCCGCGGGCGCCAGCTACAGCTTCGTCGTCCCGTCGCTGCTCGAAGGCGCGACCGTGGCCCCGACCGAAACCAAATCGGGGCTGGAGATCGAGCTCAGCGCCGAAGTCCAGCCGGCTCCGGCAATCACCGCGGTCGCCCCGAGCACCGGTTCGGTCGTCGGCGGCACCTCGGTGAAAATCACCGGCACGAATCTCAACGCCGCCAGCGAAGTCAAGTTCGGCACCAAGGTGGCGGCAAGCTTCACCGTCGACTCCGAAACCCAGATCACGGCGACGGCGCCGGCAGCGACCAAGGTCGGCAAGGTCGACATCACCGCGACCACCCTCGCCGGGACCAGCCCACTCGTACGGGCCGACGGCTTCACCTACAGGGGCTGCACCGTCCCGAAGCTGAAGGGCAAGACGTTGAGGGCCGCCAAGAGGAGCCTCAGGGGCGCCGGCTGCAAGCCCGGCAAGGTGAAGAAGGTCCACGCGGCCGACTCGAAGAAGGGCAAGGTCGTCAGGCAGAATCCCGCCCCCGGCAAGGTGCTGGCTCCGGGCTCCAAGGTCGCGATCAAGCTGGGCAAGTAAGCCCGGCCAAGACATCACCGAGAGGCCCGCCGGCGAGCGGGCCTCTCTCGTTTCGGGCCGCCGCTCAGGCGGCGAAGGAGCGCGAGGTGCAGCCGCCGTCGACCAGCAGGTTGGAGCCGGTGCAGTAGCTGGACTCGTCGGAGCCGAAGAAGAGCAGCGCGTTGGCGATCTCCTCGGGCTGGCCGGCGCGCCCCAGCGGAACCATCGCGTGGGCCGCGTCGGGGTCGTCGAAGACGCCGATCACCGGGGCGATCATCGCCGTGTCGATGAAGCCGGGGCAGACGGAGTTGGCGCGGACGTTCTGCTTCGCGTAGGTGATCGCCATCGAGCGGGTCAGGTTGACGATCGCACCCTTGGCCGCAGTGTAGGCGTGTCCGTCGTAGAGCCCCGTCACGCCGGCCATGCTGGCGACGTTGACGATCGAGCCGCTTTCCCGCTCGAGCATCCGCGGCAGCGCCGCGTGGATCATCGTGAAATAGCCCTCGAGGTCGACGCCGCCGATCACAGCGCGCCAGTTCTCCACCGTCGCCTCATGCACGCCGGCCATCGTGCCGGGGTGTTCTTCCCCGTACTGCCAGCCGACGCCGGCGTTGCAGATCAGGACGTCGACCTGGCCGTACTCGTCGACCGCCGCCTGCATCACCTTCTCCGCGGTCGCGTCGTCCTCGAGGTCGCCGGGGACGATGATCCCTTCGCCGCCGGCGGCCTTGACCGCGTCCAAGCCCTCCTGCAGCTTCTCCTCGCGGCGGGCGGTCGCGACAACCTTGGCGCCCTCGCGCCCGAAGAGCTCGAAAGTGGCGCGGCCGATGCCGCTGCTCGCGCCGGAGATAACCGCGACCTTGCCTGCGAGGCGGCCGCTGCCGCTGTCCTGACTCATGTCTCTCCTCTGTTTGCGATGACCCCTCGATCCTCGCGGCTGGAGGAGATCTCCGAGGAAACTCCTCGACTCAGCTTGTGGAAGGCGACAGGGGGGCGGCCGGGAGTCCCGGCATTTCGTCGTTGTGCACCTGTCCACTCTGGTGAAGGTCTTGACGCTCTTGCCGGTGATCGAGTATTGGTCGTCAACTACGCCGGCAATGCCGCCCTGGATCAAACTTCGGTTGCGAGGATGCCGCTCTCCCCTTCGCTCGTTTCGCGCTTCGGCCCAATTGCCCGGCGGCGGAAACCGTGCGATTCTGCCTCCCATCGCCGCTCCGGACGGGATCGAGGACTTCGCCAGCTACGCCGCCTCGCGCGGGCTCACGCTCGACGCCGGTGCCCGCCTGCCGCGGACGACGCCGCTCCTCGCCGAGGGCGAGCTGCGCAGCGTCGACGCGGTGATGACCGGCTGGCTCTCGACCTATGTCGAAGCCCAGATGGCGCTCGTCACCCGCAACGAGGTGACCACCGACGCCCAGGGGGTCGAGACGAAGGGAGAGGCGCATTTCACCGTCGCCGTCACGCACGTCCCCAAGGCGAAGCGCTTCATCCCCTGGCTGCTCTGCCAGCGAGTCGGGGACGCGAACCTGGTCGGACGCGCGGCCGACGCCCTGATTCACGGCGACCAGCGGGTTCGGCTCGAGAGCACCGAGCTCGACCAGCGCTATCGGATCTACGCCTCGCCCGACCACGACGACACCTGGCTGCACGAGCTGTTCTCCCCGCAGTTCATCGTCTTCCTGCTCGAACAGGCGCCGACGGGGCTGGCCTTCGAGTACGTCGCGGGAACCCTCTGCGTCAGCCTGGTCGGCAGGCGCACCCTTGCCGAGGACCTCGACGGGCTGCGCGACGCGACGGTCTCGCTGGTGGCGCGGATGCGCGAGGAGATCAAGGAGAGCCTCGGCCCCGCCCAGGGACGTTCGGCCCCGGCGCCACCCAAGTTCCCGCCCCCGCAGGGCTGAGAGAACGCCGTCTATCCGGCCTGGGCGCGGATCGCGGCGGCGACCCGCTGCGGCTCCTGCGCCATCACGGCGTGGGCGCAGCCCTCGAAGAGCTCGACCTGCGCGCCGGGCCAGCGCCGCGCGAGCAGATCGGCGTTCGCGGCCGGGATCACGACGTCGTCACTGCCGTGGACGATCAAGGTTGGCGGCACCGCGGCCCTGTCAGGCCGCGGCTGGTCGCGGCCGTGCCAGGCTTCCATCGCCGCCTCCTGGGCGGCAAGCGCCCGGGGCAGCAGCTCGGCCCGCGCGGCGGCAACCACCTCGCCGAACTGGCTGTCGATCTCCGTGGCCAGGTGGGGCGGGAACAGCAGCGAGATCAGCCGCGTCGCCTGGGCCCTGGGCGTCCCCGAGTGGTCGATCAGGCGGGACCAGACCTCGGGCGCCGGCGGGACCGCCTCCGGAGCGCCGGGGTCGCTGGCGATCAGCGTCAGCGTCGCGACCCGGTCGGGAGAGCGCAGCGCCAGCTGCTGGGCGACGAAGCCCCCCATCGACCAGCCGACGACCGGCAGGCTGTCGATCCCCAGGCCGTCGAGCAGCGCCTCGAGGTCGGCGGCCATGCCGTCGATCGTCAGCCCATCCTCGCCCAGCTCCGACTCCCCGATCCCGCGGTTGTCCGGGCAGATCACCCGGTTCGAGCGAGCCAGCCGCACCAGGAAGGTCGGATCCCAGTCATTGCTCGTGGCCCCGTAGCCGTTGATCAGCAGCAGCTCCGGCCCCCGCCCGACCGTCCGCCAGGCGAGCCTGCGCCCTTCAACCTCGATCTCCCCGACGGGTTCGGACGCGCCCACGCCGCGAACCTACATGGCGGATGGCCGCCGGTGCGAACGAGGTCTACGGCGCCGTGATTCGCCCATCCGAGCTGACCTCGACCGCGGGGGACCCGAGGTCTTGCGCCGAGAGATCAGCGACCACCGTCTCGCCGCGCACCCCTTCGAGGGTGAAGTTGTGGAAGCCGGAGAAGTTGCCGAGGCTGTAGGCGACGAGCCGGCCGCGGTAAATCTCCATGCCACGAAGGACATGCGGTCCGGAGCCGAGGAGCAGGTCGGCACCGGCCTCGATCGCAATGTGGGCGAATTCCTCGGCGTTGCCGCGGTCCTCGCCGAGGTACGTCTCCTCTTCGCCGGGTGACGTGCTGGGCGTCTGACCCCTCGGCGCCGGCGTGGAAGGCGACGACGACGATGTCGGCCTGCTGGCGTGCCTGGCGGATCATTTCTCGCGCCGCGCCGAGGTCGGTGAGCGCGGCGGTGTTGGAGTAGGGAGCGAAGCCGAGGAAAACGACCCTGCGGCCGCCGGCCTTGACGATCTGGCTCCCCCTGCAGTTGGCGTGGACATCATCGTGAAGCCCGCCTCAGCGAGGTACTCGGCGTACTCCGGCGGCGCCCTGAAGGCGAAGCATTCGCTCGAGCCCTCCCCGCACTTGGGCGATTCGGAGACATCGGTCAGGGTGCCCTCGAGGTTGCCGAAGACGACGTCGCCCTTGAGCCCACCCTTGATCGGGTCGAAGTAGCTGGCCGGTTCCGGCGGCAGCGTCGGCGTGATTCCCATCGCCGTGTCGCCGACCGCGGCGATCGTCACCACCTTGCCGCCGTCCTTGCCCTCCTGTTCGCGCCCGTGCCCCGGGCGCTGCGTAGGGTGGTGCTGCCGGTGGTGTCCGGGCCGTTGCCCGCTCGCTTCGGGCGGGGAGCGAACGGTGCCGCCGAAGCACCCCGCCAGCAGACCCGCGGCCAGCGCGGCCGGGACCAGCACCGCCCACGGCCTCTCACTCATCGCGGCTCACCGCCTGAGCCTCGAACCGCACGGGGATGCCTTAGCGGTCCGCGCCCCGCACCGGCTCAGACTTCGACCATCAGCGTGACCGGGCCGTCGTTGATCAGCGCCACGCCCAGGCAGGCCCCGAACACACCCTTGGCGGCACCAACCCTCTCGCAGAAGCGGTCGTACAACGGCTCGGCGACCTCCGGCCGGGCGGCGTCCACGTAGCTGGGCCGGTTGCCCCTGCGGGCGTCGCCGTAGAGGGTGAACTGGCTGACGCAGAGCACCTCGCGCTCCCCCAGCGGCTCGTTCATCCGGCCCTCGGCATCGTCGAAGATCCGCAGCGCCCGGACCTTCTCGGCGAGGCGGTCGGCCTCCGCCTCGGTGTCCCCCACTCCGACTCCGAGCAGGACCAGCATCCCCGGCCCGATCTGGGCGACGCGATCGCCCTCGACGTCGACCGCGGCCTGGCTTACCCGCTGCACGAGCGCCCTCATCGGGCGAACCTAGCGAAAGGGCGGGTGGCCGCTAGCGATGGGAGCGGTGCCGGTGGTGGTAATGGTGGTGCTTGCGCCTCACGCACTTCGCCCTGCCGTGGACCCTCTTGCGGTGGAAGCCCTTCTTGCACCTGAGCGCCGCCCGCGCCGTCGGCACCAGCGTCACCCGGTCCCCGCCGGCGCAGGTTCCTTCGCCACTTCGCCGTCGATCGCGGTCAGCGCCTGCGGCGGCGCCGGGCTGAGGACGCTGGCGGCGTCGATCGAGGAGACATGGTTGTAGAACGAGGTCGAGAAGCCGTCGAAGTCCGCCGACGAGCGTTCGCAGGAGAAGGCGACGAGGTGGCCGCCGGCCGGGCAACTCGCGGAAGGCGTAGTGGCCGGAGGAATCGGTTTCGACCGAGCTTTCGAGTGCCTGACTTCCCGGACTCAGCAGGCTGACGGCGATCCTGGCAAGCGGCTTGTGGGTGCCGGATTCGGTCAGGGTGCCGGCGATTTCGGCGCCTGGCTCGAGTTCGCCGTCGCCGGGTCGAGGGTCCCATCGAAGTACCGAGTCTGGAAGCTGAACTCGCCCCCGCCCGCGAATTCGACCAGGTATTCGTGTTCGGGCGTGGCGTGAAGCCCATTGGTCCTGTATTTGCCGCCGACACCCGTGTGGGTGCAGCGAGCGCCCCACGACCGGTTCGGCGGCACTGGCGTCGGTCACCGTCCCGGCGATCGAGCCGCCTTCCGGCATTTCGGCGACGGGCAGGGTCTTGTCTTCACCGGCGCCAAGTTCGACTTCGGTCCCCGGGGGTGCGCCGGAGATCGACCCCGCCGCGGCGACGGCCTGAGGTGGTGAGTAATCAGGCCTCCGCGGCGCCGGTTTCCAGCTCCTCGACCAACGAAGAAGCGTCGTAGGCGCCGAAGTGGCGGGCTCCGTTGACGAAGAAGGTCGGGGTGCCGGTGGCGCCGCTGGCCGCCGCCGAGGCGACGTCGCGGGCGATCCGCTCGCCATACGCCTCGGAGTCGATCTCGATTGCCATCAGCTTGACATCGAGGCCGAGCTCGCGGCCGACCTCGAGCATCGTCTCGCGGGAGAGTCTCGGCTGGACCGGGAAGAGGGCGTCGTGAAACTCCCAGAAGCGGCCCTGGGCCGCCGCCGCCTCGCTCGCCTGCGCGGCCATCAGCGCCAGAGGGTGGCGCTCGACGATCGGCAGGTGGCGGAAGGCGAAGACCAGGCGGTCTCCGAGGCGCTCGCGGACCCGGCGCAGGACCGACTGGGCGCCGAGGCAGAAGGGGCACTGGAAGTCGCCGAACATCACCAACTCGAGCGGAGCGGAGCGCTCGCCGCGGAGGTGATCGACGTCCTCCAGCGGGGGTGAAAGTCGTTCGTCCACGGAACTCGATGTTATGTGCTCGTGCACGACGTCGAGTCCGTCCTGATCCTGCTGCTGGCGGCGGCGCTGCTGGTCCGCCTCGCCGATTTCGGCAAGATCCCGGCGCCGATCGTCCTCGTCGTCGGCGGCCTCGGAATCGCGCTGATCCCGGGCCTGCCGGAAATCGAACTCGACCCCGACGTCGTCTTCCTCGTCTTCCTGCCGCCGCTCGTCTACGCCGCCGGCTGGCGCACCTCGCCGCTCGAGCTGCGGGCGCTGATGCGGCCGCTCGCGTTGCTCTCGGTCGGCCTCGTCTTCGTCACCGCCGCCGCCGTCGCCCTCGTCGCCCACGCCCTCGTCCCCGAACTCGGCTGGGCCGAGGCCGCGGTCCTCGGCGCCATCCTCGCCCCCACCGACGCCGTCTCCTCGACCTCGATCTTCCGCCGGCTCGGGGCACCCGAGCGGGTGCGACTGCTGGTCGAAGGCGAGTCGATGATCAACGACGGCACCGCTCTCGTCCTCTACCGGATCGCGATCGGCGTCGCCACCGGCACCGCCTTCAGCTTCGGTGGCGCCGTGCTCGAGTTCATCGGCATCTCCGCCGGCGGGATCGCCGTCGGTCTCGCGGTCGGCGCCTTCTCCAACCTCGTAGTCCGCCGCCAGACCGACGGCGGGCTCTCGATCTTCCTCTCCGTCCTCACCGCCTACGGCGCCTACGTCGGCGCCGAGCAGCTGCACGTGTCCGGGGTGCTGGCGGCGGTCGTCGCCGGCGTCTACGGCGGCTACCAGTCGCCGCGCTCGCTCGACGCCGACATCCGTCTCAGCGCCGTCGCCTTCTGGGGCGTGCTCGTCTTCGGGCTGGAGATCACCCTCTTCGTCCTGCTCGGGCTGCAGCTTCCGGGAGTCGTCGACGCCCTCAACCAGAGCCCCGCCGGCGTCGGCGACCTGCTGCTGCCGGTGGCGGCGATCGCCGCCGTCTCGATCTCGGTCCGGCTCGCCTTCGTCTTCGCAATGGGCTCCGACGCCGGCGAGACCGCCGGCCAGCGCTTCGCCGTGGGCTGGAGCGGCATGCGCGGCGCCGTCTCCCTCGCCGCCGCGCTGGCGGTGCCGCTCAGCGTCGGCGCCCGGCCGCAGATCATCTTCCTGACCTTCGCCCTGATCCTCGTCACCCTGGTCGGCCAGGGCCTCTCGCTTCCGTTCATCGTCCGCGCCCTGAAGCTTGAGGAGCCGCGGCGGTGGAGCGAGGAGGAGGCGGTGGCGCGGATGGAGGCAGCCCAGTCGGCGCTCGACCGCCTCGACCAGATCGAGGCCGAGGAGCGCGCCTCGGAGTCGCAGCTGAAGCGCCTGCGCGACCTCTACCGCGGCCGCTTCCGCATGTGCCAGATGGTGCTCGGCGGCGAGGACCCGGAGACGGCGGCGCGCGAGCAGCGGATCGCCGACTACGGCGAGCTGCGGCGGGAGCTGATCGGGATCGAGCGCGAGGAACTGCTCAACCTGCGCAGCGCCGGCCGACTGCGCAACACGACGATGCGCCAGATCGAGCGCGACCTCGATCTGGAGGAGGCGCGCATCCGCTCCTGACGCCAAGCGGTCGTAGTTCCTTCCGTTATCCGGAGGGATCTACGACCGCTCCGAGCCTGCTCGCGGCGAAGAACTCACGCGCCCGGGCGGCGACCAGCTCCGGTTGCTCGTCGGCGATGAAGTGGCCGCAGCCCTTGACCAGCTCGACCTTCATGTCCTCCGCGTGGCGCTCGTAGCCGGCGAGGAGCTCAGGGCGCAGGGCGGCGTCGTCGGTGCCGAAGACGAGGCGGGTCGGCACGGTCAGCATCTGGTGGGCGTAGCGGCCGCGCATGATCGCCGGCGCCTCGCGCAGGTTGAAGACCCGGTACATCTGCACCGCCGCCCGCGCCCGGGCCGGCTCGGCGAGGTTGTCTGCGAAGCAGCTCAGCGTCTGCTGGTCCCAGGACTCGCGCCTGGTCGAGGCGCCGACCAGCACTTTCGGGACGAACTTGCCGCTGCGATGGAGGCGGTAGCCGACCCCGGGGCTGAGGACCAGCCACTGGTACCAGAAGCGCCAGAGGTGCGGCGCCATCGCCCGGGCACTGACCCAAGGCGGCAGGATGTTGAGGGCAAGGAAGCGCTCGAAGCGCTGCGGCGCCCGCAGGCAGAGCAGGAAGCCGATCCAGCCTCCCCAATCGTGGCCGACCAGCTTCACCCGCTCGAGGCCGAGCTCGTCGAGGACGGCGAGGACGTCCGCCGCCATCTCCTCCTTCTCGTAGCCGTCGAGGGGGGCGTCGGACCAGCCGAAGCCACGCAGGTCGAGCGCCAGCACCCGGTGGCGGTCGGCTAGCGCCGGCATCAGGTGGCGCCACTCGTACCAGTGCTGCGGCCAGCCGTGGAGGCAGAGCACGACGTCGTCGCCGGCGCCGGCTTCGGCGACGTGGAAGTCGATTCCCCGCGCCCGCACGGTGCGGTGGGAGACGCCCGCGACAAACGGTGGATCGCTCACGCGAACGACGGGCGCAGCGACCGGCAGCGCGCCGGGATCGCGCCAGTCGCCCACTCCCCTTCCGCTCAGTGCAGCGCGGCCGCGGCCGCCTGGCGGAAGTCGTTGAGCATCTCGCCCATCGTTTCGGCGTCGCAGCTGACCATTTCCGGCCAGGGCTTGTCGGGGTGCTCCTGAAGCGTCTTCAACCCGTTGCCGCTGATCACGGCGACGACGGTGTCGTCGGCGCCGATCTTCCCCTCTGCGGCGAGCCGCGCGGTGCAGGCGACCGTGGTGCCGCCGGCCGGCTCGGTGAGGATGCCCTCGGTCTTGCCGAGCAGGTCGATCGCCTCGAAGATCTCCGGGTCCGAAGCGGTGGCGGCCGAGCCGCCGCGACTGCGGACGGCGTCGACGACGAGAGCGCCATCGCCGGGAGCGCCGATCGCCAGCGAGTGCGCCGCCGTCTCGGGGGTCTGGGGATGGATCTCGCCGCCCTCGAGGATGGCCCTGGCGATCGGCCCGCAGCCGCTCGCCTGGGCGATGTTGATCTTGGTCCCCGCGGTCTCCGCCAGCCCGACCAGCTCAAGCTCGTTGAGCCCCTTGTGGACGCGCGAGGAGAGCGTCCCCCCCGCGGCCGGGATCACGAAATGGTCCGGGGAGACCCAGTCGAACTCCTCGACGACCTCGAAGGCCATCGTCTTCGCCCCCTCGGCGTAGAACGGCCGCAGGGTGATGTTGGCGAACTCGATGCCGCTGGCCAATGAGAGCTCGCGGCAGGCGCGGTTGGCCTGGTCGTAGTTGCCGTCGAGCTGGCAGACCTGGGCGCCCAGCGCCCGGCAGGCCTTCGCCTTGCCCTTCTCCATGTTGCCCGGGTAGAAGATGTAGGCGGTGGCGCCAGCCTTGGCGGCGAGCGCCGCGACCGCGGTGCCGACGTTGCCGGTCGAGACGCAGCCGACCTCGTCCTTGCCGAGCTCGAGCAGCCGGGCGATCGCCACGCTGACCACCCGGTCCTTGTAGGAGAGGGTCGGCCGGTTGGTCGAGTCGTCCTTCAGGTAGAGGTTCCGCAGGCCGAGCTCGGCGCCGAGCCGGTCGGCGCGGATCAGCGGCGTCTTGCCGGAGAACTGACCGACCCTGGACTGGGCACTGCGCGAGGTGATCGGCAGCAGCTCCTCGAAGCGCCAGATGTTCAGGGGGCGCTGGTCGGGGCCGCGCTCGGCGATCAGCGTCTTCGCCCGCCCGTAGTCATAGTCGATGTCGAGGCCCTCGCCGCAGGCGGGGCACTTGAAGGCGGTGTCGAGCAGCGGCGTCCGGTAGCCGCAATCGCGGCAGATGAGTTCAGTGGCGCAGGAGCTGGTTCGTGGCCCGGTGGGGCCTCCCAGATGCGGATCGACCGCGTCACTCATGACTCCTCCTTTGCTGCCGCGAACCCGACCGCCTGGGCCAAGGTCACTTTCGGCGCTCTTCCATTGTTCGCACGGGTATAACACATAGGTTGTCAGCGCTCAACGACCCCTGCGCAAATATCCGGAGATCTTCGTTGCGGCGCAGACTGGAAGGTAGCGGAACCGGCGGCCCGCGCCAGGCTGAGGAAGCCTACTGTCTGTAGAGTTTCTGTCGTCGGCCCCGAAGAATCACCGCCGTGAGCCCCCAGGAGCGCTTTGCCGTCAACCTTCGCCAGGCCCGCGTCAAGGTCGGGATCTCCCAGGAAGAGCTGGGCAATCGCTGCGATCTGCACCGGACCGAGATCTCGCTGCTGGAGCGGGCGGGACGCGAGCCGCGTCTGGGGACGATCGTCAAGCTCGCCGGCGCCCTGGAGACGACCCCGGCCGAGCTCTGCGCCGGCATCTCCTGGCTTCCCCAGCAGCGTCGCTTCGACGTCAGGCAAGCCCCTCGCCCCAGCTGAGAAGTCGGTGAAGTGAGGCGGAGCGGCGCCGACATTGCCGGCGCGTCAAGACCGGTCCTCCTTTGCCACCCCAAGGCAAGGGGTCGAGCGCTCAGGGACTCGCCGCGCCGGCGGCGGAAACCGGTATCGCCGCGGGCTCGGGCCAGGCGCCGAGCAGGTCCGGCCCGTCCCCCCTGCCGGAAGCGATCAGCAGCTCCTCGGCGGCGTGCGGCGCGAACGGCGCCAGCGCCTGCGCGAGGAGGACCAGAGCGGCGATCTGCGCCTCGGCGTCGGCGCGGTCGAGTTGGCCGCGGCGCTTCACCACCCTCTTCTCGAAGTCCTGGATCCGCTCGAAGAGCCGGGTGAGGTTGCGGATTGCCTTGTGCATCTGCAGCTGCTCGATGTCGGCGGTGATCCGCTCGAGGCCGTTGTCGCACCATTTGCCGAGGCGGTCGCGCATGTGCTCGGTATCGGCGGCGGCCGCCTCGTCGTGCCGGGCGTCCTCGAGCGCCGCGATGCGGTCCTGCGAGTAGGTCCAGAGGTTGCGCAGGAAGCGGTTGGCGAAGCGCAGGGCTCCGGCGCTCCAGTTCAGCGTCTTCGCCGGCCCCGCCGCGTAGAGGATCGCCAGCCGCACGGTGTCGGCCCCGTACTGCTCGACCAGCTCGTCGGGGTTGACGACGTTGCCGAGGTGCTTGCTCATCTTGCGCCCGTCGGCGATCACCATCTCGTGGAAGAGGCAGCCGGCGAACGGCTCTCCGTTCTCGATGAAGTCGAAGGTGCCGCGATCGCGCAGCGCCTTGGTGACGATGCGCTGGTCGAAGACGAAGCCGCCGCTGTCGCCGCCTGCGACCAGGCGCTCGGCAGGCAGCCACTCCCGCAGGTCGGGGTGGTCGAACATCTGCTTCTCGCGGGCCTCGGGCGGGACCGCCGCCGGGACCCAGAGCCAGAGCGCGTCGAAATGGCAGTCGAGGGTGTCGGTCTCACGCCTGGCCGGGACGCCGCATTTGGGGCAGGCGACATCGACGAAGTCCGGTCGCTCGGCCAGCGGGTTGCCCTCGCCGGTCGGCTTGATGTCACGCGGAAGCACCACCGGCAGGTCGGCCTCGGGCACCGGCACCGGGCCGCAATCCTCGCAATGGATGACCGGGATCGGCGTACCCCAGGAGCGCTGGCGTGAGATCGAGAAGTCGTTGGCGCGGTAGCGCTTCGCCGGGCGGGCGCCGTCCACCGGCGGGGCCACGGGGTCCTCGCCGTCCTCCGGCTCCCGCCAGGAGGCGACGCGGTCGAAGCGGGCGGCGACGTCGCGATCGGCCTCGTCGACGGCGGGAATGCCGAAGGCCGCGGTCGGCCCGAAGCGGGCGTCGACGATCGGTGAGATCAGGACCGGCAGATCGGTGCCGTCGGGAGCGCTGACGCTGCCTCCGGTGTCGAGCACGGGGACCGAGCGAGCGTCGCGGGCGCTGCGATCCCAGCCGCCCGAGCGCATCTGCTCGAGCTGCTCACCAACCTCGGCGTCGCTCACCCAGGCGTCGACCGCGGGGTGGCGCGGCGAGAGCAGGACGAAACCGGCGAGACCGACCGCGTCGCCGTGGGGGCTGAAGACCGTCAGCGGGCCGCCGCTGCCCTCGAGGTCGAGCTCCACCCCGTCGCTGCGGCCGAGGATGTAGCGCTGGGTCGCGAGCGCGAGGTCGTCCCAGTTCTCGAGCTCGTCGGTGTTGGCGTCGTTCTCCTCGAGATACGGGGTGATGCGCAGAAACCAGGTTGGGCGGCGAATCAGGCGGACCTCGTTGTGGCAGCGCCAGCAGCGCCCGTCCTCCACCTGGATCGAGGCGAGGGTGGTGCGGCAGGTGTCGCACCAGTCGACGGTGGCGTCGTCGAGGTAGATCAGTCCGGCGTCGAGCAGGGCCAGGAACAGCCACTGCGACCAGCGGTACTGGCCCTCGTCGGAGCTGTAGAAGACGCGGTCGTAGTCGAAGGAGAACCCGAGCCGCTTCATCTGGTCGAGCATCCGCTCGCCGCACTGCGCCACCCAATCGGCCGGCGGCTCCTGGCGCTCGATTGCCGCCAGCTCAGCCGGCAGGCCGAAGGCGTCGAAGCCGAAGCCGAAGAGGACGGCGTCACCGCGGGCGCGGCGGAAGCGGGCATAGGCGTCGCCGATCGAGTAGTCGCGAACGTGACCCATGTGCAGGTTGCCGGAGGTGAACGGGCTCGAAGGCTTGACGTAGACCCGCGCCTGTCCGGCGGCCGGCCGCGGCGCCTCGAAGTCGCCGCGCTCGATCCAGGCGGCCTGTCTGGCCGGCTCGATCCGGCCCGCGTCGTAGCTCGGCTTCTGCTTGCTCATCTCGCGCTCAAGGCTAACTCAGCGGAGTTTTTGCGAAAGCCGGGACGACGCTCAGGCGAAGGTCCAGAGCCTGTTGCCGAGGAAGTTGAAAGGCATCGCGACGGCGACCGCGATCGCCTGCGCCGCCAGTTCCCCGACGCTGCCGGAGGCGATCAGCGCCTCGAGAACAGCAAGGTTGAGACCCAGCGAGGCGAGGCTGACGATGAAGAAGCGGACCGCCTGGAAGCGCGCCAGCCCGTCCCCGGGACCGAAGGTCCAGTAACGGTTCCAGAGGAAGTTGCTCGTCACCGCGACGCAGAAGGCGCCGATCGCGGCGAGCAGATGGTGAACGCTGACGGTTCCGGCCAGCAGGGCGAACACCCCGAGGTTGATCAGGTAGCCGGAGCCACCGACGAGGCCGAATTTGAACAGCTGCACCCAGTTGGCGGGCTGTCGGGCGGCGGTCCCGAACCGGTAAGCGAGCTCGGAGGCGCTACTCATCGCGCCACCAGCCTCTGGCTGAGCCCGATCTGCGGACGCAGAGCGGCCGCGGCGCGGCGCGGCGCGGCCGGGGCCGCCGGTTTGAAGCGGGGCCCATCGAGGACTACGGCGTTCACGCCGAATCCGGTCGGCAGGGCGCGGAGGGTGTGAAACCAGAGTGGCATCGGGTATCTCGATCGGTAGCGGGTCAGGGTCAGCCGGTCGAGTCGCCGCCGCTGAACAAGGCGGAAGGAGGCTGGCAGCTTAACGGCCGAAACGGCGCCGCGAGGCTTGCTGACTAGATCGACTTCGCTCACGGGTTCCTTTCCCCCGAGCATACGCAGCGCGTGATCGTGCAGGTACCACCGGACCGGGTCGGCGGCGAGCCGCCAGGTGACGATCGCCCTCCTGCCGCTCGCCGCTCCCAGTTCTCCGGAGAGAGCGCGGTAGTCGGGGCGCTGGAGGTTCGGAGTCTGGGTGACGTAGATGTCGAAAGCCAGCCAGTAGGCGCAGAGGGCGACCGCAAGCAGCAAGCCCAACCGGCGGGCGCCGCCGGTGCCGAACCCGACCGCCGCGGCCACCCCGAGCGGGATCAGGGCGGGGAGCAGGTTGCGCTCGACCACGTAGTCCTTGCCGAACAGGACCGCGAGCGAGGCCAGGCCGATCACGCCGAGCCCGATCACCGCGCCGATCGAGGCGCCGCGGCGCTCGCGGCGGCTGCCGCGCAGCAGGACCAGCACGATTCCGGCCGCGAACAGCACCACCGGCACCAGGGCGTAGCGGTCCCGCGGCGGCTCGGCGATCACCCACCCGGTTTCGCCGATCAGGAAGCTGACCCCGGTCTCGAGCAGCCGTTTCGAGAGCGGGCTCCCTTCGATCCAGCCGAGGTGGCTCGGATTGACCTGGGCGGCGATCAGCGGCAGCAGGGCGAGACCGGCCGCACCCACTGCCGCGACCGCGGGCAGGACGAGCCGCCAGCTCGAGCGCAGCGCCACCAGCAGCCAAACGGCCTCGATCCCGACCGCGAAGACGGCGAAATAGTGACTGCACAGCGCCAGCGCCGAGGCGGCGGCCCAGAGCCCGAGATCGCGACCGCGACGCGTATCTAGGGCCCTGACGAAGAAATAGAGGGAGACCGCGGCGAAAAAGACCAGCAGTGCGTAGGAGCGCGCCTCCTGCGAGTACCAGATCAGCATCGGGTTGAACGCGAGCAGGGCCGCCAGGATCAGGCCGACCCGTCGCGTCGAGAGCTGGCGCCCGATCAGGTAGCCGACGGGCACGGTCGCCGCCCCGAACAGGGCCGAGAGCGAGCGCAGGCCGACCTCGCCGGTCCCAAGCGCTTTCGACCAGCCCCAGACGAGCACGTAGTAGAGGGGCGGGTTTGACTCGCTCGTCTTCACCTCGTGGAGCATGTGGCCGAAGCTGCCGCCGAGGACCCGGCCGGCGGTGATCACCTCGTCGTGGTGGTAGCTCTGCAGGCCGAGCGTGCAGAGGCGGATGGCGACGCCGGCCGCGGTCAGGCCGGCGAGAACCCAGAGCACGGCCGAGCGGCGCGCGTTGGGACGCGGCGCCGCCTTCCACTCAGTACCGGCCTCGGAGGCTGGCACTGGGGCGACGGCATTGATGCTCACCGCCTAAAGATTGACCCGCGAGCTGAGCCGAAGATCAAGGGCGCCTAAGGCGGGCATAAAGGCGCAAATTCCGCGCTCATGGGCCGCAGGTGCTCTTGGGCATGCTGCGCTGGGGGCCGTAGGAAGGCGGCGAGGCCGCGGCGGCGGTCCCCCAGTGGCGGTTTGGGCGCCTGCTCAACCGGTATTCAAGCTTGGCGCCGGCGCCCAGTTCGCAGTAGCCGATCCAGGGACGCCGGTAGGCGTGCCCGCCGAGGCCGAGGGAGCGGATGTACTTCCCGTGACCGCTGACCGTGAGCAAGGCGCGCCGACGGTGCGGAAGGCGGACTTCGGTGTGGCCGAAGAGCGGGCTGGAGATCGCCAGGACGCCGACGCCGGGAACCTCCGGGTAGAGGCCCAGAGCGGAGAACACGTACCAGGCCGAAAGCGTCCCCAGGTCGTCGTTGCCGGGGTAGCCGTCGGGGGTGGGGCTGTAGAGGGTGAGGGCGCGGCGCACCGCCTCCTGGGTGCGGTAGGGGCTGCCCATCCAGTCGTACAGCCACGGCGTCTGCAGGGTCGGCTCGTTGCCGAGCAACGCGTGATCGGTGTAGGGCCCGCCCGATCCGCCGTTGAGGTCTCGCAGGAAGTACGCGAGTCGGGCGGCTGCTTTTTCCCGTCCGCCCATGCGGCCGATGAGCCCGGCGGGGTCCTGGGGCACCATCCAGGTGTACTGGGCTGAGTCGCCCTCGACGAACCCACCACCCGTGAGGTTGTCGTACGGGTTCGGAAAGGCGCCGCTGGCGAGGCGCGGCTCGATCATCCCGCTGGTGGGGTCGTAGAGGCGACGCCAGTCGCCGGACCGACGCATGAACGCCGCGTACGTGGAGTGGTCGTGGAGCGAGCGGGCGGCGAACTGGGCGATCGCGAAGTCGTCTACGTAGTACTCGAGTGAGGTCGCCGCCGAGCCCCAGACCGCTTCGGGGCTGCCGTAGATCGAGTTGGCGTTGCCGGTGTTGGTGTCGAGTTCGAAAGGCACGTATCCGCTTGCCAGGTAGGCGGCCAACCCTTGGCGCTCGACGTATTCGCCGTTGGCGCTGTGGCACGGTTCGGTCGCCCCTTTGACCATCGCTTCCAGGGCCATCTGCTTATCAAAGCCGCCGACGCCGAATGCCGCGGCCGAGGCGATGATCGGGGCGGCGGAGTCACCGACCATCGTCATGCTCTGACCGTTCGCGTAAGGCCAGCGCGGCAGACAACCGCTCTGGCGCGTGTCGGCAAGCAACGAGCGGATCAGGTCGGCGGCCCGCTTCGGGGCGAGGATCGAGAGCAGTTGCACCTCGGTCCGGTAGATGTCCCAACCGGAGATGTCTGCGAACTGGATGTGCTTGCCGGCGTTGTGGATCTGGCCGTCCATGCCGGGATAGGCTCCGTTGACGTCGCTGAAGGTCCGCGGCGCCAGGAACACGTGGTACAGCGCCGTGTAGAAGCTCCTTAGATGCGAGGCCGAGCCGCCGCTGACGCGGATCCGCCCGAGCGAGGAGTTCCAGCTTTGCTGCGCCCTCGCTGCGACCGCTCCGAAGGCGTGCCCGGGATTTTCCGCGGCGAGGTTCGCCCGGGCGTCTTCGACGCTGACGAAGGAGACGCCGACCCGGGCCAGCACCACCCTGTTCCTGTCGGTATTGAAGCTCGCATAGGCGCCTGCGGCGGCGGTGTTCCGCGGGTTGGCGGCGGGCGTCTGGCTGGCGCTGGCCGAGGTCGAGCCGGGCTTGAGCAGGCTGCCTTCCCAGCTGCCGTATTCGCTGAACGGACGGTTGAAGACCGCCGCAAAGTAGACCCGATAACGCGGTCGCTGGGCGCAGAAGAGCCCGCTCGAGGCGGTCCCGGAGATTTCACGGGCGCCGGGATCGAGCTGGACTTCGGCGAAGTCGTCGGGCTGGGCACTGCCGCCCGCATCGATCAGAACGCTGGCGTGTGGGCTCGAGGGAAAGGTGAACCGGGCCATGCCGGTTCGCGTCGTGGCGGTGAGCTCGGCGTCGATGGCGCCGCCGTGGGCCGGGTTGAGGCGAACCGAGTAGTAGCCGGGGCGGGCGGACTCGCCGGCGTGCGAGAAGCCGGGCTGGAAGTTGCCGTCCAGACCCGGGCCCGATCCCTGCGGCGAGCCCTCGATCGGCTCGGTCGTGGGGAGGAAGGGAAAATCGCCATAGAGCGAGCAGCCGGCGCCGCTGAGATGCGTGAGGCTGAAGCCCTTGAGGTGGTTGTCGCGGTAGTTGTAGCCACCCAGGTGCGTGTCCGCCGGCGTCGTGTCGGGGCTCCACTGAACCATTCCGAACGGAACCGACGCGCCGGGGAAGTTGTGCCCGCCGCCAAAGGTTCCCGGGCCCGCACGGGTGCCGGCGAAGGGGTCTACGTGGCTGGCGAAGCCCGCCGCCAGGGCGGCGGGAGCCGCGATGACGAGCCCGAGGGCGATGACGAGGGCGGCGAGGGCGACCTGTGAGATTGAGATCTGGAAGTTGCGCGTAATGTTCCCTCTCCCAATGCCCCGACGGAGATCAACAATGGCAGCTCTTGCGGTCACCGCCGTCGCCGTCGCCGTTGCCCTCCTGTTCGGCGGCACCGACGAATCGCAACCCGCGGCTGCGGCTGCGGCCGCGGCTGCGGCTGCGGGCGCGGGCGAACCGACGGTCTCGATCGTCTCGCCCCGCAACGGCGCCCGCCAGTCCAGTCGCGCGGTCGTGGTCAAGGTCGCGGTCGAAAACTTCCGCCTAGCCCCGCGCCAGTTCGGCCGCGAGCCGCAGCTCGGCGAGGGTCACCTCCGCTTCAGGCTCAACCGGGTCCCAGACTGCGTCGACCCGGTCAAACTGCTGCACGCGATCAACAGCCCGATCGGCAAAGGCCGCCTGATCGGAGCCTCCTTCGACTACGCGCAGTACTCCGGACCCAACGGCGTGCTCGCCGAAGAGATCGGCACCGCCGGCAGCTACTCGCCGGGGACCCGGCCGGAGATCTACTACCACGGCCTTCGCCCCGGCTTCTACCGGATGATCGTCAACCTCGCCCAGAACAACGGCGCGACGACGCCCTTCCACGCCGTCACCAACTTCCAGATCCTCCCCCATCCCGGCCACGGCCCGAAACCCTGTGCCAAGGGCAAAGTCCCAAGCGCCAAGGCCGCGGCGAGTCTGCGCTGAGTCGCGAACCCCTCCTGCGGGGTTCGAACAGCACAGAGCTTCGAAGGATCGGCAAGGGCGCGGACCCTCGCAAGCTCAGCAACAAGCCGAGGCAAGAACTCGCCAGCTGAGACCACCGGCATGCCCCGTCCCTCGCCAGCTGAAATTTCTTCGTCGGCTTCGTTGGAGGGGACCGGGGTGTCCCTCCAGCGCGGCGGCGTCCTGATTTTCGCAGTGCCCGTCGGCGAGAGACGGGGCGTTAACGGCGAAAATCCCAGCAAGCAGGAGGGACACGCCGACCCCCTCCCACCCCGCCGAGGAGCACCACTTCACTTTGTATAGTGAGGAGTAATGCGTACGTACCGCCGGCTGCTGGGTTACCTCCGTCCCTACAGGGCCTCGCTCTGGGGTTCGCTGGCGTTCGCCTGGGCGGCGATGGGGATGACGGTGCTGATCCCGTGGCTGGTCGGGCGGGCCGTCAACGCGATCCGCGACGGCAACCAGCCGGACCTGCTGCCGCTCGCCCTGGCGATCGTCGGCGCCAGCATCCTCAGGCTGGGACTGACCGTGGTCAGGCGCCTCGTCGCCGGCAAGGTCTCGCTGGCGGTCGAATTCGACCTGCGCCAGGTCTTCTACGCCCACCTGCAGAAGCTCGATCTCGGCTTCTTCGACAGCCAGCAGACCGGCCAGCTGATGTCGCGGGCGACGGTCGACCTCTCGGCGATCCGCTTCTTCCTCGGCTACGGCCTGATCTTCATCACCCAGAACCTGCTGACGATCGTCCTGGCGAGCGCGGTGATGATCGCGATCAACCCGCTGCTGACGCTGATCGCGCTGATTCCGGCCCCCTTCGTCGTCTACACCGCTTCGCGCTACAACCGGATCTCCCGGCCGGCGCTGCAGGAGGTGCAGCAGCGGATCGCCGAGCTGACCGCGGAGGCCGAGGAGAACGTCTCCGGGATCCGCATCGTCAAGGCCTTCGCCCGTGAGGAACACCAGCTGCACCGCTTCCAGCGCTCCGTCGCCCGGGTCTTCGACCAGAGCATCTACTCGACCCGGCTGCAGGCGTTCTTCTCGCCGCTGATCGGGCTGCTGCCTCAGATCGGCATCGCCCTGGTGCTGCTGTTCGGCGGCCGCGAGGTGATCAACAACACCCTCAGCCTCGGCGACTTCACCGCCTTCTACACCTACATGGTGATGCTCGCCGGGCCGATGCGGATGCTCGGGATGGCGATGGGGATGGCCCAGCGCGCGGTCGCCTCCGGCAACCGGATGTTCGAGATCATCGACCGCGAACCGGCGATCCAGAGCCCGCCCGGGGCCCCGGCGCTGCCGGCGGGCGGCGGCGAGGTCGAGCTGCGCGGGGTGACGCTGCGCTACGACGGCTCGGCCCCTGCGAGTCGGAGTGAGCGCGGGCCCATATCTGATTCTTCACGCGCTCACGGAGGCGAAGCCCATGATGCCCTGACCGAAGTCGACCTCCATGTCGAGGCCGGCAAGACGGTGGCGCTGGTCGGCCCCTCGGGCGCCGGCAAGACCAGCATGGTCGGACTGATCGCCCGCCTTTACGACCCCAGCGAGGGGACGGTGCTGGTCGACGGCGCCGACATCCGCGAGGTCGACGTCGGCTCGCTGCGCTCGGAGGTGGCCTTCGTCGCCGACGACAGCTTCCTCTTCACCGCCAGTGTCGCCGAGAACATCGCCTATGCGCGTTCGGAGGCGACGATGGAGGAGATCGAAGCGGCGGCACGGCGCGCTCAGGCCGATGGCTTCATCCGCGATCTGCCCGACGGCTATGAGACCCGAGTCGGCGAGCGCGGCCTGACCCTCTCCGGCGGCCAGCGCCAGCGCGTCGCGATCGCCCGCGCCCTGCTCGCCGATCCTCGCATCCTGATCCTCGACGACGCCACCTCCTCGGTCGACGCGACCACCGAGGGGGCGATCAAGTCCGGCCTCCAGGAAGTGATGACGGGACGGACGACGTTCATCATCGCCCACCGGCTCTCGACCGTCTCCCTGGCCGACGAGGTCGTGGTGATGGACGGCGGCCGGATCGTCGACCGGGGCAGCCACGAGGAGCTTCTCGCCGGCTGTGGCTTCTACCGCGAGATCGCCGAGCACGGGCTCGCCGACTCCGTCTTCCTCCAGCGCGACCTCGAGAGCCGCGAGGAGATGGCGCGGCTATGAGGGATCGCGAGCCCGGGACCAACAGGCTGCGCAACGTCTTCCTGCTCTTCGGGGCGCTCTGGCGCCTGGTCCGGGGCGAGGACCAGCGCGGGCGCAAGGTGCGCTGGATGATCGGGCTGCTGCGTCCCTACCGCGGCCGTATGGCGCTGATGTTCGTGGCGCTGCTGATCGAGACCGGTGCCGGTCTCGCCCCTCCCTTCCTGGCCGGGAAGGCGATCGACGCCGGGATCGAAACCGGCGACCTCAACGCCCTCGACCTGACCGTCGCCGCCTTCGTCGTCGCCGCGCTGCTCTACGCGGTCGGCACCTACGCCGAGACCTACCTGGTCGGCTGGGTCGGCACCCGCGCCCTCCAGGACCTGCGCGAGCGCCTCTTCGCCCACATTCAGTCGATGTCGATCGGGTTCTTCACCCGCCGCAGCCCGGGCGTGCTGATCTCGCGGATGACCAACGACGTCGAGGCGCTGAACCAGCTCGTCACCTCGGGCGTGGTGACGATGTTCTCGGCCACGCTGACCCTGGTCGGTGTCGTCGTCATCCTGCTCTTCCTCGACGTCCAGCTGGCCCTGGTCACCTTCATCACCCTGCCGCTGCTCGCGGTCGCCAGCGTCGTCTTCCGGATCGTCTCCGCCGGCACCTACCGGGCGACCAGGGAGCGAATCGCCGCAGTCACCTCCTACCTGCAGGAGACGCTGAGCGGCGTCCGCGTCGTCCGCAGCTTCGGCCAGGAGCCCCGCCACGAGGCGGTGATGACCGACCTCAACGAGCAGAACCGCGCCGTGAACATGAAGACGGTCTACCTCAACGCCTCCTACTTCCCCGCGGTCGAACTGCTGGCCGCGATCGGGACCGCGGTGATCCTGCTCTACGGCGGCAAGCAGGCGATCGAAGGCGCGATCCAGATCGGCGTCATCGTCGCCTTCGTCGGCTACCTGGCGACCTTCTTCGAACCGATCCAGGAACTCTCGCAGCTGTACACGACCTACCAGCAGGGGATGGCCGCGCTCGACAAGATCTTCGACCTGCTCGACACCGAGCCCGACATGGTCGACGCTCCGAACGCGATCGACCCGGGCACGCTGAGGGGTGAGATCGAGCTCGACGGCGTCTGGTTCTCCTACAGCGACGATGCCGAGCCCGCGGAGGACTCGTGGGCGATGCGAGACGTCGATCTCCACGTGCCGCCGGGGCAGACGTTGGCGCTGGTCGGGGCCACGGGGGCCGGAAAGTCGACCTTCGCCAAGCTCGTCGCCCGCTTCTACGACCCGCAGAAAGGCAGGGTCCTGGTCGACGGCCATGATCTGCGCGGGGTTCGCCAGCAGGCGCTGCGCCGCCAGCTCGGGATCGTTCCCCAGGAGGGCTTCCTCTTCTCCGGCAGCGTCCGCGAGAACATCGCCTTCGGCCGGCCCGAGGCGAGCCTGGAGGAGATCGAATCCGCGGTCGCCACGGTCGGCGCGAGCCAGTTCGTAACGGCGCTGCCGGAGGGGATCGAGACCGAGGTCGGCGAGCGCGGCGTGCAGCTGTCGTCAGGCCAGCGCCAACTCGTCGCCTTCGCCCGCGCCCTGCTCGCCGAGCCGCGGATCCTGATCCTCGACGAGGCGACCTCGAACGTCGACGTGCGGACCGAGAAAACGATCGAGAAGGGCCTCGAGCGCCTGCTCCAGGGTCGTACCGCGATCGTCATCGCCCACCGCCTCTCGACGATCCGGCGTGCCGGCAAGATCGTCGTCCTCGAAGGCGGGCGGATCGCCGAGCAGGGCACACACGACGAGTTGATCGCCGCGGGCGGCGCCTACGCGCAGCTCTACGGTGCCTGGTCCGACAGCTCGGCCGCGTAGGCGACCGACCTCACTTCGCGGAGTCGAGCTGAACTCGGACCGCGACCGGGCCGGACCCCGGTCAACCCGGACCAACGCCGCCGCTGCTCCCACCGCTTTCGCCGCCGCCTTCGGGGGCGACTTCTTCGATTTCGCCGCCGCCGGCACCGCCGGTTTCCGGCACCACTTCTTCGGGCGCCGCTTCTTCGGGCACGATTTCTTCGATTTCTTCGGGGGCCGCTTCGACGCCACCTTCTTCGGCTTCGGATTCAGGGCCCGAGGTCGACGGCGCGACGGTCGGGGCATGCGGGCCTTCGCTGCATTCTTCGAATCCGTACACGGCGGCCGTCGTCTCGAAGTTTTCGAGGGCCGGAGTGGCTCTGGTCGCGGCTTCGCCCAGTGCAGTGGTGTCTTCGCGTTCGGCGGCCAGTTTCACTTCCCCCTCGACTTTCGAGAGTTCTTCCGCGGCCGAGATGAATTCGGTGTACTCGGCGGAGGATTCGGCCGGCGCGCCCAGATCCTTGAGCCTCTGCACCATCCCGGAGTAGAGGTCGGCGACCTGACTGGTCTGACTCTGCGTGTCCGCGGCCGAGGAGCCGACGGAGCTGACCGCGACGTTGACCTCGGCGCAGATCCCGTCCCCCTGGGTGATCAGCTCTTCCTTGCTCAGGGTCGGCTTCGATTCGGTCGTCTTTTCGGCCGTGGCGGTGCTTTCGCTGCCACCACCGCCGCCGCAGCCGGCCGCGACCAGCGCCAGGAGCCCGGCCAGCGAGATTGCGATCGTCAGGTACTTGAAAGATCTCATCGGAGCGACGCTAGCAGAGCGAATCGACGCTTATGCAGGTACTTAGAGCTGCGCCCCAGGGGCTCGAACCCCGACTTCCTCGTCCAGAGCGAGGCGTGCTGCCATTACACCAGGGCGCAAAGAGACCGTCTGAGGATATCTAGCCGATCGACGAGAGGTCGCTGCCAGCGTCGGCGATCGCCTCGCGGGCAGCTGAGACGTCGACGCCGTCGGCGAGCATCCGCCGCGCCTGGGCGAGGTCTTCCGAGCGGCCGACGCTGAGCGCGCCGGCGACGCGGCCGTCTTTCAGGTACCAGACCGAGAACTCGCCGCCGTCGCGGTCGCCGCGCCAGACCTCCTCGTCCCAGTCCCGGGCGGGGCCGACGTACTCGAGGCTTGCCCAGTCCGCCAGATCGCTGAAGAAGTAGGGGACGACGTCATAATCGCGGTCCTCGCCGAGCATGTTTCCGGCGGCGTGGATGCCCTGCTGCATCGCCACGTCCCAGTGCTCGACCCGCAACCGCCGGCCGTGGACGACGCTGTCGTAGGAGCAGCAGTCGCCGGCTGCGTAGATGCCGGCGACCGAGGTCTGCAGCTTCGAGTCGCAGACGATCCCGTCGTCGACCTCGAGCCCGGCCCGCTGCGCGAGCATCGCGTCAGCGCGGACCCCGGCGCCGACGACGACCGCGTCGCACTCGATGCTGAGCCCGCTCTTGGTCACGATCGCGCCGACCCGGCCGTCGCCCTCGAAGGCCTCGAGCTCCTCGCCGCCGTGGAAGGAGACTCCCTTCGATTCGATCAGCGACTGGAACCAGCCGCCGGCATCAGCGCCGAAGGTTCGGGAGAGGGCGACGTCCTCCATCGCCACGATCGAGCACCTGGTCCCCTGGGCGGACAGCGAAGCGGCGACCTCAGTGCCGATGTAGCTGCCGCCGATCAGGACGACGTGCTCGGCGGCCTCGGCGTCGGCGCGGATCGCGTCGGAGTTGCCGAAGGCGCGCAGGTAGTGGATGCCCTCGTTCTCGGCGCCCTCGACGCGGAGGATGTTGACCATCGCCCCGGTGGCGATCAGCGCCTTGCCGAAGCCGACCTCCTCTCCGCCCTGGATCTTCGCCGTCCGCGCCTCGGTGTCGAGCGACATCACGTTGCGGCCGGTGAGCAGCTCGACGCCGTTCTCCTCGTACCAGGAGGGCGGGTTGACGTAGGCGTCGGCGCGCTCGGACTCGCCGCGCAGGTACTCCTTGGAGACCGGCGGACGTTCGTAGGGCGGCTCCGGCTCGCGGCCGACCAGCAGCACCGATCCGTCCGAACCGCGCTTGCGCAGCTCCGCCGCGCAGTGGGCAGAGGCCATGCCGCCGCCGATGAGCAGAAAGTCGACCTCGCGGTCAGCCACCGTTGGCGCTGGCGCCTTCCGGTCCGAAGAGCCGCTTGAGGTCGTCCTCCTTGCCGGGGTCCAGCACCGCCAGAACCTCGTCGCCTTCCTCGAGCACGGTGTCGGCGCTCGGCACGAACCCCTTGCCCGAGCGCAGCACCGAAATCAACAGGCTTCCCTCCGGCATGCTGAGGTCGCCGACGCGGCGGCCGATCAGGCCGGAGTCCTTGCCGAGCAGCATCTCAATGATCTCCAGCTGCTCCTCCTGCAGGTCGAGCAGGTGGACGAGGCCGTACTCGGGCACCTCATGCTCGAGCAGGCGCAGGATCAGGTCGGTCGCCGAGACCGACGGCTTGACGTTGAGCAGGTCGAAGTGCTGGCGATTGCGCGGATTGTTGACCCGGGCGATGATTTGGTCGACCAGGTACTTCTCGCGCGCGACCTGGCAGATCAGCATGTTGTCCTCGTCATCGCCGGTGACGGCGATGACCATGTCGGCGCGCTGGACGCCGGCGCGCTCGAGGACCCAGAGCTCGGAGGCGTCGCCATAGGAGACGTTGTGCTCGAGCTCCTGCTCGACGGTCAGGTAGCGGCGGCGGTCGCTCTCGATCAGCGTCACCTCGTGCTCCTTCTCGAGCAGCTCCCGCGCCAGGTTCCAGCCGACCTTGCCCGCTCCGACGACGATGATGTACATGCGGACCCGGACCTCCCTCTCTACGCGGCTTCCGAGGCGTCGTCGGGAGTCCCGTCGCGGCCGCCGGACTCGCGGACCGCGGTCTCCAGCATGTCGATCGCGACCCGGGTCGGGCAGACCGTGTGCAGGCCCTGGCGCTGGTACCACTCGGCCCGCAGCGGGTCGAGCACCCGGGCGATCACGGTCGGAACCTCATAGCGGCGTTGGGCGATCTGGGCGATGATGATGTTGGTGTTGTCGCCGTCGGTCGAGGCGATGAAGACGTCCGCCTTCTCGGTCCCGGCGGCGACCAGCGCCTCTATCTCGAGCCCGGCCCCGACTGTGAACTGACCGCCGAGGTCCTCCCAGCTTTTCTCCAGGCCCACCTCGAGGCGAGCGTGCGACTCGGGGTCCTCATCGAGGCACGAGACTTCGTGTCCCTCGCGGAGCATTCCCCGGGCCACGGATGAGCCGACTCGGCCGCAGCCGACGATGACGATGAACATGGCCGGGATACTAGATGGATGCGCCGGGCTATTCGGGTTCGGGCGGTGCCGTGAGCAGGACCCGGCAGGGGGCTTTCTTCAGCACGTACTCCGTCGCGGCCCCGATCTCGGCCGGCTTGGCGGCGCCGATCCCGCCGATCATCGCGCCGCCGCGGATCTTGGTCGGCGGCTCACCGCCGATCACGATCGCCTCGGAGCCGGCGCGCCGGGCGGCCTCGAGGATCCCGGCACCTATCTTGCGGGCCCGGATCACCTCGGTATTGACGTCGACGTCCTCGTACTCCTCGCCGACCTCGCGGGCCCGGGCCAGAGCCCGCTGGGCCTCGTCCTCGCGCTCCTGCGGCAGCTTCGCGTCGAGCGGCAGGGTCAGCGGCACTTCGATCACGAAGACGACATCGAGGTGGGAATCGCCGCCGTCGGAGCCCTCGAGCTCGGCCGCCGCCAGGCGCCCGGCGGTGGCGACGATGTCGTCGTCGAACTTGGTCCCGAAGACAGGCACGAGGATGTTGCGGAACTCGGCCTCCGGCACCTGCTTGGTCAGGGCGTGCTCGGGAACCGAGACCCGCTTGGTCAGCGTCGTCCCCTCGAAGACCTTGCGGTAGACGACGTAGAAGAGGAGGCCGAAGGCCATCCAGCCGATCCCCACCCAGCGGGCGGTCGTGTGGTAGGCGAGGACGCTGATGAAGGCGAGGCCGCTGAGGATCGCGGCGAGGATGGCCGGCAGCGGCAGATCGGCCCCGCCCCAGCGAACGTTGAGCGGAATCCGGAAGGGCCGCGACTTGTCCGGTGCCTTGACCCGCAGGCGGATGATCGAGAGGTGGGCGATCGTGATCGCCAGCGTCGCTCCGAAGGCGTAGATCCCGGCCAGCAGCTTGACGTTGGTCGGGATCACCAGACCGAGGGCGATGAAGCCGCAGATCGTGATCGCGACGTAGGGCGTCGCGTTGCGCTTCTCGAGCTTGCCGAGCCAGCTCGGGATCTGGCGGTTGATCGCCAGCGTGTAGATGTGGCGGGAGACGCCGAGCATCGAGGTGTTGGCGGCCCAGAAGAGGACCGGGGCGGCGATCAGCGCCACCATCCAGCGCATCGTTTCCGCCACCCAGTGCGGGTGGAAGGCGGAGACGACGCCGAGCACCGGATCCTTGAGGTATTGGCCGCCGAGCGCCGTTTCCGGGCCGTGCGGCCCGGCGACCACGGGCACGGCCATCAGCGCGATTGCCGCCATACCGGCGTACACCAGGGGCACCGCGACCGCCCCCAGCGAGGCGATCCGCTTGAGGTCGCGCTTGTTGACTTCGATGTCGGGAGCGAGGTCCGAGGCGGCCTCGATCCCCGCGTAGGCGAGCATCGCGACCACGGCGGCGTAGACGATGTCCTTGAAGTTGGGCTGGGTGAAGAGGTCGAGCTGGGCGGTCAGCCGGTCGGGGTGGAAGACGACCAGTAGCCCGACGACGATCACCGCCAGCTGCAGGCCGAGGTCGGCGAGGGCCAGAAACGCGAGAGAGCGCTGTTTGCCACGCCCGGTGACGTTGAGGATGTTGAGCACGCAGACCGCGGCGATCACCGCGGCGGCGACGCCGATCTCCAATGCCGGCTTGTCGAAACTGCCGGAGATCGGCGCCAGGTAGTGCGGCACCGAGAGCGCCGCCAGGGCGATCACGATCAGGTAGTCGATGAGAATCGCCCAGCCGGCGACGAAGGCGATCAGCTCGTTGAAGGCGTGGCGGGCGAAGGTTGAGGAGCCGCCGCGCTCACGGAACATCGCGCCGCCCTCGACGTAGCTGAGCGTGGTCAGGGCGAAGAGCAGGCCCGAGGCGAGGAAGATCAGCGGCGTCAGCCCGAGGCCGCGCTCGGCGACGACGCCGAGGGCGAAGTAGATCGAGAAGCCGACCGCCGAGTAGGCGGCGGCGAAGAGCCAGGGGACGCCGAGGCCGCGCTGGAGTTTTCCCTCCCTTCCCTCCTTGCCGGGCGCGCCCGGAGGCATCCCCCCCTCGGGTTGGCTCACTGCCCCATCCTCGATCCGACCCAGAGCCGGCCGGCGCCGACGCCAACGAAGGCGATGCCCATCAGGAACCCGACCGAGAGCGGCCCACCCCCGTTGGCCAGGGTCACCACCAAGACGACGAGCCCGACGGCGATGAAGACGAGCGAGAACCCCCTTATCGCCCCGCGGTAGACGCGCTCCCCCGCCCCCCGCTCCGGGCTCACTTCGCCACCTCCGCCAGGGCTTCGGTTGGGATCGCGACCGGCTTGTCGGTGGGGTCGGAGACGACGATGACGCGGCAGGGCCGCTCGCCGAGCACCGTCTGCAGCATCTTGTCGTAGAGGGGCACGCCGCCACGACGGCGCAGGCCGATCACGATCGCGGCGGCCTTGATCTTTTTCGCCTCCTCGGCGACCGAGTAGCCGGCCTGGCCGGGCCGGACCCGGGCGACGTGGCCGGTGACCCGCTGGCCGCCGATCAGCCTCGCCTCCTCGACCTTGCGCTGGGCACCGGCTTCCTGATCCGGTATCTCGGCGTTCAGCGGCAGGTGGGTGGGGACGGTCAGCATCGAGTGGACGTGGATGCCGCGGCGGCGCTTGGAGGCGAGCTTGACCGCCGTCGCGACCATCTCCGGCGAGAAGGCTTCGCCGTCCTCGAAGCCAACCAGGACGCTGCGGTACTCGACCTCCTCGACCCCCAGCGGCTCCGGCGTCACCACCTTCACGGTTTCGGTCAGCGGCAGCTTCTGGTTGCGCCGGTAGAGGACGTAGACGGCGATTCCCAGCGCCATCCAGCCGGTGCCGACGATCAGCGTGCGCGGGTTGAGCGCCATCACCACGATCCAGGCCGCGAAGGTGCCGAGGCCGCCGAGGACCGCGGTGATGGGCACCTCGAAGCCGAAGGCACGGAAGTTCAGCGGTGGCTTCCAGGTGCGCTCGACATCAGGATTCTTGCGCCGCAACTGGATCACCGCCACATGAGCGATCGTGAACGAGAGCATCGCGCCGAACGAGTACATCGTCGCCAGGAAGTCGGTCTGGCCCGGAATCAGGGTGACGATCGCGATCGCGGCGAAGATCAGGATCGCGATGTACGGCGTTCGGTACTTGGGATGGACCTGCCGCAGACCCTCCGGCAGCTGGCGGTGCTGGCCCATCGAGTAGGTGAGGCGGGAGACGCCGATCAGGCCGGCGTTGGTGGCGATCAGCAGGATCACCGCCGCCAGCACGCCGACGTAGTAGCGGAGGATTTCGGTCGGGCCGGAGGAGAGCCCGAGGTTCTCGACGATGCCGAGGATCGGGTCGTCGGCGAAGGTCGTGCCGAGAGCGGTCGAGTAGTGGCCGGCGGCGTCTTTGACGACGGGCATCGCCGACAGGGCGACGATCGGGATCAGCAGGTAGAGGCCGAGTACGGCGACGACGACGAGACCGACGCTGCGCGGGATCGTCTTCGCCGCGTCCTTGGCCTCCTCCGCCATGTTGGAGATCGTCTCGATCCCGGTGTAGGCGATCATCCCGACGGCGATGCCGAGGGCGAAATCGCTCCAGCTCGGGGCGACGCCGAGATGGATGTTGTCGACCAGCACCTGCGGGCTGAAGACGAGTACGAGGCCGATCCCGACCAGCACCGCCTGGGTCGCGAGGTCGGCGATGGCGAGGATCAGGTTGAGTTTCGCCGACTCCTCGGTGCCGCGGATGTTGATCAGGGCGAGGCCGACGATCAGCGCCGCGCCGCCGATGATGTCGCCGGGGCTGTTCCCCAGCCAGGGCCAGAAGACCGCCAGGTAGTGGGGCACGAAGAAGGCCGAGATCGCGACCGTGATCGTGTAGTTGAGCATCTGCCCCCAGGCGGCGATGAAGCTGACCAGCTCGTTGAAGGCGTGGCGGGCGAAGCTCGAGGAGCCGCCGGCCTCCGGATAGATCACCGTCGCCTCGGCGTAGGTCGCGGCGGTGGCGGCGAAGATCAGGCCGGAGATGACGAAGGCGACCGGGGTCAGGCCGAGGGCGAAGGCGGCGGTGACCCCGAGCGCGTAGTAGATCGAGGAGCCGACGTTGCCGTAGGCCGCCGAGAACAGCGCGCCGACGCCGTGAACGCGGCTCAGCGATTCGTCTCTGGGGATGCGCTGGGCCATCTAGAAGCCGCCGGAACCAGTCACTGGTCCGAATATACGGACGTGGCCGGTGCCCGGCGCACGTGGTCCCGGCTCAGGTCCGCCGGTGAGGCGCATCCGCAGAGCGCCAGGCCGAGCTCGAGCTCGGCCTGCAGCAGCTCGAGCACTCGCCTCGCCCCCGCCTCGCCGCCCGCCGCCAGCCCCCACAGCGCCGGCCGCCCGACCAGGACCGCGTCGGCGCCGAGGGCGAGCGCGATTGCGACGTCGACGCCGCGGCGGATGCCGCCGTCGACCAGCACCGCGGCGCGGCCGTCGACGGCGTCGACGATCTCCACCAGGACGTCGGCGGTGGCCTCGACACAGTCGAGCTGGCGGCCGCCGTGGTTGGAGACGATCACCCCGGCGACGCCGTGCTCGACCGCCAGCACGGCATCCTCGGCGGTGAGCAGGCCCTTGACCAGGACCGGCACGCTCGACCTCGCCGCCAGCGCCTCGATGTCGGACCAGCCGAGCGCCGGGTTCATCAGCGTGAAGGTCTCCTCGACCAGCAGCTCGCGGTCGTCACCGATCGCCGCTCGCACGCTCGGTATGTGCAGCCCGTCCGGCAGCTTGAAGCCGGTGCGGGCGTCGCGCTCGCGGTTGCCGCCGCGCGGCAGGTCGACGGTGACGACGATCGCCTCGAACCCGGAATCGACGGCCTCGTCCATCAGCGCCGTGGTGATCGCCTCGTCCTCGAAGCAGTAGAGCTGAAACCAGCGCCGACCCGGGGGGGCGGAGGCGGCGACCTCGCTCGGCCGCGCCGTCGCAAGCGTCGAGAGACACATCGCCGTTGCGGCCGCGGCGGCGGCGCCGGCCATCCCGACCTCGCCCTCGGGGTGCGCGAGGCGCTGATAGGCCACCGGTGCGACCAATATCGGCATCGAGAGCGGCGCCCCGAGCAGCTCGGTCGCGGTCGTGACGGCGCTGACGTCGGTGCTCAGCACCCGCGGCCGCAGTCGCCAGCGCCGCCAGGCCACGAGGTTGTCCCGCAAGGTCACCTCGTCCCCGGCGCCGCCGGCGAAATACCCGAGCGGCCCGGGATCGAGCTTCTCGGCGGCGAGCCGCTCGGCATCGGCGACGTTGATCCAACCCTCGCTCATCTCTCGCGACACTAACCTGACGGCCAATGAGCCGTCCTCCCCGTCCCACGCGACGCCGGATTCGACGGCGCCGGCTGGGCGCCCTGGCCGTCCTCACCGTGTTCGCGATCGCCGCCATCTACCTCGTCCTCGCCGCGACGGTGTTCGCGCCGGTCGACGAGCACGGGGCCAAGGTCACCCACCTGACGATCCACAGCAAGGCGGTCGGCAAAGACCTCGGCATCGACGTGGTCGAACCTCCACGCCTGCCGGCGGCCGGAAAGCGGCCGCTGCTCGTCTTCCTCCACGGGCGCGGCGGCTCCGAGGAAACCACCGTCGAAGACGAGAACTTCTTCAAGGGCCTGGCGAAGCTCGGGCCGCGGGCGCCCGTGGTCGCTTTCCCGGACGGCGGCGACCACGGCTACTGGCACGACCGCGCCGAAGGCGACTGGGGCAGGTACGTGATGCGGGAAGTGATCCCGACCGTCAGCCGCCGCTTCGGCATCGATCCCCACCGGATCGCGATCGGAGGCATCTCGATGGGCGGCTTCGGCGCCTACGACCTGGCGCTGCTGCACCCTGGTCGCTTCTGCGCCGTCGGCGGCCACTCGCCGGCGCTCTGGTTCGAAGGCGGCGAAACCGCCCCCGGTGCCTTCGACGACGCCGCCGACTTCGAACGCAACGACGTCGTCAGGATGGTCCAAGGGGACCCGAGAGCGTTCGGCGGCATACGGGTCTGGAACGACTACGGGACCGAAGACCCCTTCCGCGTCTATGACGAAGGATTCGTCTCGGCGCTGCGCGCCGACGGAGCCGACCTCAGCGCCCACTCCTGGCCCGGCGGCCATGAAGGGAGCTACTGGAACAAGCACTGGGCCGCCTACCTGCGCTTCTACGCAAACTCGCTGGCGCACTGCGGGTAGGCGATCGACTCCACAGGGAGGCTTGCGCGGGTTTGGCGTGGAGGGGTTGGGGGTCTCTCGCGCTTGCTGGGATTTTCGCCTTTGACACTCCATCTCTCGCCGACGGGCACTGCGAAAATCAGGACGC